>JAKEFB010000095.1 GCA_022616275.1 Chloroflexota bacterium
AGTCCAGCTGGCAGCCAGACCCGTATGGCCTTGGCCAGTTTGTTTGAGACCTGGAAAGCCCGCGGCTTCAATCCCCTCTTTGAATGCTGGCGCCACTTGGGTTTTGTCTTCGAGCCGGCCACTCCCTGACCAATTCTGACACAATTCTGAACTGTTACCCGGCGCAACCAATTTGCTTAACACTTCGATAGCGCATAAAATGAAAGGTTGAGGAGACTTCAAAACTCTTCTGAGACTTTTGAGGTCTGGTACTAGTTTGGGGTTTTGATGTCAGTTGCTCTACAGGGAGTGCGTCTTTACATCAGTCGCCAGGCATCCGGCCTGGGCCGCTACCTGTTAGAACAAGGCCTGACCTTCCTGGTTGGCTGGATTCCCACCGTTGTGGGCCTGGGCGTACGTGCGTTATTGTACCGCCTGATCCTGGGCATGGACGGTTGGGCGGCTATCGAAAACGGTGTGCGCCTGCGTTTTGCCAGCCACATCCGGTTGGGTCGCGGCGCCTACCTGGACCAGGGCGTTTACCTCCATGCCTGCCCTCAGGGTATTGAGATTGGCCCGGAAACCATCGTCATGCACGGCGCGGTGCTCCACGTCTATAACTTCCGCAACCTGCCTCATGCCGGCATCAAAATCGGCCGCAACAGTCTGGTCGGTGAATACTGCGTCATTCGCGGGCAGGGTGGTGTAGAAATTGGCGATCGGGTGTATACTTCGCCCTTCACCCAGATCATTGCCGTCAACCACGTCTTTGACGATCCTGACCGGCCATTTGTGGAGCAAGGTATCACCGCCGAAGGAATCGTCATCGAAGACGACGTCTGGCTGGGCGCGGGCGCCATCATCACTGACGGCGTGCGCGTCGGCAAAGGAGCGGTCGTGGCCGCCGGAGCGGTCGTGACCCAGGATGTGCCTTCCTACACCGTCGTTGGCGGTGTGCCGGCCCGGCCGCTGCGGAAAATTGAAAAGGATGGCGCTTCCCGGCCAGAGCAAGCGGTTTATTTTGAAGTATGACGACCTTATCCATTGTTATTCCCGCCTATAACGAAGAACAGGGCATTGCCGCCATCGTCCAGCGCGTCCTGGACGTGCGGCCGGAGCTGGCCCAGGTTGGCGTCACTCGGCTGGAGCTACTGGTTGTAGACGACGGCTCCGCCGACCGGACGGCCGACGTTGCCGGCGGCATTGACCAGGTCCGCCTGATCCGCCACGGCCGCAACCGGGGCTACGGCGCGGCGCTGAAAACCGGCTTTGGCCAGGCCAGCGGCGAGTTAATTGGTTTCCTGGACGCCGATGGCACTTACCCGCCGGAGTGCTTCCCCCAATTGTGCCAGGCGGCCCTGAACGGGGCCGACCTGGTCATTGGCTCGCGCCGGGCTGGCGCCGCCAGCCACATGCCCCTGGCTCGCCGGCTGGGTAACTGGTTTTTTGCCAACCTGCTCAGCCTCGTCGGCCGGCAACGGGTAAGCGACAGCGCCAGCGGGATGCGCGTTTTCAAGCGTGAGGTGCTGGCCCGCATTTATCCCCTCCCGGATGGCTTAAACCTCACCCCGGTGATGAGCACCCGCGCCATCCACGAGGGAATTGCTATGGCCGAGGTGCCCATCCCCTACAGCGAGCGGGTCGGCCGCTCCAAGTTGAGCGTCGTCCGCGACGGCTCTATCTTTCTCCACTCCATCATCTGGACTGCCCTTACCTATAACCCGGTCCGCATTTTGGGGCTGCTCGGCCTTTCCGGGGTCGCCCTGGCCCTGCTGGTAGCCGCCGGGTTAGTGGCCGCCCGCCTGAGCGGCGTCACCACGCTGGGACCGTGGGGCGTGGCGGCCGTTTTTGCGGCCCTGGTGGCCGGCGTTACCGGCATCAGCGTCTTTTCCCTGGGTGTGACCTTCAATTACCTGGTCTCCCTATTTTATAAGCAGCCGGTGCGCCAGGGTTTGTTTGGCCGGCCGATTTTCAAGACCCCCCTGGACCGCCACTTTGGCTGGATGGGAGTTCTGGCCGGAACGGCCGGGCTGGGGCTGGCCGCGGCCAGCCTGGCCCTGGGGCTGACCGGCTGGGAGATTGCCCGCCTCTGGCTCTATTTGCTGGCCAGCGCCATGCTTATCCTGGTGGGCGCCCAACTGGTAATTTATTGGATACTATTGCGCGTGTTGGACGAGCTGAGCCAGCGCGAAGGGCAAACACAGAAAGATATGAACGTCTCTTAAGATCACTACTCAGGCCGGTCTCGACCGCGCCTGGTGGGAGAACATGAACGAATGAACAAAGACGAAAACGACCCCCTCCGAGAAAATCTGGGCACCCGGCGCATTCCCAAAGTGCGGCTGGCCGATTTCCCCAACGCCGACGACATTGTCCGCCAGGGCTTGTTGGACGACCCCCGGCCGGCCGGGGCGGTGGATATTCTCCTGGTCAATCCGCCCACGCCGGACGGCGGTTATTGGATTCGGACGCAGCACCGGGTCGGCCGGCGCACGCGTGAGAATATGGTCTGGCCCCAGGTCTCCCTGGCCCAGATGGCGGCGCTGCTTCACCCGGCTTATAAAGTGGCCATCGTGGATGCCAATGCCGAGCGGATGGGCTGGCCGGAGTTTGCCCGGCTGCTGGAGAAGTACCGGCCGCGCTACTACCTGACCCAGGTGACGGCCCCCACCCTGGAAAACGACATGTACGGTTGTTTCCTGGCCAAGGCGCGCGGCGCCCAGACCATTGCCTTTGGCACTCACGTGACGCCTATCCCTCGCGAGACACTGCGGCCGTACCCGGCCCTGGACTACGTCTTGGTCGGCGAGCCCGACCTGACCATTCGCGACCTGCTGGACCATTTGGAGAGCCGCTTTGACCAGCGGTCGCCGGAAATTCAGCGGCTGTTTGAGAAACACGATCCCACCTACCGGCCGGCCATCGGCCAGGACGGCGCGGTGGACATGCACGGCATTAAAGGGCTGGTTTGGCGTAAGGGCGACGAGCTGGTGATGAACCTGACCCGGCCGTTCCTGGCCGACCTGGACGACCTGCCCATCCCCCTGCACGACCTGTTGCCACTGCCAAAGTACCGCATGCCCCTGATTAAGGGACCGTTTACCTTCATCGTTACCAGTCGAGGTTGCCCGGCTGGCTGCACCTATTGCATCAAGCACGTCAGCTACCAGTACTCCGCCCGGCTGCGTTCGCCGCGACTGCTGGTCGAGGAGATGCAGCAGCTTAAGAAATTGGGCATTCACAACATTCACATGTACGCTGACCTCTTTACCGTCAACCGTGACCAGGTGATGGAACTATGCCGGTTGATGATTGCCGAAAAGCTCAACGTCAGGTGGACGTGCAACAGCCGGGTAGATTACGTGGATGAAGAAATGCTCAACCTGATGGGCCAGGCCGGCTGCTGGCTCATCTCCTGGGGTATTGAAAGCGGCAACGAGCAAATTTTGCGCCACGCCCGCAAAGGCGCTTACCCGGACAAGGCCGAGCGCGCCCTGCGCTGGGCCAGGAACGCCGGCATCAAGAACTGGGGCTACTTTATTATTGGCCTGCCCCAGGAAACGGAGGAGACGATCCGGCAGACGATTGACTTTTCCAAACGGCTGCCGCTGGACATTGCCCTCTTCCACGTGGCCGCCCCTTACCCGGGCACACCTTTTTTCTTTGAAGTGGTCAAAAACAACTGGTTCCGGCCGGGCACGCGCTGGGAGCAGGTGGACATGGACAAGGGGACGGTCCTGGACTATCCGGGGCTGCCGGCTGAGCGGCTGCTCTACTGGCAAAAACGGGCCTTCCGCGAATGGGCCTTCCGTCCCGGACCGATGATCACGTACTTGAAAATGCTTCTTTCGGACCGATCTACCTTGAAATCGGCCGTTAGCGTGGGGTTGCAGCATTTGAGCTGGGCCTCAACCGACACCGGACTCCCGGTGTCGTCGTAGAAAGTAGCTCGTCGTCATCCACCTGGCCGGCAACGTCGGTGGTATCGGCTACAATCGAGAAAAGCCGGACGAGCCCTGGCACTGTGATAAGCAAAAAAAAGCTCAACAGGAACTTCCTGTTGAGCTTCTCATGCCCTAAATGCAGCGCCTGGCGAGCTGGCTACTATTTGTCTTCGGCCGACACTTTTTGCTTGCGCCAGGGCAATTTAGTCAAAAAGCCATTGCTCCGACTGTGGCCGTTAGTCGAGGGGCTGTTCATCTCCTCAAGGTCAGGTTCCCGGTGGTAGTAAGAATCCTGGTAGTAATAATAGTGGTAGTAGGCCTCGCTTCGCTGTGAGAGACGGTTCAACGTGACGCCAATCAGGTTAGCGTTTACCTCACGGAGCCGTCCGACGGCCCGTTTGAAGTGGGCGCTCCTGGTCTTGCCATAGTCAATGATCAGCATGGCGCTGTCCACCTCGGTGCTCAAAACGACTGCGTCGGTCACCGCCAGGACAGGTGGGGTATCCAGAATAATATAGGTAAACCGGGTCGAAAGGGTGGCCAGCACTGCTTTCATCTTAGCCGAACCCAATAACTCGGAAGGGTTGGGGGGCACAGGGCCGCTGGTCAAAACATACAACCCTGATTTGGCGACCGGCTGAATGTAATCTTCCAATCCCCGCCTCTCTAACTGGCCGGCCGAATCTTGCTCCAGCGTCAACAACAGGTTCGTTAATCCCCGATTTCTATCCAGGTCGAATAGCCGATGCTGAACCGGCCGCCGCAGATCAGCATCAAGCAACAAGGTGCTGTGCCCGGCCTGGGCCATCACAATCGCCAGGTTGGCCGCTACCAGACTCTTCCCTTCCGCCTGGTTAGCGCTGGTAACGACGATAATTCGGTTGGACTTGTCAACGTTGGAAAATTGGATGGCTGTCCGCAAACCCCGAAAGGCCTCGGCAACGGGTGAGCGAGGTTTATTGAGCGTTATCAGGCAGTCTGGGCTATTCGTTAACTTGAGCCGGGCAATACCAGACAGTGTGGGCAGCCCGGATAGTTTCTCGATGTCGTCGGGCGACTTGATCGTGTCGTCCAAATATTCCAGCAGATAGGCGGCGCCGGCTGCCAGAATAAATCCAATCAGCGAAATGACCAGAATGGTCAATGGCTTGTTCGGCCCGACCGGCCTTTCAGGCAGGGTGGCTTCTTGAATAACGCTAATCGTATTCCTGGCGCCCTGCTGGGTGCTGGACACTAAAGTGGCGTAATTGGTTTGCAAGGTATTGAGCTTGGTTTCCAGGGCAGTTATTTGCCCCTGGAGGTCAGAAATTGCCCGGGCGCTAAATGAGGCGGCCAACTCTTGCTGTTTGGCAGTAATCTCGTTCTTGGTTTCTTCAATTTTCACCTCCAGGTCATCCAGTTCCTGGTTGATGAAAGCCAAGCGGGCCCGCTCTTCCGCCTGGGCGCTCGTCGGGCTACGTAAGACCAACTGGTTGGCCAGTTCGTTAGCCACGGCCGTCGCCCGTTCCGGGCTTGTATCCGTCACCTCTATTTTGATCAACTGGGTATTGAGCTGGCTACTCACCACGTATTCCGGCAACTGGGTGAGCCCCAGGTTCTTCATGGTTGCCTCGCGTATTTGCGCCAGCTTGGCCAGGTCCACGTAAGTTTGGGCCAACTGTTGAGACAATATAATATCGCTCCCGCTAGGGTTGGGATTTTCCAAGGTGCTACCAATTAGCAGGGTAGCGCTGGCCCTGTAAATTGGCGGCTGTTGCCGCGTCGCCAGGTAACTGGAAACAGAGGCCATCAGCGTTGTCGCCAGGATAAGCCACCACCACTTACGCAACGGGGCAATATACGCTTTTAACTCCATGCTCGCTCCTATGGCAGGTTACCCTCTGTAATTAAGGAGGACAGCATTGCCAATCCAAAGCATACCATTACTATTGCAGAAACTACAAAATCCGCTGCTTGCTGACACTCGTTAACACCCGTCATGGGTACCTTTATTTGGGTAAAAAGACCCTAAGGAAGGAACTCTTAGGGTCTTCTTCAAATTAACTTGAAAGGCCGTTTTCCAGAATACGCTTACCGGTCATTCGGTAAGGCCGCGCTTGGGCTAGGGCAACTGGAAACGTTCAGAGCTTTTCAACGAACCATTACCACTGACGTGTCCACCGGCAATGAACGGTCCCTCCGGCGGGCCGCCGGCGTAGCCGGCGAACCAGCGGGCCGTGTTCAGATCTCTACTCGCGTTGTTCCAGGGTGTCAATGGGCCGCACCCGCCCGCGCATGTGTAGGTGGCTACCTGCAGAACAAAGCTAGGCCCAACTGGTGTGCCGCCGCCAAAGACCATAACGCCGTTGTCTGTGCCAACCAGGCCCGGGGCCAGCAGAGGCAGGGGCAGGTCCGTGCCAGCCGTCCAACCGGAGCCTGGGGTGAATTTCTCGGTTGAGTCCAGCGTGGTACTGCCGTCCGTACCACCGGCCGCATGGGCGCTAATATTGATCTTCTGGCCGAAACCGGCCCAGTAGCGTGCAACATTCATAGTAAAGCCTGTGTCGGTCCACGTGTTGGTATTCGGGTTGTAGGCCCAGGTTGTGCCCAACGCTGCAGGGGTGCCGCCGCCGATCACGCCATAACCGCCGAAGAGGTAAAGTATATGGTTAATCACGGCGCAGCCGCTACCCTGGGAGAAATAATTGTTGCCGCTAACCACGGGGGCGGCGGCCGTGGTCCAGCGGGAGCCAATCGGCTGGCTGGTGTCGTAAATCTGGTGGACGGAGACCAGGGAGCTGGTGCTATCAAAGCCATTGATCACGTGGACTTTGCCGGCCGTGTCAGTACAAATAGCCGCGTCGGCCACGGCAACCGGCATCGCCTGGGGATCCGTGCGCCAGCGATTAGTAGATATCTCGTAATGTTGCATTTT
Source organism: Chloroflexota bacterium (assembly GCA_022616275.1). GTDB lineage: Bacteria > Chloroflexota > Anaerolineae > Promineifilales > Promineifilaceae. Next base: position 6,838 of record JAKEFB010000095.1, read on the forward strand.
GTCGTGCAGCAATGGCCCGATCGTATTAATGACCCCACCCGGAATGAAAATGAAATTGTGGTTAAGGCCATAACCGCCGCCGTTGACCTGCTTCACGGCCTGGTTCATGGTGGCCAGCACCGTCCAAGTTCCTCCACGCCGGCCCGCTGACTCGCTGCCGGCAACCGGCAACTGATCAGCCAGGAGAATACCACCTTCCGGCGTAAACCTGGCATAATCAACAGAGTCAGAAGCATAGGCGGAGCTTCCACCCCCTGAGGCGCCAAGCACGACCAGGAGCAAAATCGCCAACAAACCTACGGCTAACAATCTTAAGACTTCCTTCATGATTTTTCCTCCCAAATGAATAAATTAATCCGGTGATTAGCAACACACACACTAACTTGTGGCGGCCGCTATGACAACTTCCGCTAAGATGAAAGATTTTACACTTTGTTGGCACTGCTTAACTTACTGGCACGAGTTTAGTTTTCCAGTTCAAGTACAGCGCATCTATTGGCCAGCTTATATTAACACATCCAGCCAAATTTGTAAATTGGAAGGCAGCCTCAGGTAAACATCTACTTTTACTGACAACGATTGTAGGACAATTCTTTCATGAATGGGCCTGATGAACAACTTGTTGGTAAATTTCTGCCAGCCGGCCGGTAATTGTGGCCCAGTTGTGGTGCGATTCGACATAGGCCCGGCCGGCTGCGCCGATTGCCTGTTGTCGCTGGGGATCGGCCAGTAACGCCAAGATTGCCCCGGCAAACTCCTCGGCGCTGCCGGCCACCAGCAGATCACGCCCCGGCACGGCCGCCAGCGAGGCCGCGGCCTGGGGCGTGGCCACAACCGGGGTGGCGCAAGCCATCCCTTCCAGCACCTTGAATTGCAGCCCGGCCCCATAGAGCAAGGGCACGACAGCCGCGGTTGCCCGGCGCAAATAGGGCCGGATGTCCTCCACCAGGCCGGTGACGGCAACCCCCGGCCGCTGTCCCAGAACCCTTACTTCCGGGGGAGGCGCTTTGCCTACGATAGTAAGCTGCACATCCGGCCGCTGGCGCCAGACGCGCGGCATAATTTCCTGGGCCAGGTACAAAGCCATAGTGACGTTGGCGTGGTAGCTCATCTTACCGCTAAAAACCACGCTCGCCGGTTCTCGCCCGGTGGCGGGGTCGGGACAGAAATAATCCAGCTCGACGCCGTTTGGCAGCAACGAAACGGCCGGCTGCTTTTCGCCGGGAGGCAGGAGGCCAAGTAGCGCCTGCCGGTCAATGGCCGAGACAATCGAAACGTGGGCAAACCGGCCGGCCAGCCAGCCCTCGTATCGCTCCGTGCGCGCCAGGTCGAGACGGGCCGCCCAGGCGCCAAAGCGGCTGTGGCTGCTTGTGGCCGCCTGGCGAAACAGATAGCTGATACAGTCCACGCTGTCCCAGACGACGGGCAACGGCCGCTGGCCGGCCGCCAACCGCGCCTGTAAATAAAGCCCGTACTCTGCCCCCCGAAGATGTTCGACGTGAACGACGTCAAAGGCCGGCTGGCCGTCGGCCGAAATGGCCAGGTCGGCCGCTTGCCGGGCCAGGGCCGGTTGCCAGCAGTACACAGCTTGCAGGGGCTTCCGCGTCGGCAAAGCCTGCAAACAATTCCACAGCGAGCGCCAACGGGGCAGGCGCAGAGCAACGACGTGGTGGACCTGCCTGGCCAGGGCGGCTGCGTCGGCTCGTTCGGCCGCATCTGACCAGAGCGTCAGAACAGTTACCTCGTGTCCTAGCGCCGTAAGCTGCCGGACCAGGTTGTAGGATCGTACCCGGATGCGACTGGGTGGATAAGGAACGACAAAAAGAACGCGCACAACCAGGCCCTTTCCTGGGACCAGAGTTCGGCTGCCGAACTCCAGCATCCCTGCTCGCAGCAACCCTGGAACCGCGAGCATGTGGTTGGCGAAGCCAACCGCGCTCACCCTGGCCACTTTCAATCCTGGCTTACGAGCGCGCCCCGGCGGACCGGCCGGCCAGGGCGGAGGCGGGCCAGAACATCTACCACGGCCGAACCGGCAAAAATGACCAGGATGGCGTCCACAGGTAGGCGATAGCGGATTAGCGCCCAGGAAAGCAGGTGGATAACGGTATAGAGGACGGTAAAGAGGACGAGTAACGACGCCGGATCGAGCCAATAGGGGCTATCACGCCGCTGGTGGAAAGAACGCCCCAGGCCATAAAGCATAACCGGTAAAAAGAGGCCAAAGCTGGCCACCCGGGCCACATTGCTCAACAGTTCCGAGCCGGCCGAGGGCCAGAACGTGAAATAGGCCGGGATACGGCTGAAGGAAAGCAAAACGTAGCGTCCGGGATCATCCAGCACAAAGCGCAAACCCCGGCGCAGCAATTCCTGATCCAGGGCGGCTTCGTCCAGGTGCAGGCGGCGCAATTCGGCCGGGATCAGGTCGCGGTAAGAGCCCATCTCTGGGGGCAGGATAGAAATAAAATGCGTGCCGTAGATGGGATGGTTAGCCCAGTAAAAGGCGTAGCCGGCGTTCGTATTCAGCAGCACGAAACGGTCAAAGCGGGCATAATTGTAAAGGGTAAAAGGTAAGATCGCTGCCAGGACAATAGCCGGAACGATAGCCGTCGCCGCCAGCGGCATTTTGCCGCCGCGCCGGAAGCGGGCCCACCACAACCACAGCAAGAGGAAAGGAATAACCAACAGGTATAACTGGCGCAACAGCACGGCCGAGCCCAGCGCCAATCCCAGGGCCAGAGCCAGACGTCCCTCCCCGGTCTGCTCCGGCCGGGCCAGGCGCAGCGTCAGGTAAAGGCTGGCCAGGATGGCCGTGATATAGAACGGCTCGGTCATCAACGTGGCTGTGTAGTAGACAAAATAAGCGTAAATGGCCGTTACCCCGGCCGCTGCCAGGCCAACCCGGTCGTTGAAAACGGCGCTGCCCAGGCGGTAGGCCAGATAGGGATGGAGAATACCGACGATAACCGCCTGGAGTAGCCGCGCTGCCACGGCCTGGGGACCGAAAAGGCTGTATACGGCCGCCAGGTAAAAAGTGTACAGGAAGCTCCAATGGGCGGTGGGGGTGCCGGCCGCCGTGGCCGGCCACCAGGGGCGGTCAAACGAAAAGCCGTGGCCACCCAACAGGCGCAAAGCCAACGCGTGGTAGGAGACCTGGTCAAACGTCCCTGGCAGGGGAGTGACGTCATTGCCCAGATAAAGAGCCGCGCCCAGCCGCAAAACCACGGCCAGCACAATGATCACCAGCAAGCGGCGATTAGTTCTCATAAATAGCGTCCCAGGCGCGATAGACCTTGCGCCAGTTGTAATGAATTTCGACGGTCCGGCGGCCGCTCTTGCCCACGCTGGCCGCCCAGGCTGGCTCGCTCAACAGCCGGATGACCGCCTGGGCAAAGGCCTCGGGGCTGTCGGCGATCAGCAAGTCCCGGCCGTCCTGGTAGCAAATACCCTCGGCGCCAATAGTCGTGGAGACGACAGGCAGGCCCCAGCACCAGGCGTCCAGAATTTTGACACGCATCCCGCCACCGGCGTGCAGAGGAACGACAAAGGCCGCCGTTTCCGCCAGGTAAGGTAACGGATCGGCCACATAGCCGGCCACTTCTACATTCCGCCGTTTACTTTCTGGCTCCCGGACGGCCGCTGGCGGGCTCTTCCCGATAACGGTAAAGATGGCCTCGGGAACCTGCTCCAGGATGAGCGGCCAGACCTGGTTGGCAAACCAGGTCACGCCCTGGCCGTTAGGCGGCCAGTGCATCCCACCCAGGAAGGTGACCCGGCGCGCGTTCTCCGGCCGGGGCACAGGCGGCGTGGCCTGGGGGTCTACACAAATCGGTATGGTCAACCCGGTAGCCGGCGCTGCCCCGCCGGCAGCGTGGGCCAGTGCCGCCCGGTCCTCGTCCGTTACCCAGACGACGTGGTCAAAATGCCGGCAGGCTGCGACTTCGTAGCCGGACATTTTGCGCCCCTCCAGGGCCAGCAAGGCCCGGCCGATGGGATTGCCCGCCCCGGCCGCCAGCCGTTGGGGAATTAAATAGACGGCGTTATGTTGGTCCAACACGGTCATCGGCCGGCGGTTGCCCCGGCGGCCGCTCCTGGCTGCCAGGGCATACTGGGCCATCCATAACTGGTCGGCGTGAATGGCGTCAAATGTATCTTGAGCCAGAAGGCGCTCTAGAAGGCGACGCATGGCCGCCACATCATCGCGGGCGATCAGAAACGGCTGGCCGGTAAGCAGACTGTACGCCAACCGCCAGGCATCTCGCGGCCGGGAGCGGGGCATTAGCACGGTGTGTATTGCCTGGCAATAGCGACGCAGGTGGTCTACCTGTTCTGGCCGGTCCCCGGGGCGGTGAAAAGCAACCAGTGTCACCTGGTGGCCGGCCGACGCCAGGTACTGCAAAACGTGGTAAATACGGACCTTCGGGCCGGCGTCGGCCGGATAAGGGACAAGCTGGGCCAGGAAGAGGATGCGCATGTCGCCTACAGGCCCGGCAGCAGCCGTACCAATTGCCAATAGCGCCCGGCCAGGGCCAGGTGGCGCTGGCGCGCCGGCGGCCGTTCCAGCCAGGCCAGCGGGCTCAGCGCCAGGCGGGGCAGGGCCGCAGCCAATAAGACGAGCTTATAGCGCCAGGCCGCCCGCCGCCCGCCATTCTTGCGAAAATAGAACAGCTTGGCCTGGTAAAGGTGCAAAAACATGTTGGTGGCTACCTGTCTGGTACTTTGCCCCTCATAATGGATGACTTCCGCCTGCGGTACCCAATAAATCTGCCAGCCCCCCAGGCGAATACGCCGGCAAAGGTCTACTTCCTCGGAATACATGAAGTACTCCTCGTCGAAAGGCCCCGCCTGGTCGAGCGCTTCCCGGCGCAGCAGAAGGCAGGCGCCCTTAAGCACCTCGACCGCACGCGGCTTGCCTGTATCCCATTCCGACATCGCGTACCGGGCGTAGCGCGGGTAAAGCGCATCCAGGTGGAGTAGCAGCCACAACTCCCGGCCGGGCGTGGGGGTCAGGGTGCAGGAAGGCTGCAGGCTGCCGTCGGTATTGAGCAGCCGCGCCCCGGCCGCACCTGCTTCAGGATGGGCTTCCATAAAGCTAAACAGCGCCGCCAGCGCTCCTGGCCGCACCTCGGTATCTGGATTCAACAGCAGCAGGTAGCGCCCGCCGCTCTGGCGAATGGCCTGGTTGTTGGCCTGGGCAAAGCCCGCGTTCTGCCCGTTCTCCAATAACCGTACCCAGGGAAAGTGTTCGCGCACCATCGCCGCGCTGCCATCGGCCGAGGCGTTGTCCACCACAAACGTTTCGACCTTGAGGCCGGCCGTCGCCCGAAGATTATCGCTTACTGATTGCAGGCAACTGGCCAGTAACTCCCGCGTATTCCAGTTGACGATGATAATAGATAGGTCCATACCAGTACCTACCAATCAACATCCGTTTCGTAACCCATCTCCACCAGCCAGTCGCCGGCCAGTTCCTTAAACCGGCTGCGGTGCGTCGCATTAAAATAATTCTGCCAATCACCGGTAATTCCTTTGCGAAAGTGAGAGGCAGCGTCTTCCTGGCCAGGTCCTCGCCCCTTTTGCCAGAACCGGCGGCCGATGGTCAGCCGTTCAAAGCGGTTGCGTACGACAATCGCTTCCAGCAACCTTTCAGACAGGGCGATGTCCAGGCGTTGGAACACCTGGCCCAGCTCCTTCACCGGGTCGGCCAGCAAATCTTCGTAGCGCAGGCAAATGAGTTCCAGATCGCCGGCCAGCCATTGCCGGGCAAACGTTTTCCAGGCAGCCACGCCGGGCAAAACGGGCAATCCCGCCTGGGCTTCCCGTCCCTCGATTGACAGCATCAAGGCCTCGTCGTTGCTCATTTGCTTGAACGCCGGCTGCCAGGCGTGGGTCTCGTCCCGCTTAAGGTGAAACATGCGCGAGACGGCCTGGTCGCGCAAATCTCGCACGACGAGGACGACCTGGATGTGATTGGCCTGCAGCGTTTCTTTTAACTCGGCCGTGTACCAGTCGTGGCCGTGAATCACGTCTCCCGGCCGCACGCCGTGATAGCTGCCGATGTGGCCGCGAAAGTTGCCCACCGCCCGATAGCCGGGCACGGTGGCCAACAGCCGGACCATCCAGGTTGTGCCCGATTTGGGCACCCCGTTGACCAATACCTTTCGCCGGGACTGGCTCCGGCCGGGCCCCAGCAGATAGCGCGCCGCAGGCAGGTAATAACTGGCTTCTTCGCGGACGATTCCTGCCAGCGTCGTCACGTCTTTTCCTTCAATCACGTCAGGGCGCCTGGCAAACGCCGTCGCTAAGAAACCAGCACTGTGTCAGGGGTGAATTCTTGAAGAAATCGAGCAACAAGTTGGCCACCTTGCGCTGCCCTTCGATAAACGGATGGGTGCCATCAGGCGCGTAATCACCTGGCAGCCAGGCCAGCCCGTCGGAGCGTGGATTTTCGCCGTCGGCCCACAGATAAGGCCCCCAGGCAATCCAGGGAGCGACCGTATGATAATTCAGGTCGCCGGCGTGTTCGTCAATCACGGCGCCACCGCCGGCCATTTGCCGGATTTGGGCCTCGATCAGCCACTTGACGGCAAATCCCGTTTCATAAGCGTACGGCTCGGGGTTCCGGTTGTCCGTAGAGTAGCCGGCGTAGATGCGGCTGGAAATAAAGACCTGCTGCAAATTGGGGTACCGGCTCTTGAGCGCGCGCAGGATGTTGCCCATGCGTTCCATAAACACGTAAGCGTCTGCCTCTGGCGAGGGCAGCGAAGGGCGGGTTCCAGCGTCGCCGTTGGCCTGCTTGAGCCAGATGACCTGGACCTGGTTTTCGCTCAAGCCGTTGGGGATAAGCTGGTTATCCCGGATCCAATTGTAATTATAGGCATTAGGGGCTTCCCAATCAGGAGCGTCCTGGCCGCTCCTGGCCCCATTGATAAGCGCCAGGGCCTCCTGGTTGAGTGCCTGGTCGCCGGCCGCCAGGCCCATAAAAGTCCAGTTTTGTTCCCGGCCGGGGACGCCAAATTCACGCGCCGCGTTCGACATGCCCACGCCCAACAGAACGTATTTACCGGTAGGTGATGGATTCCCGGCCGTATCCAGCGGCTGGATAAGATTAGCCCGCGCCAGGCCCTCCAGGGCGTGTTCCAGGGGCATTTCGTTGCTGCCGCCGGGATACAAGCCGCCGCTGAAGCCCAGGTAGGTGGCCGGGCCCATGTCAATGAGCGGAATTGGCGTTTGATCGGCGCCATTGCTGGCTGGTGGTGGCGTCGGCGAGAGGACAATGGCCGCGGCCGTGGCGGTAGGCGCCTCCGGCGTCGGGATAGGCGATGGGACCGGCGTCGGCGGCTCGACCGCAACCGTCTCATCGGCCAAAAACCAGGGCGTCGTGTGGGGCGAGGTGCTAAAGAAGTCGAGCAGCAGAGCGCCGGCCTTCTGCTCGCCCCGCCGGGAGAGTTGGACACCCTCGGCTTCAAAATCGGCCGGCTGCCAGGTGAGCCCGTCGGCGCGCGGGTTGGCGCCGTCGGCCCACAAATAAGGCCCCCAGGCAATCCAGGGCGCCACGCGGTTGTAGTTTAAATTCCCGGCCGGCCCGTCAATTGGGCGACCACCACCTGCCATCTGTTGGATTTGGGCCTCAATTAGCCACTTGACGGCAAAGCCCGACTCGTAAGCGTACGGCTCGGGATTGACCTGGTTTGTGGCGTAGCCGCCGTAGCTGCGGCTGGAAACAAAGACCTGCTGCAGGTTAGGGTAGCGGGCCTGTAGCGCCCGAACGATATTGCCCAATTCCTGCAGCAAGAGGTAAGCGTCCGCCTGGGGGTCGGGCAGCGAGGGCTGGTTGGCGGCGTTGCTATTGGCCACCTTAAGCCAGACAACTTGCACCTGTGCCTCGCCGAGCCCAAGAGGGGTAAGGGCCTGGTCGCGTATCCGATCATAGCTTTCGGCGGCCGGCGATTCCCACCGGGCCGCATCGCCACCGTAGATGGCCCCATTGACGATGACCAGGTTGGTGTGGTCCACCTCCGGCGATTGGGCGGCCTGGCCGCCAAACGTCTCTGGCTGGCAATCGTTGGGCGTCTGGCCGCAAAACTCGTGGGCTGCGTTGGCAATCCCAATGGAAAGCAGGACGTACTTACCATCCGGCGACGGGTTGCCGGCCGGGGTCAACGGCTGGACGCGGCCGGCCCGTTCCAGGCCAACCTGGCTGTGTTCGGCCGGCATCTCGTTAACGCCGCCAGGATACAACCCGCCCTGAAAGCCAAGGTAACTCCCCGCCCCCAACTCTGGGAGCGGCCTGGCCCTGGCCCCGCCGGCAACTGTCGGGGTGACGATAACAGGTGTTGAGCCCGGGGTGCCCGTGCCGGTCCCATCCGGCGGGCCATTCTTCTGGTCACAGCCGGTCAGTCCCAAAGCGCATAAGATTAAGAAAAAAACAAGATGCTTAACAAGTTGATACTTGATACCTGACACTTGGCACTCTTACACTTCGGCCGGAGCAGGCTCTTGCTCCTTTCGGTAAATTTTGTCCAGCCCCACCAGTCCCCCCAGGAAAAGCCAGCCCACTACACTGCCTTTAAAACCGGCCAGGCCGACGTTATAGACAAAAGGCAATATCCAATCGCCTAGCATCCCGGCAAAGAGAGTTCCAGCCAGCCCACCCAGGGCAGCGTAAACGTAAGCCCGCTCGAAACCGGCCGGTGCCCTGTCCCGCAGGCGCCAGCCTATTCTGGCGAGTTCGTATGCCCACCAGGCAAAGCAGCCTAATCCCACCAGGCCAGCCTGGGCGATAATGTCCAGGTATTGGTTGTGTGAATTAAACTGCACGTAATAACCGAGAATGTTATAAAGCGGCGTATACCAGTAATAGTTGGCCGGCCCCAAGCCAAGCAATGGGTTGACGTTGATAATCTCGAGGAGAATTTGCCAGGCTGCCAGGCGTGTTTCCAGGCTATAAAAGTTATCCTGCAACACGACCACGTCCAGAATTTCGTTCATGTAGAACAGGGCAAAGCTGCCACAAACCACGCCGAGCACCAGACCCAGGCGCGGCCGCCATAGGTAAATGATGACCAGTACAGTGACCACGCCAGGCAACCAGCCCGAGGCCCAGGCGCGCAAACGGAAAAAAGTTAGGAAGAAAGTAAGAAGCACTACTAGCGCCAGCGCCACCCGCCAGAATGGATGGAGCCGGTGGTTGAAGAGCGCCTGGCTGAAGGCCAGGGCTACGATCCACGTCAGGAAAACGCTGCTGATGATAGGGTTAAAAAGCCCTCTAAGCGGCAGGCGATTGGGCGCCAGAAAGGCCAAGAGATGGAGGCTACCCAGCAGCAAAAAGAGCCAGGTAATACGCCGCAGCCACTGTTTATCTCGTAGCTGGTGAGAGGCTAATAGAAAAGCGCCGGCCGACAACAGAAAGACAGCCAGGCCCCCTAACTGGGCGGTAATCGGTGCCGGGGCTAACGGAAACCAGGGCAATTGCCCCAGGGTAAAGGCCAGCGCAGCCGCGAGACTTAATCCCAGAGCAGCCAGGTCGGCCCGCGCCAGAATAAAGCGAAAATGACCTTTGCGGGCCGTCATGTCGAACAGCCCCAGGGCTATGAAGCCCGGTATGAGAAACACCGGCAGGTTCAGGTTTGTTTTCGTGCCGGTGCTCACCGAAAACGGGACAATCACGGTCGAGACAACCAGAGTAGCTATGCCCAGGGAAGGCCAGCGGAGAAGAAGCAGGGCGGCGACCAGCGCCCCCAGCGCGCCCAAGATGAGCACAGCCTGGGACAGGGAAAAGGTATAGCCGATGGCCAGGGCGAGTAAAGGTAGTCCCACCACCGCCAACAGGCGCAGCTTCAGATAATCGGGGGGCAGACGACGCAAAGAATTAGTTAACATAGGCCATACTTTCAACCAGGCACAAGAATTCAGGCATAACTACCGTCCAATCATACTTCCGACTGATTAATCGGCAAGCGTTGTTAGCTAACTGGCGGCATAACTCAGGATCTTGTAATAAACGGAGCACGGCCGAGGCAAATTCTTCTGGGGTGTCGGCTATCAGGAGGTGCTCGCCGTGGGCCACTTCCAGGCCCTCGGCGCCCTTGCTGGTTGTTACCACCGGCGTGCCCAGGGCCATGGCCTCCAGGATTTTCAGACGGGTGCCGCCACCCAGGCGAATAGGCGCCAGGCTGGCGGTGGCCGAGGCAATCAGCGGGCGCACGTCGTCCACAAAGCCGGTCAGCGTCACATTGCCGGCCGGGGGGAGGGGCGCGTGGCCGGGGTCGCCGGTGATCACTAGCCGCACCGTTGGGGCCTGGGCCTGGATACGGGGGTAGACTTCCTCCAGGAACCAGCTCATGCTGTCGTGGTTGGCAAAGTAGGATAGCGAGCCGGTAAAAATCAGGCTCTCCGGCTGCGGCCGGCGCTGGACAGCGGCATAGTCAGCCAAATTAACACAGTTGGGAACCAGGTGGACTGCCTGGTAGCCAGGAACCAGCTCTTGTAGCAACGACTTTTCAGCCTCGGAAACGATGGTGCAGGCCCGGAAACGAGGCAGCAAGCGCCGCAGGTATTGTTGCAGCTTCAGCACGGTCAGATGGTGGCGCAGCCGCTGCAGCGGCTGCGCCGCCTGGGCTACTTTGCTGGTAAAGACGCCCAACTCCACTTCCTCGTAAATGGCTGGCAGGTGGGCAAAAGCTGGCCAGTAAGCGGCCGTGCGCCATTGCGAAGCAATGACCAGGTGAAACGCCTCGTCCTGTAGCAGACGGCGTATCTGCTCGGCCATGAGCGGTTGGTAGGTATCCAGCACCGAGCGCGGCGCCAGGCTGAACAGGCCGGCCAGGGCACGGGGGCTATTGGGCTGGTACGGTGGCCGCGGCACGGCGATAACCTGACAGCACAGAGTTCGCAGCGCCGGTGGCGTTTCCGCTGGCAGCCGCCCGGCAAAGCTCAGTAACGTCACCTCATGCTGCCGGGCCAGGCCCTGCAGCAGGTTATACACGCGCAGCTTGGAGCCGTTGTCAGGCGGATACGGGTACCAGGAAGAGAGAAAGAGGATCTTCAACCAGAGACGGGGACCGCGGACAATGGGGGGATTATTTGCTGGCCGTCAAAGTGGCTACATCTGTATCAATACCAATCGGTATCATAGAGAGCTTCTGAGTCGGCTACGGCATCTCCGCCAACGGAAACCAGGCCAACCAATTTTAGCAAAGTTTCTGGAGGTTGAGGGCAAACGGCACTCAATGAATTTGATTCTCCATTTGAGTGAGACGCAGCTAGAAGTTCTACCCAGACTTCCGTTCCTTCTGGTAAGTACACTGGCTCTAATAATTCAAGTACTCCTTGCCGGTAAACTGCCTTCACTCTTTCGTGCGGTTCCATTTGACTTCTCCACTTCTTCGTTGGTAAGCACTGTTGATATCTTAGCACAGATTATTCATTGGGACATGTTCAAGCACGTCGGTAAAGACGGCCAACAGCTTCTCCAGGTGTTGCCCCGGCGTGTAGCATTCCTCGGCGGTGCGCCGGCCGTTGGCGCCCATTTCTCTGGCCAGGGCCGGCTGGGCCAACAGCGCCTCAATGCGCCCGGCCAGTTGGTCCACGTCCTGCGGCGGCGCCAGGTAGCCATTCCAGCCATCCCGCAGCCAGTCGGAGACACCGCCCACGTTAAAGGCGACCACTGGCCGGCCGTAACCAAAAGCGTCAATGCCCACCATGCCAAATGGTTCTGGCCAGACCGAGGGAAATACCAGGCACGTGGCCCGTTGGTAAGCCTGCGCCAGCTCGGCCTGGGACTGCCAGCCAAGAAAGTCAACCTGCCCGGCGATGCCCAGCTCCTGGGCCAGCGCTTCGTACGCCGCCCGGCGGCTACCGTCGCCGGCCACCAGCAGCCGGTATGGCCTGGAGATGCAGGCCAGGGCGTGCAGCAGGTAAGGCAGGCCCTTTTCCTCTTCCAGCCGGCCGACGAACAACAGGCGGGGACAATCGCCAGCCGGCGTAACCAGTTGAGCGGCATCCGGGAGTTGAGTGAAATGTGGCAGAACCGTGATCCGGCCGGCCGCCAGTCCATTTTGGATCAACAACTCTCGCATGTAGTTGCTGGCCACTAGCAGCCAGGAAAGTTCCTGGTGGATGGCCAGGTGTTGCCGGGTGTTCTGCATGATGCGGTAAACGCTAATTGGGTGGCGGGCGCTGGCGCAGCGACGCAGGTAAATCATCGCTGCGCAGCCCAGGCCGTAAGGCCGGGTACAGATTCGTTTGCCCCGGCGATAATACTTGGCCAGGCCCGGACAGAGCGGGTCGAAATCATGCACGTAGGCAACCGTTGGCGCCAGCGGGGCAATGGCGGCAATGAGAGCCGGCCTGTCGGTTGAATGGAGATAGATGAGCGCCGGTTGTTCCTGGCCGATGATAGCCCGAATGTGCTGCTGGCGAGCCGGCGGCTCCTCGACAGGAACGTAATGGACGGTCCTATTGTCGTCCGGCGCCGTCCGGGGGTGGTGTTCCCAATAGACGACAACGTTTTCGTGGCCGGCACCCTCCAGCAGCGGCAGCAGGTTGAGGAGGTATTGCTCCGCGCCGCCAACCGGGGCGAACAATTCCGTCAGGTGGAGGATCTTCATATCAGGATTGAGTGTGCAAGTCTGCAAGTCTGCGAGTTTGCGAGTTTGCGAGTCTGCACGTTACCTGCCACTTGCCTACTTGCTACTTGCCTACTCAATATAACCCAGGCCGCGCAGGCGCTGAAGCACCGCTGCGTCCAGCTCCAGCTCGCCAGCAGCCTCGGCCGGCGCCGTCTGGCTGACGTAGTGGAGGTGAGCGGTGACCCGGGCCTGAAAGTTGCGGACAACGTCGGCATACAGGGCGCTGCCGCCCTGTTGCTCGGCCGGGTCGGCCGCCAGGTCGTAAAGCTCCGGCCGGCCGGGCTGGCGGCTGTCCCAAATCATCTTAAACTTCTCCGTCCGCACGGCAATACGGTGCCAGGTGTCGCGCCACATTTCACAAACGGCTTCATTAGCCGGGTACGCCTTTCCCTCTCTGGTCCACAACGGCCGCAGACTGGCGCCCTCCATCCCTGGTGGCGGCGAGCAGCCGGACAACTCCAGCAGGGTCGGCATCACGTCCAGGGTACGGACCTGGCGCTCGACGCTGTGCGGGCCGGGCAGGCCGGGTACGTAAACGAGGAGAGGGACCCGGATGATCTCATCGTACAGATTATTCTCCCAATGCCCCCAGCGGCCGTGTTCCAGGAACTCCTCGCCGTGATCGGCCACCACGACCACGGCTGTGTTAGCCAGCCGGCCGGAACTTTCGAGGAAGCCCAACAACCGCCCAATCTGGCCGTCCAGGTAGACCAGGGCCGCTTCATAGAGCTGGATGTACCGCTCCTGATGCGCTGGCGTAATGGCCGCTCCCTGCCAGTTGGCGGCGTGATAATTGGCCAGGTCTTGCCAGGCCTGGCCAATTTTGGCCGGCGCTACCAATTCCTCTTCCAGGTGATAGGGCCAGTGAACGTCCATATAATGCGCCCAGGCAAAAAACGGCTGCCTGGTTTTTTCCAGCCAGGCGCAGAGGTGGTCGGTTACCTCGGCCGCCGGCACGTATACGCGGGCCGGCCGCAGCCGTTTACCCAGCCGGCCGAGGATAGCGTGGGTCAAGGGGTGGCGCAAAAGCGCCTGGCCGCCCTTGACCGAGCGCAGCCAGGGGTCGGACTCGGCCGGGGCCAGGTCCTGGAAATGGCCGAAGCCCCGATCATAGCCATACTTCTGGCCGAGGTGGGGATTGGTGGCAAAGCCAGCGGTAGCGTAGCCCTGGGCGGCCAGGGCAGCAACGGGCGACGGCCGCTGCGGGGAGAGGGCTCCCAGGCAACCGCCATACATTGAGGCGTAAGTGGAGGTCAGGATGACAGGGAAAGCAGCCTGGGTCCAGGTGCCGCCGGTAATGGCCTGGGTAAAACGGACGCCGGCCGCAGCCAGGCGGTCCAGGTTCGGCGTTAACGGCCGCGGGCAGCCGTAGCAACCCAGCCGGTCGGCCCGCAGCGTATCAATGGTGAGCAGGAGAAAATTCAGCACAACACACCACAAATCGTAACCTCCCGGAGGTTCACAACCTCCGGGAGGTTACGGTTCACCCAGGTACCGGGCCACAATCTCGGCCGCCAGTTGGTGGCCCTGCTCGTTCCAGTGGGTGCCCAGCGACAGATACAGCTCCCGTCCCTGCCGCGCTTCAGCCTGAAAGGAAGGTGTCAGATTGATAAACTCAATACCGTTAGCCTCCGCCAGCGCCTCCAGGACCAGAGCCTGGTCGTCAATTCGGTCTAAAAATTCGGCTGCGCCCAACCCCCGGCTGTCGGCGGCCACGCTCAAGAAACCTTCGTCGCCCAACGTTACCCGGCCGCTGCTGCTCGTAATCGGCTCAATCAGCTCCGGCGAAGCCTGGGGTAGGTAGACGTGGACCTTGCTGGGAATGTAGACCAGGATAAACCTTGCCCCGCTATTCTCGGCCGCTTCCCTGGCTTCCAGCAGCGCCGTCGCTGCCAGGCGGTAATTCTCCGAGGCGACGATCTCGGCCTGGGAAGTGGCCAGCATGGCCACGTAACCATCCAGGAAGTTGAGACGCAGCAAGCGGCCGTTCGAGGTCAATTCCAGGGGATAGACCGGAACTGCCTGAGTACGAGCGCTTTTCGCTGCGGCTGGCAAGCCAAGTCGCCAGGCCAACTGGGCGGCGCTCAACCGCGCCCAGGTCAGGACCACCAGGGAGCGGTCCCAGCCCGTTTCTGACACCCAATATTCGGGTAGCCCCAGGCCCTGGGCGTGTACCCGTTCGTACAGCGCCGCATCGCGTAAATCATTCCCTTCAAAATAAGCGAGAATGACAACCCTGGGCGACCTGGGTAGCCCATAGAGCTGGAGCGCCTGGCTCTCCGCCTGGGGACCAAATCCAAAGATAGCCAGGTTCAGTACGCTTAAATCGCTCTGTTGGGCTAATAAGACCGGCCAGGGTTCCTGCACCTCTGACCCGACGGTGTAAGAATCGCCAAGGACGACGACGTCATAAGTGGCTGACAGCGGCGGATCGTTACGGAAACCGTTCTCGTCGGTGATAAAGTGGATGCGGTTGACCTGGGCACTGGCCATGTCCAGGTACCGGAACCGCTCCCGGCCGTTCCAGGTGACGACCTCCATCGCTCGGCCCTCAATCCAACCGTTTTGTCCGGGCTTCAATCGCCGACCGAGCTGGATGGGCGAATCGAAGACAAAGACATCCCGGCGTAAATATTCGCCGCTGCCGGGCAACTGGTTCATGACCTGGCGAGGAATAAACCCCGGCCGGGCGCGGAAAAAGATCTCCAACCCGGCCGCACCGGCCAGGAGGACGGCCAGGAGAATAGCGACCCCAGCCAGGTGCTTTCTCCGCCAGCTGGCCCCTACTCGCCAGGTAAGAGTCAGACAGGCCAGACCAATAGCGGCTACGGCCGCTACTAGTTGCAACAGGCTTCGCCAGGGCCACACCTGCTGCTCCATAAAGCCAATAACGATAACACCTGCCAGGACAGCCAGTAGCGCCAGCGCCAGGCGCCCTAGCTCCCCTAGAGCACTCGGCCAGGCAACATTCAGGCCAATAATATTTTTAAAGAGCATGGGCATACTTTTCGCGGTGGGCGGCGCTTAGGCGCCATGGCCGGGGCGACGTACCCGGCGGTTAGGTCTGCCGCAATCTTTTCTTCATTGAGCGAAAAGACTGGCCTATCTTGTCATTAAAAGAACTGGGCGTAAATCGAGATAGAAAATAGAAGGCTTCCAGCACAATTTCTCTATGCCGCCACCGATACTCTTCTTTGAGCCCAACTAACAACCGTCCCAATTCCTCCTCTACAGCGCTATCGCCAAGTAACCAGGCCATATAGAGGTCATAGTGCTTAAAAAGCAGGCCGGCCGCTATGTCACGGATTCTCGTGTTATCGCGATTATTCTTACGAGTGCGCGGCTCGTCCCAAAACTGGACGCCCAGCCGTGAGCCCCCACCGTGATGGTAAATTACGCCGCCATAAATACCACCTATAACGCGGTGCAGTTGATTGCGGTTGCTGCGATGGAGTTTATACAAAGGCATTCCCAACTCTAGCGCTTTATCTGTAAAACTGGATAGCGTATCGTGTTTAGCATCTAGTCTAGGGGCGATGAAATCCCACCGCAACTGGTTCTCCTCAATAAATTTGGTGGTTGTCGCCAGGCAACTGGCATGGATGTATGGGCGGATACCGGCCTGTTCTTCATCGCGCCAGACACCGGATAAAGCAGCTCCTTCTCTTAAGCTACTGACTAATGCTTCAAGCCAACCTAAGCGAATTGGATGGGCATCGCTATCTAAAGCAACAATGTACTCCATTCCATCTTTGCGGGCCTGTTCATACAACCGTTGTAGAGGTACAGCATGGCTGTGCCGCAGCTTCTCGGTCGGATCCGCTACTGTTAGCGTCAGGTTGGGAAATCTACCGGCAAATTGTTCGACCCAGGAGTCCTTGACGTTATTATTCCAGATGTAAAGATGATAATCAGGCCCGTCTGTATGGCATTGCAACTTATTTAGAGCTAGCTCCAACCACCGGCCGTATTTTGGTTCTTCACCACCATTGACAATCAAAATAGCTACTTGTGTACTACTCATTTTCTAGACCTCACCATCAGAAAGATGCTCCAGCGCCAGTTCAAGGCGTTGGCAGGAAGAGAGCACGCTCAGTAGCCTTACCAGGGAAGAGACTCGCGTGCTGTTCAGCAGGTGTGGGTCGAACAACTGATGAATGGGATTGAAAGCTAATTCCAGACCGAAACGTTCCTTGAGCAGGGCAGCAACCTTGCCATTATGGTTAATAACGAACTCGATGGGCAAAAGCACTGTGTCTGTCGGGTATAATAATCTAAACTCCTTGATGAGTTCATTATAATGGACCCACAATGATGCCGCCTCGAAAATGCTCACCTTGAGCAACTTCTTCGTTGATTTTCTTGATCGGCGCAAGAGGGAATCAATAACCAGCGCGCTCGGCCGCCACAGGAGCATCACTTTCATCTCTGGCAGCAACTCCTTCCATTGCTGCAGAAACAGCACGGAGCGCGGGTCCTTCCAGCCCCACATCGAGTATTTGGCGCTTCTAGTTTGAATCAAGGACCAGGCGCGATTTAGAGAAACATCATCGAAGCGAAGCGGTTTATCCGACGCCACTTTCCAACCAAGTGATTTTGGATATCGTGACGTAATATAATTCTGGTGCAGACGCACGAAATCCAAATCCTCATAATGACCTTTTGGATTACCAACCTCGGTTCCCGAAACGCGGCCGTTATGTAGGACCAAGCCACTTGCCGCCAGCCACGAAGCGGTCAGTGACGTTCCGGAGCGATGCATACCGGTGATACACAAAGTAGTTGGCATACCCTATTCCTGAAAAACTCCCTGGTGATCTATAACCTTGACAACCTTACGAAGATCATTGGCTCTTAGCAACACCGCATGGTCATTGCGGCCGCGTCTATACATGGATGTGTGGATAGGTTGGTGGATAACGCCCACCTCCCTGGACATCCCGACAACTAAGCCTTGCCGCTTGGCGCGCAGGAAAAAATCGAGATGTTCGCCGTAATATCTGATCTCGTCATTCCAATAGACGTTTTTTTCGCGCAATGCTTCCGTTCTGGCTAAGAAGAAGTTGGGAATATAATCGCATAAGACGTAGGGCGGTCTATACTCTGAATTTGGCAGGGGATATAAATTCAAAATATGGTCATTTATTTCAAACCGCCCGTAATAAGTCCAGGGTTTTTCCTTTTCAAACAGACGTTTGAACAGCCCGTGGCGGAGCGTCTGATTTTGGAAAATGTGCCAGAGGATCATTCGCCACGATGTGCGGACTTTGCCCCGCAGCAAATTCTTCAATAAGGCACGTTCCTGGTCAGCGATGAGTAAAGGGCGGTTATAATAAAGGCCACCTAAGATATCCAGCCCGCCTTCCTCCAGATTCTGCTGCATAAACAACAGATCAGCCCGCTTATCGAAGATAAAATCGTCGTCACACAACACGAAATATTTGGTACGTACATTTTCAAGCAGGACATTTCGCCCTTTGGACAACCCACTGTCAAAAGGCAGGACAATGTATTTTTCGATCCAGCGCCCATATTTCTTCAAAACAGTAGCTTGATAGCTTTCCTGGCTATCGTCGGCGATTAGAACAGGGCAGGGCAAATCGAGGGTCACAATAGAGGCCAATAAACTGCCCAGGCAGCTACAGCGGTCAAAGGTCTTAATGATGATAGATACTTCCGTGAGCAATGAACGTTTCCTTTTGGAGCGTATTTTTCTTTGTATGCTGGTCGCGGTAACTCTCTGACGATGGCTGGTTTCCGGCCGCGGCCGCCTCTGGGGGCTGTTACTTAGCCGCTAATGCGTTCCGCGTTGCCTCTAAGTACGCCCGGCCGTGCCGCAAATCTGGTTCCAGGTGATTGCCCTCAGCCCATTCATTCCAGGCATTGATAAAGACCACCTTCTCTTGATCTGGCCCGCTGTCGAGGCGACCACATACTGTTTGAAGCCACTGTTCGTACAATTCGGGGCTTGAACCCGTCAGGATCGTCCCGCCTGCCTGCTTTCGCGCCGAGTTATCCCATATCGGCGTGACGGACGGGAAACGCCTGTAGGATGTCGCCGGTTTTTTAAGGGAGCGTTCGACGAGATGGCGATATTCTAATACATTCATCTCCTGGTACACTGGAGGAGATAACCCAAGTCGAGAGGCAATCCGCCAGGCTCGATTACGGCGTAGGGGGTGGCGCAGCAATGTCCAGTCAGGTTGGAATTCAACAGCCGCATCAAACCCTAACTTCGCTGGGTCGCCACGTTCCCCGGCCGTGCTTTCCACCCGGCATAGGAATAGCTCGCCTATCCCTGCCTTTAAGGCCCCTTCCCGCCATATCGTCGTCGTTTTCAGCGGATCGGGCAGGATAGAAGCGCGATAAACGAGAAACATCGGTTTTCCGTCGTAACGAATGTACCGGTCGTCTTTGAAGGCCGCAGACAAAAAACAAAAATGGTTCTTATCGTCCTGCTCGGAGTACTCCTGTCTCATTAAGATGTCTGCCCCCCGGCCGTTCCAGGCACGTGTCCAACTTTCGTTTGCCCAGCAAAGACAGAAGGGAAAATCAGGCTCGCCCGAGGCTAACACTTCTGTAAAGGGCCGCCCCAGGAGTCGTTTTCCTTGAAACCAGTAATGATAATAGCAAAAACCATAAATACCGTATTCTCGGGCAAGTTCGGCCTGTGCCCGCCTGGCTTCGGGCAAGCGCAAGTCGTAGAAGCCCAGATCGGCCGGAATATGCGGCTGGTAGTGGCCCGGAAAGAGCGGCTTGGCCTTGGCAACATTGGTCCACTCCGTGAATCCCTTCCCCCACCATTCGTCGTTCTCGGCAATAGGGTGAAACTGAGGAAGGTAAAAGGCGATCAGGCGAATAGAAGACACTTGATAGTCTAGACTAAATACGCCAAGTAAACTTCCTTACTTGGATTATGCTTGTTCGCGATGTGCCCGGCGCGCCAGTCGCTGAACGTTGCGAGTGACGTATCGGGTGAACAGAGCGGCCGACGCCAGGCGGACGCGGGCCAGGGGATGATAAGCCCCGGCCAGATAATCATAGCCAAAAAAGGTCATAACCTCTGGATGCTCCCTTAAGACGCTGTTGATCTCGGCCACATCTCCGGCCGACAGCCGCGCAATTTGCGCGGCATTGAGGTTGGTCAGCGGCCGTTCTAGCCAGCCTTCCAGCGAGTGAATCAGGTGGGCCGCCTGGCTGTCTAACCGTTCCAGGCCAGGCATAAACGCCAGTAACTTATCTACCGCCGCCGCCGGCTTATCGGCCAGCTCTTCATAGGTAATACATATCACCCGCTGCAAAAGCTGGAGATTGCCCATCTGGTACTCGCCTTCCCGGACCCAGCCCCTGGCGATCTGAGCGTAAGAAGCGTCGCGCCCATAGCCCAGGCCGGTCCGGCCGCGTCTTTTGCTTCCCTCACAATAAGCGTAAGGGTTTCTGACCATGACGATAAAATGGGCGTTGCTGAAGACCTGCTCGATAGAGTGGGCGCGAACCAGATGAGGCGGGCTCTTTTCCAGCAAAATTGGCTTGCCCAAATCCCAGAGCTTTTCCCATTCGGCCTTGATTGCCAGCCAGGGCAGGACCGCCTGTTCGTTCCACGGCGTTTTGCGCATCAGGGGTCCGACTGCTTCAACAAACTGCCCTTCTACCGGCAAGGCCGATACGTTTGGCGACGTTTGCAGCAACCGCCACAGCGCGGTCGAGCCAGAACTGTGTGAACAAAGAACAAAGAGATAGTGGTGCTCGTTACCCATAGGAATGGCTAGGCATTTTTGCCGGAAACCACTTCACGGAAGTAGCCTTCAATTTCATCTACCATGCGCTGTTCGGTAAAACAGGCCTCGACCGTTTCGCGAGCCGCCCTGGCCAGCCGGCTGCGCAAGGCCGGGTCGCGGGCCAGCCGGGTAATCTGCCCCGCCAGCATCGTGGCGTTCTCCGCTTCAAAGGTCAGGCCATTTTCCCCATCCTGCAATAGCTCCGGCGTTCCCCCGGTGGTCGTGCCTATGACCACCAGGCCACAGGCCATCGCTTCCTGGACGATCCGCGCCAGCGGCTCAGGCCAGACCGAGGGAAACAGCAAAACGTCGTGACTGGCCAGGATGGCTGGCATTTGTTCCCGCGGCGCCTGGCCAGGCAAGGTGACAATCCCGGCCAACCCCAAGACCTGAATACGAGCCTGCAACAGCTCGACGTAAGCCGGCGCGCCGCCACCGGCAATCGTCAGGGCCAGGCGCAAGGAGGGGTCTGCCCGCACGGCCTGCCCGACCGCCTCCACGGCCGTATGCACCCCCTTGTCTGCCCGGAGTTGCCCGGCGTAGAGCAGACGCAGTACTGGCCCGTGACCGTTAGGTGAGCGCGGAACGAAGACGGCCGGATCAACACCATTATGGATCACCTGCGTGTGGCTGAGTGGAACACCTGCCTGCTCGACCATGAATTGTTGCATATAGGCGCTGACGCAGAGCACATGCTCGAAAGCCGGTTGGTGACGCGGCGCGGCCGGTAACAACCAGCGACGGGCTACCGCTCCCACCAGTTGCTTGGGCCGGCGCAGCCACGGGCGAGCGGCCGGATCAGACCAGTAAATAGCGTGAACGGCCGGCTCGGCCGGCCAGGAACTGGCCAGGTAATAGACGACCCGGCCGGGGCAAAGCTGTTCGGCTCGCCAGGCCAGACTAAGGGGCAGGTTCCACATACCATTGATGAAAATGATGTCTGGGACAAAGCTGGCTACCCGCCGGGCCAACATCCGGCTATTTTGCTGCTCACGCCAACGATAAGTCAGCGTATAGGGGGCATGGTAGTAAAATTGGTCCGGGCTCTCCAGGTGGAGAGCCCGCTCTACGCCAGGCTCAGGAGCGGTGAGTTCGGCTGCCCGGTGGTTGCTGGTCAATACCCACACCTGGTGGCCGCGTTGCTTCAGCAGGCCGGCCACGTCGGCCGTCAGTTGCTCCCAACCGCCGATTTCAAAAGGCGGAAAATAGTTGGAAATGATGAGGATGCGCATCTTAGTGCCTGGCCAGGGGCCAAGACTATCAGTCGTTTGAGTTCCTACCACCTCTTGCCAGGCACTGCTACATGGCAAAGCCGCTGCCACATCTCGTCGCACGCCTGCCGGAGGTGCTCATCAATGGCCAGGGCTGGGTTGCGCTGGACAGACGAGGCAGAGATTCCGGCCGCCATTTGCGGTTCAAAGCCAATCTCCAGGAAATCGCAAATCGCGGCCAGCTCGGTCGCCGGATCGGCCACGACCGATTCATAACGCACCAGCCGGACGCGCCGGTCATGGGCCAGACCCAGGTCAAAAAAGAGGCGATTCTGGAAGAGCCAGTACAGGGCGGCGCCCGATTCCGGCGACAGGTCCGGCCGCCAGCAGGAGCGAAGGTGGGCCTGCGTCTCGGCCGGCGGCCGCAGGTCGGCAAACTCGGAAAAGTCGTCCTGTACCCACGAATTGACGTGATTGATACGGTCGGCCGGGCCAAACTTTCTCAGCGAGGAGTTCACTACATCGTCGTAATGCCGGCAGGCAAAGAGAATTTTTGCCTCTGGAAAGGTGTCCAAGAAAACACAGGTGCGGTAGGTATCCAGGATCGGCTTAAACAACGTGATGGGCGCGTGGCTGCGGCCGACCAGTTCTTGAATGAGCAACAATTCACGCAGCCGCCAGTCGTGAAATGCCGCCGGGTGGGTTTCATTATAGACCTCCAACTGCCAAGAGCGGTCCAATTGCAGGACGAGCATGGAAGTCCCCGAACGGCCACAGCCAACCAGGAAGGCTGGCCGGGAAGGTTGGCCGGAGTAGTGCCAGCGCTGCTGGGTCCGTTTCCAGAGCGCCGTTTTCTTACGGCCAGCCTCGCGCCGCAGATAATGTAGCCTGACCCTAAAACGACTCACGGTTATCGTCCGTCGGCTGGCCTCTAGCGCCTTAACAGTGCCACCCGGACGGCAAAGATCAGCCCAAGCAGAAGCAAAATTGGGGCCACGCCCAGTAAGAGGGTGTTACCCGGTGATGTGTTCGCGACGGCCGGTTGGCTATTCTCCCGGAAGGGTACGGGTGTAGGAGAGGGTAGTGGCGCTAACGGTGTCGAAGTAGGCGGCGGCGTGGGCGTCGGCGTGACCGTTGGCGTAGGCTCGATGGTCAGCTCCGGCGCGTCGGTTAATATGCGCTGCATGGCATACAAACCGCGCTTGGGTTCGCCAGGCGCATCGCCAAAAGTAGCCACCAGTTGGTTGCCGGCGTGCACCGCCAGCCTGATGTCGTGGGCCGAAATGCGCTCGCCGGACTCGTCGCTACTGTTGAGCCGGATGAGGTAAGCCAGCGAAATCGGCGACCACTGAATGCCATCCCAATAAGCGTGATATAGCCCGGTGGGCCAGCGGATGTTACCGATAAAGTGGGTCCGGCCAAGCGAATCCACCGCCAGGCCATCACCACGTGCCTGGCCCATCAATTCGCCGAAAACATGCTTTGTTTCGCTCCAGCTCTCGCCCCAATCAGTGGAATAGCGATGTTCGCGATGGACTCCTTCGTCGCCGGCCCAGACAATATTTACCACGCCATCCAATACAGTCATAGCCGGGAACGCCATCCGCAGCTCTTCCGGCGATTCGTCGGCTTCGTCAATAGTGATCGGGAAGACCCAGTTCTGGCCGCCGTCCAGGGAGTGGGAGTAGCGCAACCAGGTCCCGGCCGCACCCACGGCGATATTCAAGTCAATGTACGTCCAGGTGGCGTGCAGGCCGTCGTTTTCGTCAAGAACAAACTGTATCACCGAAGGGATCAGGTTCGGGGGGGCATCCGGGTCCAGCCGGTGTAAATTCAACCAGCTTTCTCCCTTATCCTCTGATCGCTTGTAATACAGGCCCGACCCGGCGCTGGCCGGTTGGGCATAAAGAACGTGGAA
This sequence comes from Chloroflexota bacterium, assembly GCA_022616275.1. Lineage (GTDB taxonomy): Bacteria > Chloroflexota > Anaerolineae > Promineifilales > Promineifilaceae. The sequence goes on from JAKEFB010000095.1 coordinate 30,377, forward strand.
CACGCCGGCGGAATCCACCAGGATTTCAAACAGAAAAGTGGGAATGTCCAGGCGAACGGGTTTCTGCCAGTGGCGCACCGTCAGGGCGTCGTAAGCCGGCGCGCTGGTGTAATACACGGGGCCGGTCTCGCCTTCGCTCCAGGCCAGGTGCAAGAAGCCATTGCCATCAACCGTAATCGTCACGTGGACGATGGGCAAGCCTGGAGCAGCCGCGTAAACGTCTACGGGGCTGGCCCAGGTCGTACCGTTAAAATTGGTATAGAGAATAGCGGCCCGGCCGTCGGCCGAACCGGTTTCAACCCAGAAAACATGCACCAGCCCATACTGGTCGCTCACCATGTAAGGCTTGCTGGCCGAGGCGTCCTGGCTCGATAGGCGATAGGGTTCTGACCAGCGATTGTCCATCACCTGGCCGGCCGAAGCTATCGGCCGGAACACGAACAACAACAGCACACCGAGAATAAATACACCAGCACTATATCGTCTTGTCATAGCTTTTTATACCTGCCCTATCACCGCGCAACCAAAGGTTGTCCTCAGCCTGTCAAGTTAGCAAAGCGGCCCGGTATAACGCCTCCAGTCGCCGCGTAGACGCTGCCCACGAATGTTGGGCCACGGCCTGCTGCCGGGCGTTGCTTCCTAGCCGCCGCCGGCCGGCGGGATCGTCGAGCAGATCGACAATTGCCTGGGCCAGTTGCGCACCGTCGCCGGGTGGAGCCAACAACCCATTATGGCCATGCTCAATCACTTCGGCAATTTGCCCGGCCGCGGAGGCGACAATGGCCTTACCGGCGGCCATATACTCGTACAGCTTGAGCGGCGAGAACCACAATTCCTGGGGCAACGAAGGATACGGGGCAACGGCCACGTCGGCCGCTGCCAGCCAGCCAGGAATAGAATCGTGGGCCACGTAGCCGGTAATGAAGACGGCCTTGGCCAATCCTGAGCCGGCGATCTTCGCCTCAACCCCTGGGCGGGCCGGTCCGTCGCCGACCAACAGAAGTTTAGCATCTGGCCATTTCTGGACAACACGGGCAAAAGCCTCGACCAGCAACTCCAGGCCGTGCCAGGGCTGGAAACCACCGACAAAAATAACGACTGGCTCGCCATCCAGGCCGAGCCGGGCGCGTACCGGCCGGGGATCGCCGGCCGGGGCGAAAATAGCCGGGTCCACGCCGTTGGGAATGACGGCAATTTTCTCCGGCGCAACCCCCCACCGGCTGACGAAGTGCCGCCTGGCCGCGTCGGAAACACAAATTAACGTGGTCGCCGAGTGAAAGCTCAGGCGGGTGGCCCAGGTCGCCATGGCACCTTGCAGACCCCGCAGCGGCCGGCCAACCAGGGCGCTCTCCAGCAATAGATCGGCGTCAACGGTCAGCACACGGGGAATGTTCAGCCGGCGGCAGGCCAGCGCCGCCCCCAGGCCAAACAGGGTATGGTATTCGTGGCACAATTGGTAGTGGGACAGGACGCGCCGGGCGCCTTCATAGAAGCGCAGGCTGTCAAATAGCCCCAGGTAAGGCAGCGCCAGCTCGCTCTGCAGCCGCCGAAGGCCGCTTTCCACGGCTTTAAAGGGCCGGGTCCCGCTCAGGCCAGCCGGCGCCTTCCACGATTCTTCCGGCCGGGCCAGGTCGTCAACGCCAACCACAGCCCGGCCCTGCAAAGTTAGCAGCGACACCTGGTGGCCGCCTTGCCGCAGCCCCTGGATAGTGTGCCGGATCAGGACGGCCGGGCCGGTGGTGGCCGCCAGGTCAACGCCGACGCTTTGCACGGCATAGGCAATGCGCCATTTCTCGCCGGATGCCTGCCCCAAACTCATGACACGATGGTTAGCCCCTATCCCCGTGGCAACTTCGTTGCCTCGTCCCCTGTCCCCTGACCTGGTGATAGACCGCGTCCAGGCCGGCAGCAATGGCCCGCCAGTCATAACAGGCCTCCACCAACGTCCGGCCGGCCTGGCCCAGCGCCTGCCGGCGCGACGGATCTCTCAGCAGCTCGCACACCCTGGCCGCAAAATCCTGTGGTTCATCGGCGATAAGCAGGTGCCGGCCGTCTGTCACCTCCAGCCCCTCGGCGCCAATGGTCGTCGAGACCACTGCCTTGCCCATAGCCAGCGCCTCCAATATTTTCAGCCGGGTCCCACTACCCTGGCGCAGCGGCACCACGTAGACGGTCGCCTCAGCTATATACGGCCGGACGTCGGGTACAAAGCCGGTGACCCGAATGTTGGGCTGCTGCCCCAGGGCCAGGATGTCCGGCGGGGGCTGGAGACCAACAATATCCATCTGAACGGCGGGAAACTCGCCCCGAATAGCCGGCAGGGTGTCCCGGCAAAAATAAGTCATGGCCTCGGCATTTGGCGGCCAGCCCATGGCCCCGGTGAAGACCAGGCGTGGTGGGGAGTCCCCGCCGGCCGGCTCCGGAGCCGGCCGGAAGTAGCCGGTGTCCACGCCGTTCGGAATGAGGCTGATGGGGGTCGCCGGCGCCAGTTGCCGGATGAGTTCCCCGTCCCGGCCGGAAACGACAACGCAGTGGTCAGACGATTCGACGGCCAGCTTTTCATAGCGGCGCATCTTGCGCGCCTCCGCTTTTTTTCGCCGGCGGGGCAGCCACTGGGGGATTGCCCGCCACTCTTGCTCCGCCAGGTCGGCCCAGGCATTATCGGTACACAGCAGCACCGGCGTGACCACCGGCCGGGGCAGGTACTGCCAGACCATAATCTGGTTCACGTGGATCAGGTCAAAGTGCTGGCTGGCCAGCAAAGTATTGAGCCGGGCCTGCAGCGCGGGACGGTAAATTCTATCTATGACCAGCGGCAGGGGCGAGCGGCGCTGCTGCAGCCATTGGCGCCACCCGCTGCGGCGCAGCCGCGCCACCAGGCGGTTGTGTTCCGGCGAATGGAAATCCTGAAGCTCCAGCCGGCAGTGGGGTAGAAGGGCAGCTATTTCTCCGGCCGGCACCCCCCGGCGGTTGATGGCCCACAAGGTTATCTCGTGCCGGGAACTGAGATGGCGCAGCAGGTGCAACAACCGGATTTCGGCCCCTTTATAAAAGGAGGGGACGTAAGAAGCCAGAACGAGAACACGCATCCAAACTAACACATACAGGCCGGACGACAGTCATCCATCGTCCATCGTCTGTCGTCTGTCGTCCAATCCTAATCCACGTAGCCCAGCGCCCGCAGATGTTCCAGTACCTCGGCCGATTCGTCGGCCGAATAGCTGGCCTCAAAAGGTAAAGCTGTTTCCCGGTCGCCTGGCTGGAAAGTGACCGGCCGGCGGTCTAGAAAGCCACCGGCCAGCGTCTCGCCCATGACCTGGCCATCGTAATCTTCGGGGATAGGCACACCGTAAAGATAAAGGAGCGTCGCCGGCAGGTCCATCACCTGCCTTTCTCTGGCGGCCGGCCCCTGGCGGAAGGCCGGCCCGGCAAAGACAAAAAGACCCTCTTTGCTGTGCCAGCCGGCATCGCCATGCTGCTCCAGAAAATAGCGGTTTAGCGTGGGCCTGGAGATGAGGCCGGGATAGATCAGCTTGGCGTTCCAGGGCGTGTCATAGCCGTCGAGAATAATGTCGGGCGCGTGCGCCACGGCCGGGCCTTGATACAGTTGCTCAGGGGTGTAGACGGCCGAGAAGAGCGGCCGGCCGTTCTCCGGGTCGCTGATGTCGGCCAGCCGCCGGGCCAGTTCGGCCTGGAGAGCGGCACGCTCCTCGGGCGAGACGACGCCAGCCGGCTCGCGGCCGGCCAGGTTCAGGTACAGGTTGCCGGAATACGTGCTTCCTGGAAAGAGGCGGGTGCGGTGGTAATCCAGGTCGTCGGCCAATTTGACGTACTGGTGGGCAAAGGGCACCGTCTTCTCCACCTGCCGCCAGAGGCGCCCGGCCGCCGGGCCAGGTAGCCGGAGCAGAACTTCCCGCCGCAGGCGGCGGCCGGCCTTCTCCACTATTCCGCGCCGCCGCTGCGCCTGAGACGATTGGACCAGGGCGGTGTGCAGTGCGGCGGCGCGTTCGGCCGGCCGGCGTTCCGGCCGGGCCACGTAGCCGCCGTCCAAGAGCCATTGGTGCAGCAGAAAGTCGCCACGTACTCGTCGCGAACCGTGATCGGAAAAGAGCAGGGTGTGGTCTGGCCGGAAGGCGCTGAGCAGATGGTCGAGGTCGCTATCGGTGTCGCCAATGGCCGCTTCAATCTGATCCGGACGGGTGGCGTAATGGTTCACGTGGTCCAGCAGCATCAGGTTGATGACCAGCACGTCCACCTGGTAAAGCTGGGCCAGCCCGCTGGCGATTTGCGCCTGCCGGGCCTGGTGCTCTCGTTCGTCGGCCAGTAACTTGTCGAGAGACGTCGTCTTGCGCAGCTCTTTCAGCCGGCCGCGCGGCGTGTAATCACCAAAGCGCTCCTGGATCCAGGCCAGCGCCCCGGCCGGTGAGGCCAGCCCGGCTGGCCCGGCCACATTGGCCACCGACTCCGGTGTGCCAAAACCACAGACGATAAAGCCATCTATCTCTCCCGGCGGATGGGTAAAGGGAACGTTCACCAGTCCAACCCGTATCCCCCTGGCGTTGAGATGCTGCCAGAAGGGCGTGCCCACCCGCACGGCGCTGCTGGTTGGCTGGAACTCATACGTTCCCGGCCGGCGCCAGAGCATGTCAAAAACGCCGTGCTTGCCGGGATTCTTGCCGGTGACGATGGAGGCCCAGGCAGTAGGGGTCAGCGCCGGTAGCGTCGAGTGCAGCGCTCCCCACGTTCCCTCAGCCATAAGCCGTTGCAGCGCCGGCAACCGGCCGGCGGCCAACAATGGCGTCACGTACTCCCAGCAGGCTGCATCCAGGCCAACAACCAGGGTCCGTGGTGGTCTTTCAGTCCACATAGCCAAGCACCCGTAAGTGCTCCATGATCTCTTCCGTTTCTTCGGCCGAGTAAGCGCCATTTGGGAACAGTGCGTCGCCGGCGTCGCCGGGCTGGAAGCTAACGGCGCGCTGCTCGGCCAGCGTTTCGGACATCACCTGGCCGTCATAATCCTTGGGCACGGGTATGCCGTAGAGGTGCAGCAGGGTAGCCGGCACGTCCATCACGTGGCGGTCATTGGCCACGCGGCCGGTGGCAAAGTCTACCCCGGCGAAGGCAAAGATGCCGTCGCGGCTGTGCCAGCCATAATTAGCCCGGCTCTCGACGAAATAGCGGGTGAACGCTTTCTCCGCTTTGGCCTCGCGGCGGTAGGGTGTGCAGATGTTCCAGGGCGAGCTGTAGCCATCCAGAACCAGGTCGGGTGCATAGGCCACGGCCGGCCCACTGTACAATTGTTCCCGCGCGTAAACACCGGAAAGGAGCGGTCGCCCGCTGTCCGGATCTTCAATGCGAGCCAGTTGTTCGCGCAGCTCGGCCGCCAAAGCGTGGCGTTCGTCGGGCGGGACCACGCCGCGCGGTTCACGGCCGGCCTGGTTGAAGTACAACACACCGGAACAGCGGTTGCCGAAAAAGAGGCGTGTCCGGCTATACTCCAGGTGGCTGCTGAAACGGACGTGGTCATAAGCCAGGGGGACACCCTTCTCCAGGCGGCGCCAGAAACGTTCGGCGGCGCGCGCCGGCAGACGCGGGACCACTTCGCATAGAAGGCGACGGATAACCTTCTCTGGAAGGCCCGACCAGCCCTGGTGTACTTGCAGCCATTGGAGCAACATCCAGTTCAAGGTAGAGGCGCGGCCGGCCGGAGCACGTTTCTGCCAGGTGGCGTAGCCCTGGTCGCGCAGCCAGGCGCTGAGAACAAAATCACCCTTGAGCCGGCGCGAGCCGTGGTCGGAGATCAGCATCACGTTGTCCGGCCGGAATCCCTCCAGGAGCCGGCCCACGTCCGCGTCGGAATGGCAGAGGGCCTGTTCCATCTGGGCCATATTCGGCATTTTATGGTTGGCGTGGTCGGGCAGCATCAGGTTAATGACCAGCGTTTGCACCTGGTATTGCTCGGCCAGCTCAATGGCTAATGTCACCAGGTGAGCCTGGTGGGTTATTTCGGCAGCCAGCAGCTCGGCCGGGTCGCCGTTTCTGAAGAGTCGGGGGTTGACAACTGGCTCGTAACGGCCAAAACGACCCTCAATCCAGCCCAGGACTTCGTCCGGATAAGCCAGGTCAGTTGTGGCCCCGGCCGCGCCAAAACCGCAGAGCACAAAGCCATCCAACGGGGTAGGGGGATGGCTGAAAGGCACGTTGACCAGTCCAACCCGCACACCGCCCTCATTCAGCCGGCGCCAGAAAGGTGTACCCCGCCGCACACCGGCGTGGGTCATCGCCAGCTCGTAACTGCCTGGCCGCCGCCACATCATGTCAAAAATTCCGTGCTTGCCGGGATTCTTGCCGGTAATAATAGAAGCCCAGGCCACGGGCGTTGCCGCCGGCAGAGTGGATTGCAGCGTACCCCAGGCGCCGGCGTCCAGCAACTGTTGCAAGTTGGGTAACCGGCCGGCAGCCAACAAAGGCTCCAGATAGGCCCAGCAGGCTGCGTCCAGGCCGACGAGCAGCGTTTTCTTCATCATCTGCCTGAAGTAACCCCTACCCAATCGGCTGTGGTCCGGTAAAAAGGCAGAGCAAACGCGTCAACAGTACACCTGATGCTCTCTATCTCTGTGGGCGTCATCTCTCGCTGCCACTTATCAGCCTGTCCGGCGCTCAACCGCTTGCCAGAGTACAGGCCCAGGGCGTGATTCGTGGAGCTATGAATCACGTATTGTTCGACCTGCCTGGTCCAGGCCAGGCCAAACGCCTGAAAAAGGTGGCGGAATTGGGCTACCGGCCCGGCACACAGGGCCTCGTAGAAAACAACCTGCCATTCGGGATGGCAGGCCAGGGCATCGGCCAGGACCCGGTGCCGGCTGGCCCAGATGGCGGCCAATATCTCCAGCGGCGTCTGGGCGCTCTCCAGGACAGCCCGGTATGGCTCCAGGGGTCCGGCCCACAACCGCGACTGGTGTAAGATGGCCTGCCTGGAGCGTTCGGCGTCAGTGCCCTGCTTAAGCTCCGACAAGATCGTGGGGCAGGGATGGCGAATAACCACCAGCACGGCCGGGTCATAGCGGCCAGCCAGCCATTCCAGGCACATAAAGGCAGCGACCTCTTTGACGACGATGCGGTAGCCCGGCAGCAGGCGGTGCCAGGCGGCGCGGCGCCAGCGCCGGCCGTAGGGCAGGCCACGGAAGGCGGCGTCAAAGGCCTGTTCAAATAACCTGTCGTGGTCGCCCGGCTGCAAATAGCGAAACCAGGTTTCAGCCCCCCCGTGCCCCATAATTACTGGACTGCCCGGCTCAAAACAGTATAGCGCGCGCCGGGCGGTGGCAAAAACATTGCCCACCCAGGTAGTTCCGCTGCGGCCATGGCCGGCAATGAGCAGCGGCCGGCGGCCAACCTGCCATTTGTTCAACAGCCCTAACACGGCCGGGTGCAACATCGTGGCGCCCGGCCCGGTTGCCGGCCAGTTGTCCGCTTTAGCGGGCGCGCTCATGGTTTTCAGCCAGTTCGGGTTGAATCACCCCTCAACCGCAATCCGGCCGACGCGGGGCACGAAAACGCCGCCACGTTCCCGAGAACTCAGGCCCAGCCCTGTTACCTGGAACCATTGCGAATGCCCCTGGCTTAAGGGAACGTCCATACCGCCCAGGATACGGGCTTCGACGACGTACGCTCCCCCGGTGAGCTGCAAGGGATCTACGACCACCGAGATAGCGCCAGCTCCCGCCAGGGCTTCTAATTGATGGCCGTAATCGGCCGTGCGGATCATGGCACTGGTAATACCATCGGCGCGCACAAAGTGGAGCACCAGGTTAGGAGTGGGAATAGGCTCGTGGGCCTGGAAGGACACCCGCACCTCGACCGGATCGGACCAGTTCAATTCCTCTATCTTTGCGCCGTTCAAGTCGCAAAGCTCAACCCGGGTAATGTCCACCGCCGAACCTCCAGGCTCGCCGTTGCGGGCCACGATTCGCGCCCGGCTTTGGCTTTGCTCCTCGTGGTACCAGTGCTCGTAGGCATTGATGGCCTGGACCACGTCGCCCTGGGTGTGGACCCGGCCGTTGGCCAGAAAAATGCCCTGGTCACAAACATTTTTGACCATATAAAGATTGTGGGAGACGAACACAATCGTCGTCCCCATCTCCTGCAGCTCCCGGATGCGCTCAATGCAGCGCTGGCGAAATTGCGAATCACCCACGGCCAGCACCTCGTCTACCAGGAGAATGTCTGGTTCCACGTGGGCGGCCACGGCAAAGCCCAGCCGGACCTGCATGCCGGAGGAATAGCGTTTGATAGGTGTATCTATAAACTTTTCCAGCCCGGCAAAGCTGACGATCTGGTCGAAGAGACGCTTGACCTTTTTCAGAGGCATACCCAGGATAGCCGCGTTCAGGTAGATGTTCTCTCGGCCGGTCAGGTCCATGTGGAAGCCGGCGCCCAACTCGATGAGCGAGGCCACGCGGCCGCTGGTAGCCACCCAGCCGGAAGTAGGTTGGGTAATGCGGGCCAGGAGCTTAAGGGCCGTGGACTTGCCGGCTCCGTTGGGCCCAATGAGACCCAACGCCTGGCCACCGGGCAGTTCAAAGCTGACGTCGCGCAGCGCCCACAGGATATTCCCCGCTGCTTTGGTTCCCGGCCGCCCCAGCAACCGGCCGGTCGTGCGGCCCAGGAATTCGCGCAGGTTGGTCTGCCCGGCGCCCAGGCGGTATCGCTTGGAGACGTTGTCAAAGCGTAAAGCGGTAGTCATCAGATGATATCTGCAAAGGACGTTTCTAGACGCTTGAGGACCAGGTAGCCGGTGAGAAAGATGATCAAAGAGAGGATAGTGGCCACCGGCAGGTAGCTGCCCGGCGGCTGGCCATAGAGCAAGACCCGGCGATAAGCGTCAATGAGAACGGCCATGGGATTCAAGACCAGGTAATACGGCCGGATGCTCTCGTGGACCATGCTCACCGGGTAAATAATGGGCGTGACAAACAGCATCACCTGCAGCAGCAGCGGGATCAAGAAACGGACGTCGCGAAAGCGAACGGTGACGGCCGCGCTAAAAAAGGAAATACCCAGCATCAACAAAATCTGCACGGCCAGCAAGAAGGGCAGCCACAAGACCATCCACGTCAGCGGCACGTCGTAAATAAAAAGCATGACCACAAAGACGGTCGAGGCCACCAGGAAATCAAAAAGGCCAACTCCCACTTTGGCCATTGGCAAAATCTCGCGTGGAAAATAAGTCTTAACGACCAGGTTCAGGTTGTTAATCATGCTGGGCGCCCCCTGGTTGATGGCGTTGGTAAAAAACGTCCAGGGTAGCAAAGCCGAATAATAGAAGATGGGATAAGCCACGCCGCCCGTCTCAATCAAGCCCCGCAAGAAAGTGGCCACAATCGTAAAGGCCGTCATCAGCGCCAGCGGCTGGAGGATCGCCCAGGTCGCACCAAAAAACGATTGTTTGTAGCGCACGGTAACTTCGCGAACCGTCCAGATCCACAGCAATTCGCGAAAACGGTAAAGTTCTTTCAGCCCGATAACCATAGACATCCAGAAGTGCCTGGCACTGAGTGAGACACCTTTATTAGACCAGGTCGCTCTACTCAGTGCCAGGCACTTGGTCAGTTAGAAAATCTCCCGCTCGCGCATCATCTGGAACATCTCCTGGGCGACCGGCTTAAAACGCTCCAGCGGCCAGTGGGCAAAGTCTACCTGCTCCTGCACCCCTTCTCGCTTCAAAATCCGGTCAACGTCTACCACTGAAAAGTCGAGCTGGCGCGACAGGTCGTAGAGGGCCAGGTTGAATTCTCTGCGCCGCACCATATTGGAGCTACCGACAAACTGAAAATTATGCGTTAAGTCACCTGGCTCGATGCCCAGGACGTTAAAGACGAGAATATAGGCGCCGGTGTGTTCGCGAACCAGTTGAATAATCCGGGTGAAGTTAGCCATAGACTCTTCGGCGCTGAGCCGGCCCACCTTCTCGAAATTTTTATTAAACCACATCACCGACAACATATCATTCAGAACCCGGTCCATGGACTGGTTCAGCCACCAGCCGCCGGGATCAACCAGAAAGCCGTGCTCGCGGTGGCGGTAAAGGGTGCGGGCAAAATCCGGTCCAATAGACAGGACGACCACCGTCTTGGGAAATTCCTCCAGGCCATGAATGCCTGGAACGGTAAAAGTTTCGTGGAACAACACCGGCCGGAAATAGCCCGGCTTAAGCCGTAGCTTTTCCAGCGCAAGATTGAAGGACTCTTGTGGAATTTCTTCCAGGGATTGCAGGAGCAGGCTGGAATGGGAGCTGGAGGCGCCTATGCCGGACTTATAGATACAGCAGGTGCCATTTAACACCGGCTCGATAAACGGCTCGCAGGCAAAGGCGGCCGGAACGTCGCAGCCACCGCGCAGGTAAATGCCAATGCGCCTGTTATTGCGCCGGCCCGACCAGAAGGTGACGTAATTGCGTCCTTGCTGCCTTTTCTGAAAAGCAGCCCTGACGTTTTGGTACTGCCGCCGTAGAAACCGCTCCAGGATCGGATTGGCGCCGGCGATAGTCCGCCCCATTTGCAGCCCCTTTTGCCATATACCGCTACTTTCCATAGGTGTTTTCCTTACTACATTCTGACGACAGCCGACTGACGACAGCCGACAGGAGAGTCTATTGAGTCGTCCGTCGTCCGTCGTCCAACTTCCTAAATGGACCCTTCCAACGAATTGGCCACGACCCGGAAAGAGGGAGCCGCGGCAACGGCCTGCTCGTCCAACTCGGCCGGCTCAGCCTCTTTGGCGCTCAAGACCGCCAGTAAATCCTCAACAGTGCAATACGCTTCCTCGGCCACGTATTTCTTGCGTAGAAATCCCTCGTTGGCGGAGACCACCCGCACCAACCAGGCCCAGTCGCGGGTATTCGTCTCGGCCGCCTGGAGTTTTTCTGGCTGGCCGGCGTTCAGGCGCTTCAGGCGCTTGAACTCTTCTACTCTAAGGTCGAATAAATTATCACCGATGCTCACCCATTCCCCCTCCTGTTTGTGCCACCTGATAATCGAACCACCTTGAAACTGCCGTTCCAACTGGGGCAATACCAATTTCCAAAGCAAGGCTTGTTGTTCAAAAAAGCCGCTGTCTTCCACAATGCGCAGAAATTCGCGGCCGATGGCCTGGTACGCTTCCGGGGAGTATTCAAACACCCGCCGGACGTGAGCCCGGCCGCCCAGCTCGGCGAGAAGGCGATCTACGTCAACCAGGGAGATACCCTCTTGCCGCGAAAGCTCGATCAAGGCTAGGTTGAACCGGTGGGCGCGCAGCGCCAGCGTATCGGCCACCTGGTAATAGTTGTGGCTGGTATCGTCTGGATCGAATGAAGCGCAACCATAAACGATCACCTGGGCTTTCAATTCATCCTTCAAGTAACGCACCAGGCGAGTAAAGCTCTGCCGGAACTCCGCTACGGTAATGTGGCCCCGTGGCGTGAACTGCTCCTGGAACCAGCGCCGCTGTGCTGGCGACCAGCGTTGCTCCCAGCCGGGCGGGGGATAAAGCAGGTAGCCGGCCTGGCGGTGCTGCCAGAGTTCGTGGGCTATTTCGGGTTGGAGGGAGAGGGCAACCACGTCCACTGGCCCCTCCAGGAGACGGCTTTGAAACTGGGCGGCGATAAAGTCATCGTCAAGCCCCTGCTGGCGCAGCTCATCAGGTAAAGAGACGCCCTCCAGTTGCTGTAACAAGAGGTCGGCCCGCCAGCACGGTTCGTGAGTGATCTGGACGGCTACCGTCCCATCGTACTTCTCACCGACCCAATCCCGGAAAGCATGGTCTAATACCGTCCCGCCCTCCGGCCGGGCCAGCAGCGAAGCCACGAGGTCCTCGTTGCCCTTAAGAAAAAGGCGCACGGTTTGCCCGCCGCCAACTTTGGGCTGTGATACCCGTTCTTCTACTATCATATTCGCACTATCACACTATCGTCCATCGTCCGTCGTCTGTCGTCCGCTTATCCAAACACATAACGATAACCCACTCTCGTGACTGGCCACTTGACGGTCAGCGACATCAACAGCAGCGGCGCGCCCAGCCCGACGACGAATAATATCCCCTGGTACAGGAACGGTTGTCCCAGAATCCAGGGCGCCTTGTTGTAAATGATCGAAGAAGCGACGTACATGGCCGGGCTGTTAGCCAGGTAAATGCCCAGCGACTTGATACCTAATTCGGTCAACTGGCTGCTATAAGGTAATCTGGCTTTGTCAAAGGCGATGAAGGTGAGCAGCACAGCCAGCGAGAAAAACTCCCGGGCCAAACCGGTGAAGTTTGGGCCGAGCCAGACGCCCGGCGTCGCCAGGCGGTTGACCAACGCATATTCGACTACGCTCAACAGGCCAAACAGAATCATCGCCGCCAACAGCAGCCAGCGAAAACGCAGCAGCCACGGTTTGAACTGGGCCAGGTGCAGACTAAAGACCATACCAAAGACAAACCAGAAGAGACGGCCGGGAAAGAACCAGATTGGTGTGGCCCGCAGAATCAGTTGCCGGCCGGGCAAGGCAACGTCCAGAATGGCCAGGTATTGTACGGCTTGCAAGACCAGGTGCAGCAGGAGGGTGCTAACGAGCAACAGCTTCCACCGTTTCTTGGCCAGGGGAACGAGAAGCGGCGACAGCAAATAAAATTGAATAATCAGTGGGATGTAGTAATAGGCCCGTAGCGCTTCCCCTATCGAGGCCGGCGGCCGCATGAGCAGCGCGAAGTGAATAACCGTCCAGATGAAGCAAGGGACCAGCAACACCTTGATCCGGCTGGCCAGGGCCTCCCTGTTCAGTCGCGACTGCTGGCCGGTGGCCAGGAAGGCGATGAAAAAGCCCGAAACAAAAATGAAGGCCGGAATTGCGAAGCCGGACAGTTGCCGCACGGCCAGCATGATGGTGTAGGTAAGCGAGCCCAACTGGTCGTAATTAGGCGTCTCAACCGGCCGGTAGCGGTCGGTCCACAGGAACATGGCCTGAAAGCCGTAAACGACGGCGTGAAAAACCGGCAGGAAAAAGGCCGCCAGGCCATTCAGCAATAACAGTCGCCGGGCCATTGAGTCACTCTGTTGATCATCACGAGCGGCGTGACGTCAGGGTTATCAGGCTGCGGAACGCTGCTCGACCAGCCGCTTGATGGCCTCAATCGAACAGAAATTTTCCAGGACCACATCTTCCGGCTGTATCTGGGCCCCCAACCGCTGTTCAAGGTAATTGATCAGCATGAGAATGCCCAACGAGTCAATCACGCCGGCCTCGATCAGGTTCTGGCCATTCAATTCAAGCCCGGGTTTGTCCTGTAGAAACTCTTGAGTAATAAACTCTTTAATTAATTGTTCGATATTGTTCATGAGATATTCTCCTAATATTGCTTATTAATCATACTCCACATCAGTAGCCACCCAGATTGGCGCGCGCTCCGGCCGGTAACGAGAGCCAATTGGTACTGAATACTCGCCAGGCTTGTCATAGCCGCGTTCCCGCTTCAGCAACCTGCGCATCTCCAACAAGGCTTCAGAGGGCTGCCGCTCGTGCAACCGGCCGGCAAAAATGTCCAGCATCAGCTCCCTATAACGTTGGTGCATAAAGAGGGCAAAGGCTAATGGATATTCCCAGAAGGTATCTATCATGTCCTCCAGCACGTCAATCCCCTTCTCCAGGAACAGCTCGTGCTCGGTAAAGGGGTTGGCCGCATCGCGGTTGGCCCCATTCAAGTAGCCCTTAATGACCTGTGCCGCCCGTTCTCCTTCCCACATGCTCAGGTACAGGCCAAACGAGAAAATGGGGTCAATAAAGCGGTGGGCATCACCCAGACACATAAAGCCTTTGCCAGTAAAGCCCTGGACCTGGTAGGAGTAGTTGGGGATCACCCGCACATCTTCCACCAGCTCAATTTCCGCCAGCCGCCGCTGGCACTCCGGGTTGATTTCCTGCAGTTCGCGCAGCAGGAAATCGCGCTTACTTTCTTTCTTGTCCAGGAAGTAAGCCGAGGGGATAACCACACCCACGCTGACCGTCTCGTCGTCCAACGGAATGAACCAGGACCAGTGGTACTTCTGCTGGTAGAAGATCAAGGTGTCGCCGTACTTAGGACCTTCATCACGTATGGCCCCTACTACCTGGGAGAAGATGGCAATCTGCTTGTCATAACTGCCAAGGTACTTCGGGCCGGTGACGCCGGCGTTGGCCAGGAAGGTATTCTGGCCGGAGCAGTCGAGCACTACATCGGCCGCTACCTCCACCATGCTGCCATCGGCCAGCCGGACTTCCACGCCCCGCACAGCCCCGTCGTCGCCGACCAGCGGCCGGGTAGCCCGGCCGGGCAGCAGCGTTGCACCTCGCGCCACCGCTTCATCCAGCATCATTTTGTCGAAGTCCTGGCGGTGCACCTGCCAGGTAGATTGAGGATAGAGTTCCCAGTTATTATCACGAGCCATCACCGGCACAAACCAGGAGGTCTTGCCACTAGGGCCATAAACCGTCAGGCCGCGCTTAACCGGGTGCCGGCGGCTGAGCATCTCGGCTTCCAGGCCCAGCCGGCGGAGAACCCCCCCGGCCTCGCCGGACATAGATTCGCCAATGTGGTAGCGCGGAAACTCTTCCTTCTCGACAATGATGGATTGGATGCCCTCATGCTTGAGGAACATCGCCGCCGTCGCGCCGCCAGGCCCTCCGCCCACAATCACCACATCTGTATTCATACTTCCTCCCTATTGAACTCAGCTTGCGCTCTGAGCCAATAGCGGCCGGTCAATCTTCCCGGTCGAAGTTTTCGGCAGTTCGCTGCGAAATTCCACACTTTCCGGCACCATGTAGCGTGGCAACTGGCGACCGCAGTGAACGATGATATCTTTTTCCGTCAAATCATGGCCGTTACTGGCCACGACAAAGGCCCGCAGCCGGCTACCGATCAATTCGTCCGGCACGGCAATCACGGCCGCTTCCTTCACGCCGCTGTGGCTATAGAGCGCGGCCTCGATCTCGCCTAATTCAATCCGGTAGCCGCGACTTTTGACCATGTGATCGCGCCGGCCGATGTACAGCCAGTTCGTCCTATCCTCGTCCAGGGTGACAATGTCTCCGGTGCGGTAAGCGACTTCATCAAAATGCTGCTGGAAGGAATTGTGGACAAAGTTCCTGGCCGTCTTCTCCGGGTCGCCCCAGTAACCCTGGGCCACGCACGAGCCGCGCACCCATAACTCCCCCTCCTGCCCCGGCCGGGTGACCCGCTGCTCCTGGTCGTCCACGGCAAAGACTTCCATGTTGGCGCAGGCCACGCCGATGGGCACCGGCTGTGTTCGCTC
Source organism: Chloroflexota bacterium (assembly GCA_022616275.1). Taxonomy (GTDB): domain Bacteria; phylum Chloroflexota; class Anaerolineae; order Promineifilales; family Promineifilaceae. The sequence goes on from JAKEFB010000095.1 coordinate 45,684, forward strand.
CGGGGCCAGGTCGTGGGGTTGGACCTTGTAATAGGTGCAGACGTTCGTCTCCGTCGGGCCATAAAGGTTGTAGTAATCGGCCTGGGGAACGGCGGCCACCAACCGGCGCAGGTATTTGATGGGAAAGACCTCGCCGGCGAACAGGACCAGGCGCAGGAAAGAGAAGTCGTGCGTTTCCAGCCTGCCGTATTGGACCATCAGCGACAGGATGGAGGGTACCAGGTACGTAACCGTAATGCGTTCATCCTGCAACAGTTGCGCCAGTTGCACTGGAATGACCGAAAGTTTCTCCGGCACCAGCACCACCGTCCCGCCGGCCTGGATGGTTACGTACATGTCAAAGGTGGACAGGTCAAAATGCAGCGGGGCGTGGCCGGTCACCCGGTCGGCGGAGGAAATTTGGAACGTTTCCGCGCACCAATTGATGAAAGTAAAGATGGTGCGGTGGGAAATCATCACCCCTTTGGGCTCGCCGGTCGAGCCGGAGGTGTACAAAATGTAAGCCAGGTCAGTCTCAATCGTTGGGCCTGGCGGCAACGGCCGGTCGTCCTGCGCACACACCTCCTCCCAGGTGATCAGGCGGGCCAGCGCCGGCGCAGCCGCCTCTGCTGCGCCCGCGCCAGCCAGCACGGCCGTGGCCAGAGGCGTGCCGGCTTCAAAGAAATCTTGTAGAGAGGCCAGTTTCTCGCTGGACGTTAACAGCACCTGCACGTCGCAGTTGCGGGTGATGTAGGCCAGCCGGGCCGTCGGCGCGCTGGGGTCCAGCGGCACGTACACGCCGCCGGCCTTGAGAATGCCAAAAACAGAGATGATCGCAGCCAGCGACTTATGAACGTAGATACCTACCCGGTCGCCCCGCTGCACCCCGGCCGACCACAAAGCGCGGGCGACCTGGTTGGTCAGTCGGTCCAACTGGCCATAGGTTAACCCCTCGCCCTGGAAGCGGGCCGCCTCCGCCTCCGGCCGCCGGGCCGCGCTCTCAGTCAACAACTGCTGCAACAGGTAAGCCATCTTTTACACTCGCTCTTAGGATGCTTACAGCCCCAGTAGCCGGGCAATAATCGTCCGCTGGATATCCGAGGTACCCGAGTAAATTGTGCCGCCAATGGCATCACGCAGGTCGCGCTCAATCTCCGATTCAGACATATAGCCGTAGCCGCCATGCACGCTGATGCTGTCCAGGCCGGATTGAACGAAAGATTCGCTCAGATAGAGCTTGGCAATGGCCGCCTCCATCGTCGCCGGCTCATTCATCTTTTTCAGCCAGGCGACTTTATAAAGGATCAGCCGGGTCGTTTCCAGGCGCACTTTCATGTCGGCAATCCGGTTGGCGACCGACTGGAATTTGCCGATAGGCTGGCCAAATTGCCGGCGCTCGCGGGCGTAGCGCACGCACAATTCCACCTGGCGCTCCATTGCCCCCACGTGGCTGGCCAGGATGCAACTTCGCTCCCACTCCATCGAGCTATTGAAGATACTCGCGCCGGCCCCTTCGCGGCCGAGGCGGTTTTCCTCGGGGATAAAACAGTCCTGGAAGACCAACTCGCTCAATGGCGCTGTGCGCAGGCCCATCTTTTCCATGTCGCCGCCCACGCTGAAGCCAGGCGTGCCCTTGTCCACCAGAAAAGCGGTAATTCCCCAACGGCCCTTGCTGGGGTCTACGGTGGCAAAAACCAGGGCCATGTCGGCCACCGGGCCGTTGGTCACAAACATCTTGCTGCCGTTCAGTACGTAGCCGCCGTCTACCCCCTCGGCGCGGGTGCGCAGGCTGTAAGCGTCCGAGCCGGAGTCCGGTTCAGTCATGCCGTGGGCGCCGATCAGCTCGCCGCTACACAGGCCGGGCAGGTACTTCTCTTTTTGCGCGGCCGTGCCAAAGGTGAGGATGGGCAGTTGGACGCTCCACATCTGGGCGTTGAGGGCGAAGATCAGGCCGTTGTCGCGGCAGCCATAACCCAGGCCCTCCATCACCAACATCGTCGTCAGGATGTCGGCCGCGCTGCCACCGTACTCCTCGGGCATGGGCAGCCCCTGCAGGCCAAAACGGGCACACTTCAGCCAGTTTTGCCGCGAAAAGTCGCTGTGCCGGTCTCGCTCCAGCAAGCCGCTATTCAGCTCTTTCTGAGCAAACTCGATGGCTGCCTGTTTGAAGGCCAGTTGCTCTTCGCTCCAGGAAAAATCCATTCTTAGTTTAATTTGCTGGCAATCAGCGCCTTCAAACTTTGCAAGCTGTCGAAGTTGTCGGGCACAACCTCATGGTCTTCAATGCTCAAGCCGAAACGCTCCTCAATAAAGAGAATCAGCCGGATCAGGCTCAACGAGTCTATAATACCGCTGTCAATCAGCGACGTCTCGGGAGCTATCTTCATCTGGCGGTTGCCGATCAGCAACTCGTCCACGATAAACCGTTCCAGCGTAGTCTCAATATTCATAATTATCCTCCTACTATTTGGGGAACATATCGGCCATGTTAGCGTGACACGAGGTTGCCTGGAGAGTGGGACGTGTGAGAACTAACTGTTTATACAGCTCATAAACACGCGGCTGCCGCAAAAGGTCTATTACCTTACCATAGTCGTCGTAGCGGTCGAAAAAATCCCCTGCCAGGAGATAGTGTCCCACAGCCATTGCATTTTGATGCTCTTGATAAACTAACTCCGAAGCCGATTCCATTTGGGCAAAATTGATGACGTTGGGGGTATAGAAAAATTGAATGAGCTTAAAGACCATTTTGTAAGCCCCTTCGATTTTTCGATAAGCTGCCTCCAGTGGTTCTAACGCGCCACGTTCCAGATCCAGTTTCTGGTGGATGCCTTCAGAAACCAGCCAGGCGCCATTCATGGCCAGGTAAATACCACTGGAAAAAATAGGGTCTATGAAGGTGGCGGCGTCCCCGACGATGGCAAAATTCTCGCCGTATTTGGTTTCGCTATAGTAGGAATAATCACCTTCGATTACCAGTGGTTGAATCATTCGCGCTTCGGCCAGCAGCCGGCCGGCAAAGGGCGAATAAGACAACTCCTGTTCGTAAAGCGCCTGTTTCCAATCCTCGACGCCCTCGGCCTCAAATTTTGCCCGCTGGGAACGGATGTATTCGTTGTTTAAGACGACGCCGACCGTCAGGCGATCTAGCCCCAGGGGGAAGATCCACAGCCAGCCCTTTTTCTCACCACCCAGGTAAATGATCAGAGACAACCCCTCCTCAAGGCCCCCGATCAACTCAGCGCCGCTATAGTGGCTCCACAAAGCTGTGCGATCCAGCTCGGCAAACTTTTTTCGGATGCCTCTCGAAGAGGCCAGGAAAGCGTTGCGGCCGCTGCCATCTAAGACGAACCGCGCCAGGTGACTCTGGCGCTTGCCGTCTGGACCAACGGCCCGTACCTCGACCAGGCCATCGGGTCTTTCCAGGTTAACGGCGTCTACCCGGGTCTCTTCGATGGCCACGGCGCCAAATCGCCGGGCGTTGTTGAGCAACATTTGGTCAAACTCGCTGCGAAGGACCTGGAAGGAAAGATAGCTGGGATCGTGAATGACGTGATTGAAGCACCAGGTGGTCGAGGCGACTCCCTCCTTATCAATGAAGCGCACGCCTGGTTTGCGGACAAAGCTGGCCTTCATCTGGTCCAGGAGTCCTAACTGATCAAAGAGCTTGTAACAGAAGGGCAGTAATGACTCGCCCACGTGATCGCGGGGAAATTTCTCCTTTTCCAATAGCAGCACCTGGCGGCCTTTCATCGCCAGAAAGGCGGCGGCCGTAGAACCGGCCGGCCCCCCACCAATAATAATGACATCATTCACAATTCTTCTCCAATTTGCGCTCAGGAAAAATGGACAGGAGTTTGCACTCCTCCAGGCTGCTCGAAGGCAGGCTAATCTATCGGGATATCCGACAACTGTCCTTTGAATACGTGATTGTCGCTTGCTTCCACGGTGCGGATATATTTTCTCATTTCGTCCAGCACAGGCACTTCGCTGCGGTCAAAGACCTCGCCCTGCAACAGCCGCAGGACCTCCAGCCGGTGTTGCTTGGAGCTGATGAAATAGGTGAAGAGCGGGAGCAGCTTATAATAGAGGCGGATAAATTCGTACCAGATTTCGGTCCCGGCGCGCAGCTTGTGCTCGTATGGCTTTAAAGCGGCTTCGCTGAAGTCGCCGGTCTCAAAAGCGTACTGGATACGCTCAAAGGAGTACTTGGCGCTGTAGAGGGCCACGCTGACGCCCGAGGAAAAGATAGGGTCCACAAAACGGGCTGCATCGCCGATCATCACAAAACCATTGCCGGCGAAGGTATCCATTTTGTAACTGTAGTCTCCTTCGAGCTTAAAGTCGTTGATGCGCCGGGCATTTTGCATGGCGGCGGCCAGGTCAGGATTAGAGTTGATAAATTTGAAGAAATAGTCGGCCGGCTCCAGGTGCGCCTGCCGAAATACTTCGCGTTCAGCCACAATGCCCATCGAAGTAATCTCTTCCGTAATCGGGATTTGCCAGGCCCAACCGCGCTGGACGGGCAGGAAGTAGACGTGGATGAAGTTGGCTGAAGGGCTATTGCCTTTGGCCACGTTTTCAAACCAGGCGTGAACGGCAAACTGGTCGAAGATGGGATCATTCTTCTTCACTTTCAACTGGCGGCCGAGCAACGTCTGGCGGCCGCTGGCGTCTACGACCAGGCGGGCAGGCACATCTATTTCCTGGTCGGCTATCCGGATACGGACGCCGCAGGCATAGTCGTTGTCGTCAAATAAGACCCTGGTTACGGTGACGCCCTGGTAGACCTTCGTGCCCAGGCTCTCGGCGTGCTTGAGCATTAACAAGTCAAGCTTGCTGCGGTCTACGTGATAGGTGTAATCCTGGGTAATACCTGCCTGGGGGAATTCGTTGAAGCAGATAGCTGCTTCCCCTTTGGCCGTCATAGGATGCCAGGATGCGCCATATTTGCGGATGAAGCCTTCTCTTTCCATGACAGGCAAGAACCCGATTTCCTCGAATACCCGAACGGAGGACATCACCATAGATTCGCCAACGTGCGACCGGGGATGGTTGGTTGCCTCAAAAATCGTGTTTTTGAAGCCGGCTTTAGAGAGGTAGCTGCCTAACGTTGATCCGGCCGGGCCGCCACCAATGATAATCACATCATTCATCTTTGCAGTTCGTTCCTTATGGTTCGGTCGTTTTGTGTCGGCCTAAATGGGCGGCCGTTCCTCCCACAGTGGCGCGCGCTCTGGATGGTAGCGCGACCCGATGGGCAAGGAATAAATGTCTTCCGAATCGTAGGTTCGCTCGCGCTTTAGCAGCCGGCGGAAACCTTCGACCGCCTCTGAAGGCTGGTTTTCGTAAATGCGGCCGGCAAAAACGTCAACCATCAGTTCGCGATGGCGGGCATGGACCAGGTAGGCAAAAGTAAAGGGGTGCTCCCAGAAACCATCCAGGGTATCTTCCAGAACGTCTATCCCTTTCTCGCACAAGACCTGGTGCTCGGCAAAGGGGTTATCGGCATCGCGGTTAGCGCCCTCCAGGTAAGCTCGCACTCGAGGCGCCGCGTATTGAGCCTCCTTCATCGTCACGTACAGGCCAAAGGAGAAAATCGGATCAATGAAACGATGGGCATCGCCGATGCAGATAAAGCCCTTGCCGCAAAAACGCTTGACCTGGAAGGAATAGTTGGGAATAGAGCGGGTCTCTTCGATCAACTCAAGTTCAGGGATACGCCGCTTTAGTTCCGAGTGGAGTTCGTACAATTCTCGTTTCAGGAACTCGGCCTTGCTCTCTTTCTGCTCCAGGAAATAAGCGGCCGGGCTGACCACGCCCACGCTAACCACTTCGTCGTCCAGGGGAATCCACCAGGCCCAGTGGTACTTCTTTTGGTAAAAAATCAGCGTGTTGTCCGGTTGCGTATCCCGCGTCTCGCCGTCGTCGCGGATGCCGTTGGCGATCTGCGAGAAGATGGCAATCTGCTTGTCGTAGTGGCCCAGGTACTTGGGGCCGGTCACGCCGGCCTGGGCCAGAAAGGTTTTCTGGCCAGAACAGTCGAGCAACACTTCCGATTCAATATCCACCAGGCCGCCATCGGCCATTTTGACCTGTACGCCGCGCACCGCCCCCTCGTCGTCCAGCAACGGCCGGGTAGCCTGGCCATGAATCAGAGTTGCCCCACGAGCCACCGCCTCCTCCAACATCATCCTGTCAAAATCGCTGCGCCGCACCTGCCAGGTAGTCTGGTCCATGAGGTTGTAGCTGGCGTCGCGGGCCATCACCGGAACGAACCAGGAATGCTGGCCGTAGACTTTTACGCCGTGCTTGATTGGGTGCCGGCGCTTGAGCATCTCGTCGCCCAGCCCTAATTGGCGGACAACGCCGCCACACTCGCCGGTCATGGACTCGCCAATGTGGTAGCGGGGAAAGGTTTCTTTCTCAATAATAACCGGCTTGATACCTTCTTGGATCAAGAACATAGCGCTGGCCGCTCCCCCAGGACCGCCGCCAACAATAGCTACGTCTGTCTTCATTATTTCACCTCCTTAAGTCCAGTCAGGATTTTCTTCGTAACCCAGTTTCAAAAGGAGTGGGTTATACTGTTCCTTGAAATAGCGAATGTGCTCAACCTTGAAGTGATTGCGCCAATCCCCCGGTGAACCTTTTCGATAGTGGCTGGCCTGGTCTTCCTGGCCCGGCCGGCGCCCACCACTTTTCCTGTCGAATTCATTTTGCCAGATAATTCCCAACAGCCTTTCCGCCGGCAAGCGTTCCGGCAGGCCTGCCAGCGAAATCCGGCCCCGGCTGAGGCGCTGCAGGCGCCTGGCCAAAGCGTAACTGAGCCATCGCCTGGCGGTAAAACGCTGCTCGTCAAGGAGGCCTAGAAAGTCGAAGATTTTTAAAAATTGCCGGTAAGGATCGGCCGTCAGCGCCTCCATTTTGACCTGCAAGAAATTGGGGTCCTCGTACTTCCATGAATCCATTTCATTCATATACTTTTCGACAAACTGCATATCCAGCAGTAATCCTTCGTCTGTGGATAGGCTTTGCAATCTCTTCCGATGTTCGACAAGCTCCGGCCAGTTTTTCGTCTCGTGGCTGTGCAGGTGGGAAAAGTATGCCGAGACACAAATATCGCGAGGGTCCCTGACAACATGAAAGCCGCGAACGGCTTTCAGTTGCTTGACACATTCGTAATCCGCGTTGGTATACGCTAAAAAATCTATCTTACCGTGCGCCACGAAAGCTGGCAAGTTGCCATTAAACATATCCGGGTGCCAGACGACGGCGCGGCGCAGCCCCAACTCGCGGCAAACGGGCCGGAGAATGCCATTCACCCAGCGCGTGGCGCACTTGTGGTGGCCCATGAAAGCTAACAAGGGGCGCTCTTTGCTCATATAATTCGTCTCCGTCGCTGATCCAGGCTTCGCCCTGGACACGCGTCCGTCGTCTACCCTAGTGAAACGGCCACAACGCCATAATCTGCTCGGCCGCCAGGCGATGGCCGGCCGCGTTCGGGTGCATCCATACGTCGGCAAAGAGGGCATTCTCATACCCTTCGCAGGCGCCGGCCCCGGCTTCGGCGCCTGCGTCCGCTTCGGCGCACGCTTGCTGGAAAACAGGCAACATATCTACCATGGTAACGCCCTCGGCCGCCGCCCGCTGGCTAAAGACACGCTGGGGTACGTCGGGATGAGCCGCGCTGTTAACCTGGAAGGCCGTGGGAAAGACGACGACGAGGAAGGGAATGTTCCGCGCTTCGCTGGCGGCGGCCATCTCGGCCACATAGCTCCAGACCTGGTCGTAGACGGGATTCTCCTCGCGCAAGGGATAGTAGCGTCTGGCCTCTTGGGGTGGGTTCAACTCCGGGATCGCCTCAGGTCCAACGCGCCGGGCCAGCAGAAAACGGAGCTGGGTCGTCAAAAAGGGCCAGCCGTAAGTATTATCTCGTAGCCAGTTGAAAAGGGCATTCTCCTCGCTAATAACGGGGGCAATGGTTATGTCGTTGACGACGGTAACGCTCAGCACAATGGCATCTGGCTGGTAGTCGAAGCCCTGGTCTAACAAGAAGTTGCGGGTCGCCTCAAGCGTCCAGCCAGGCACGCCGGCGTTGACCACTTCCACCTGTTGCCCTTCAACGCGGCCGGTGAGCAGTTGCTCCAACTGTTTGCCGTAGGTCTCCTCCTGTTGTACCCGCCAGCCAAAGGTAACCGAGTCGCCAACGGTCAGCAGGCGGTAAACGCCGGCCGGCTTGGGCCAAGCCACCTCCTCGGTCCGCAGCCCACGCGAGTTAATATGCACCGGGATGTTCTCCCATAAGTACCCCTGATGGGGACGGAACAGATAGTACGGCCGTTCTGGTTCCCCATGAAGCTCTAGCTCCAGGCGGCGCGAAGCGACCAACGTCCAGCCCAGCTCGCCCTGGGCCGTCTTTCTTTCCCAGATGTAGCCAGCCAATTCTACGCCACCTAGTAAGACGACGAGCGTGATGAAGGAAATCAACACGCCGCCGAGAATGCCCTGCCTGGATTTGGCAGGCTGCCTGGTTTCGGTTGTAGGTGATGGCGATGAGATCGTGCTCATATACCTGGCATCAGATTTAAAAAGTCTTGGAGACTTTTCAACTCTTTCAAGGAGCGGGCGGCAGCTCGCTGACGAAGTGGTACAGTTCTTCACCGGCCAGGCGATGGCCAAGCTCGTTCATGTGAAAATCTTTCTGGTAGTAAAGAGCTGGGCCCCCCTGGAGCATGTGAGCGCGAAACGGTTCCAGCAAATCCAGGAAGGGTACCCCTTCGGCCGTCAGAAAGGCGGCCAGTTCGTCGTTGGGCCGCTGGCAATACCAGCTTTCCCCCTCGGCCGGGGGAATCACCTGAGGCGCGGCCGGAATGACCAGGACGACAAAACGGGCCCCACTGGCCTCGACCTCCAGGCGCATTTGCCTGAGCAAGACCCTGGTAATAGCCCAGGCTTCTTCAATTTTCGGCGCGTACTGCTCAACGCAAATGTCCAGACGCCGCCGGGGCGCCGGGGCGCTTGCCTCTTCAGGCGCCGGTTCGGCCCGCCGGCCGCCGGCCAGCTCAACCAGGGGGCGCAGCGCGGCCGGCACGTCCCGGCGCAGGTTCAGCGTTTGGGCAATGAAACGAGGCAACTGAAAGTAACGTTTGAAGAAGGAACTCACGCGCACAGACCAGTTGTCTGCCCCCTCGACCGGATAATTCTTGAGAACCAGGGCGCCGGTGTCATCCAGCTCAAAATAGGGCTTGTGCCGGTTGCCCCCCGTGCTTACTTCTAACTCATAGCTGTTGTTGTAAATGTCATTGGCCAGGTAGACGCCCAGGATGACAATGTCTGGCTGGTATTTGCTGGCCTCCTGCCGAAAGAAAAGGAGTTCATTATCGGTACCATAGCCGTTGACGGCGGCGTTGATAACCATCCAGTCGTTGTTTCCACCGGCGTTATTTAACTGTTGTTCCAGGATTTTGCTGAAGGTGTCCTCTAGCGGCACTTGCATACCGGCCGTCAACGAATCACCCAGAAAGAGAATCCGTTGTTGGCCTAGCTCTTTCTCGTAGGCCGTCTCCTGGTCCCGCAGCCCCCGGCTGTTTATCTCGACATAGACATTGCATTCGCCGTAACAGGATTCCCACCCGGCGGCATTAGGGATATTCCGCCAGCCATAGAGTGGGTGCGGCTCCCAAAAGCCACCGGTTCCCAGATGTAGAACCCGGGCTATCACTTCTAGAATTAGCAACGCCATCACCAGGCCGGTAACTACCAGCGCCGCTCTCTTCAACAGACCAACAACCATTTTCATCAATAAAGACGGTTATCCTCCCGGAGGTTCAAGCGATGGTCGCCGGGCGGCCTGGCGCAATCGCCAACCTGTGGGAGGTTGCGACATACTGATATTTCAGCGCCGGCCGAGACGTAGCGCGCGCATACCAAGGAGAAAGGCCACAGCCACCACCAGAATGGCCGGAATGAAGCTAAGAGCCAGACTAACCAAGGAATTGTCCCCACCCAAAGCCCGCCGTACCGGGCTGCCGCTTGGGGCCGCCTCGGTTGGCAAAGCAACAGTCGGCGAAGGTGTCGGCAGGGGCGTAGGAGTTACAGTCGAGGTTGGCCGCGGCGTGGGCGTCAACGTCGGCAACGGTGTTGGCATCATTGCCGGCAACTCCAACAACCGGCCGGTATAAGACAACGTATTTTCTTCGGCCCCGGTCGCCGCATAGACAACGGCCACGTTGCCATTGGCGGCAATGGCCGCGGCCAGGGCATAAACGTCACTGGCTGGGTCCGTGGTCAGGGCTGCCTCTTCGCCGATCACCCATTTTCCGTTTTCCCACATCCAGTGCTGGAGCACATTTCCCTTCGCGCCTAACAGGTGCAGCCGGCCGGCGCTGTCAAGCGTCAGCCAGATCGGCCCGCCGGGCTGCCCAAAACCGGTAGCGCTCGCCGCAGTGGTCCAGGTATGGCCGCTGTCCTGCGAAAGCTGGTACCACAGAGCCAGCGTGTCATTATTCCCGTTCAACCACAACCGGTGTAGTGACCGTTCGCCAAAGGCGACGACCTCGCTCCAGCTCGCCGGCTTTTCAGCTACCAGTTCCGGCTCAGACCAGTTCTGGCCCTGGTCTTCAGAACGGGCGTAAAAGAAGGCCAGTGGCTCGCCATTAAAGGGCGCCTGATAGCGCGCCCAGACCAGATGTAGGTCGCCGTTGCCGGTCATGGCCAGACGCGGCCGGTCAACCATCGCCCAATCGGCGGCAACGCCGTCAAAGACAGTGACCGTTGGCGACCAGGTACTACCGCCATCTTGGGAGTAGACCAGGTAGATACCCCGCCCCTCGTTCAGAGGTACAACGTAGCTAACGTAAATTGTCCCCCTGGGGCTGACCACAATATCGGGCGACTGGGCCACCAGGCCTGGCTCGGAGATAACCTGGGCCAGGGTCCAGTCGGAGGGCGTGAGGGCTCGCGCCGCCTCGGCCCAACTAAAGTAAATCTGGCCGGAAACCGTACCACTCCAGACAACCAGTAAATGTCCCTGGCCATCCACTGTCGCCGCCGGCTGCCCCGAGCCGCCCTGGAGGGCGCGCAATACCTCCGTTGGCTGAGACCAGCGCAGATTATCCCGACTGGCGTAAGTGATAGCCGCCCCTTCATTTTGGACCCAAAAGGCGTGTAGCAGGCCGTCGGCGTCTGCCACCAGGTCCAACGACGGTACCGTGTTCGGGCCAGCGCCGATCAGGACTGGGGGCTGCCAGGTAGGTGGCGGCGGGAACCAGTCCACCGGCCGGCCCAGGGGACGCGAGGTCAGCCAGATGTCTTTACCGGCGGCCGCGTCGCACCCAACGACGAACAGGGTGTTACTTTCCAACAAGCTGGCCTGGTGGCATTGGTAGGTAACCTCCAGGTAAGTTTCCTGGTTTTCAAAACCGCTGAGCAACGCCTGTTCTTGTGGCTCACTCCACGCTTCCCCGTTCCAGGCCAGCAAGTAGACCTTTTTCTCGGTAATCTCATCTACCAGGGCCAGCAATACCAGTAGGCCGTCGGGACTGACCAGGAACTGGTCCGTATCGTGGCAGCCGCGTGGTGTATCAAAACGGAGCCGTTCCCCCCAGGTAAGTCCACCATCTGTTGACTGGCGATAGTACTCAGAACAGGTTGCTTCGTCGTGGCCCGCCCGCCAGACTAGCACGGCGTTATCGCCAAGCGCTCCAACGGCAATATTACCGGGGTTGGCCGCTTCGGCAGTATCCTCCGGTTCGCGGCCGTCAACCTGGAATGGCTCACCCCAGCTCTGGCCGCCATCGCCAGACCTGGCCACCAGCACCCGGCCCAACGGCCGGTTGTCCCAGGCGATAAGAACCTGGTCTGCCTCGCCGCTACGGGTGGCAATGATACGCACGTGGGCCTGGTCTTGGGCCAGGGAACGAAAGTAACGCGATTGGTAGATTTGCGCCGGCGTTGACCACTCGCTTTCGCCGCTGGCCAACTGCCGGTAATAGATTCCGGCCGGGGCTTCTGCCGTATCCAGCGGCCGGACATAAGCCAGGTGAAGGGGCTCACCTGCGGCAATCACCACGTCCAGTTGCAGGGCTGACTCGGCCAGGTTTTGCCGGCTACTCCAGGCAGAAAAGTTGGCAAAGTCGGCAGCGTCTACGGAGCTGTAATAGATCTTTAGTTCTTCGTCAATCCAGAAGGCGTGGATGCGGCCGGTTGGGTCGGCCACCAGGTGCGGTACAAATAGAGGGGTGGGATCGTCCTCTTTTAAATCAGGGTAATACCTCCGCGTTCCAAAAGGTGTTTCAACGGCCGCCGGGATACTCCATTCCTGGCCATCGCCGGCCACGTAGACAAAGCCCTCGACATCGTCTTTCCAGATGATGTGAAACTGCCCATTGGCGTCAACGACCACCTGGGGTTCGTTACTGGCTCCCGAAAGGGAAAGATTGATAGGCGTGGTCCAGGTATTCGTCTCGACCGGAGGATCCGTGGCCGCCCCCGGCGTAGCTGTTACCACACTGGCTACAGGCGTTGGACAAAGTGGATTGGGGGTTGGGTTCCAGGTCGGGCCAGGCGTTGGCGCCTCTTCACCGGCCAGCAGGGGAGCTTCGACAACAGGCACCTCTGTGGTGTCACCCTGCACGTTTACGGCGTTGTTGGCCACCCAACCCAGGCTGCCATCGGCCATCTGGACCTGCCACCACTCGGCCGAACCGGCCCGGCCGGCGATAGGCCGCACTTCCAGGAACGCCAGGACGCCAATCACCTCGTAATCAACACCGGGGCCACTGCGCACATTAACCGGGCCGGCCGAACTTTGGATAGTAGGTGCGCCGCACGGCTCGGCCGTGGGCAGAAACTGGTCTTCCTGGGCGACAACGGTGGCGCCGGGGAAAACCCAGAAGGCAATTCCGGCCAGGAGAATCAAGCCGAGAATCCCGATGGTTAGCTTGTAAGCTACCTTAAGCATATTGCAACCTCTGGCGTAAAGCCGTACAAATCAAATGTTCCAGTATCAAATGGACATCCTCTATTTGTTCAATGCAGTTATTAGGCACCTGGACATTCAGCGCCACGATCCTCCCCAACCGGCCGCCGTCGAAGCCAGTAAAGCCGATGGTCTTTGCCCCTACCTGGTTAGCCAGCTCAATGGCCCGCAAGACGTTGGGCGAGTTGCCGCTGGTAGAGATGCCGATAACCACGTCGCCCGGCCGGACAAAATTGGCCAGTTGTTCGGCGAAGACGTTTTCATAGCCCTCGTCATTGGCGTAGGCCGACAACACCGCCATGTTGTCCGTCAGTCCCAGGACGCGAAATGCCGGCCGGCCATTGTGCCTGGTGTTCTTAGCCAGGTCACAGACAAAGTGTGAAGCCGTCGAGGCGCTGCCGCCGTTACCCATGATAAACACCTGCCGGCCTTCTAGCCGGCTCTCGTGCAGAATAGCAATCACTTCCTCAATCAGGGCCAGGGGCAGACGATCTAACGTCTCTTGCAACCCGGCAATATAGCCAACCACGCTGTCCATCCTTCCTCCCTTGAAAAGATTACAGATGACAGGGAACAGGGAACAGAATTCTCTGTCACCTGTTCCCGGTCACCTATCCCCTCACTCTAGCCGCGTCTCCATCACTGCCGCCCGTTCGGCCAGGTCACTGCGGCCCTGGGCGGCCCACCACCAGGTGTAGATATTCATCTCTTGCCTGGCCTCGGTAATGGGTTGCAACGGGGTAAGCGCCTTATCAAATTCGCCAACCCAGGCGTAGCTGTAGCCCAGCGCTTTTCGCAGGCCCCGGTGGTTCGGGTCCAGCCGGTAGGCGGTTTCCAGGTGCGCAATGGCCGTGGCGAAATCACGCCGCAGCATCGCTATCAGGCCCAGGCGATGGTGCGCCGTCCGGTTCTCCGGATCCAGCGCCAGGGCCTGGTTAAATAGCGCCTCGGCCGGAGCCAGCGCGGCCACGTTTCGGCCGTCGTCCCATTCGTTGGTTGGCCAGTCGGCCAGCTCCACCCGGGCCATCTCTACTGCGCCCAAATTGGCATACCAATCAGCCAGGATAGCCCGGTCGTTTATCAGGAACAAAATGACAATGGCAACCAGGATAACTGCTGCGCCCACCAGCGCCGGCCGGGTGGCCGCTGGCGAAGAAGCGCTTCTTCGCTGGCGCTTCCTTTTCTCTTCCCAGCCGTTGAGCCGGGTAACGGCCACGGCCATGCCGGGCAACAGAAATAGGAACAGCGCCGCCCGGCTACCATACAGGGGATCGTCAATCATCCCGTGCAGGATCATAGCCACCAGGCTGCTGGCCACCGCCCAGCGCAGCAGCGACCAATGCCGTGGTCGCTTTTCACCTAGCCGCTGCCGGTACAGCAGCCACAGGCTGCCGCCCAGGACAATAATCAGCGCCAGCAAGCCCAAAGGCCCCTGCTCGAATGTTACGTCCAGGAAAAGGTCGTGGCTGTGACCTAAAATAAAAGTTGGCAGCATCAAGATATACTGGGAATAGGCGCCGGGAAAGGCGCCCAGGCCGGCGCCTATAAAGGAGAAGTCCCCTACCAGGCGAAGCGTGTTGCTCACTATTTCCACCCGGCTGCCGGCGTTGGGCGGTCCCGGCAGGCGGTTGGCCAGGGCCAGGGGCCCGCCAGGATAAGTCGCGACGAAGACGAGAGCCACGACGGCCAGGGCCATGAAGGAAAAGCCAAAAATGACCCCCGGCCGCTGCCTTAACTGGCTGGCTACGGCTCTGCTAAGCCCCCACAACAACCACAGCCCCAGGGCGATGCCCAGGGCTATCCAGCTACCGCGCGAGGTGGTCATGAGCAACGTCAGTAGCAGAAAACCAACCACTATCCCGCCAAACACAATAGCCGCCAGGTTAGTGCGCCGCCGTTCTCTGCGCCGCCAGCCGCGCAGCCCGACGGCCAGTGGAAAAGGAATGAGTACCTCGATCAGGCCGGCGGCTACATTGGGGTGTATGGGATCCAGGTTCAGCGCCGGCCGGACGGCCATCCAACGCAGGCCGGCCCGGTTGACGGCTGCAACCTTGGCCGGGTAAAGTTGCCAGTCGTGGGTGAGTAAGAAATAAAGCGCGGTGGCCAGACCCAATAGACCCAGGAGAACGGCCAACGTCCAGAGATTACGCCAGGGCTGGGCCGCTAAGGCGTAGAAAATCAAGACCGCCGCGATCAGCAGCCAGTACTTGGCCCAGGCTGCCTGCTGGTTGTAGGACAGCCACAGGCTGCCGGCGGCCGTGGCCAGGAATAGCGCCAGGGGGAGGTCAAGTGACGTCGTCTGGAACGGGGCCAGCCCGGCCGCCAGCCGGATCAGCCAGGGAGCCAGAGCCAGCAGCAACGGCCGCCAGCCCATTTGTGGCTGGAGATACCACCAGGCAGCGCTAACCCCTGCGCAGCCCAGGGCAGCCAGAGCAAACCAGCGATCATAGACGAGGCTACCGGCAAACCACTGCCGGATGGCGTTCAACTTAAGATTGCTTAACAATAACTTTGCCCTTGTGACGGCAGGCAAGGCCATTGGATCGTCCGTCGCTGGTCCAGGGTTTGCTCTGGACACGCGTCCGTCGTCCAGCCCGACGAGGGCATATAGGCTCTGTTAGAAAGCGTTCAGGTCAGGGAGGTGAAGTATGTCAACAATGGGTGGCTGGCACGCTCCGCCCATCTGACACGTTTAAGGGGACTTAATACGCGACAGTTTCTTTTGTTACACGACAAATGGCCTCTTGCGCCAGCAGATGTCCTTATACAAGGACACTAACACAAGCAGGCCATCTTAAGCTACCTGCAAGTTTATGCTCTTTCCCGCAACGAGGCAAGTTTAAAACTTTGGCAGCTACGCAGATTTTTAAAGTTTTTACCTATTGGATGGTGCAGGTTTTAGCCTGCCAAACTTCAAAACTCTTCAGAGAGCCTGAGCAGTTACAAATTTAGGACTCGCGCTTAACGGCAAAATGAGTTATCATGCTAATGTTACTCAAGTACTATTC
>JAKEFB010000096.1 GCA_022616275.1 Chloroflexota bacterium
GATGATCATCAGCCCCGCGATGGGGGTGCGTAGCCGGCGGTCTTCTTCAAAGCCCAGGCGCTGGTAGAGGGCCAGGGCCCGGCCGTTGCCGGCGGCCACGCCAATTTCCAGCCAGGAGATACCCCATTGCCGGGCCACGGCCGTCAGGCAGTGAACGAGGGCTGTGCCAATTCCCTGGCTGCGGCAGTCAGCGGCGACGGCCAGGTTGGCAATTTCGGCATAGCCGGCGTGGCGAATGAGCTGGCCGCTGCCGACCGGCTGGCCGTCCTTTTCGGCGACCAGCACACAGCTCCGGCCGGCGCTCTGCCACTGGATAACCCGTTGAAAATTATGGCTGAATTGCTGCTGGGAACGCTCTGGATAACAGACACGATGCAACGCCGGCCCGTCCTCTAGCGCTGCCAGGCGCAACCGAACGCCGGCCGGCAACGGCGAAGAGAGCGAGGTAAAGGGAAATGAGGCTGGCAAGGTCAAGTAGCGCTCCAGGCCAGGCCAATAGAGTACACAAGACCGCGCTCCAAAGCGATCTACCGCATATTCAGAAAGGGCAGGCTGGCCTCGACCTGCTCTTTGCCAGATAGTTCCAGCGAAAACAGCGGTGGTTTCGGTAACTGGCGCATTTTAGCCAGGACAGGGGGATAGTCAAGCACTCCGTGCCCCAGTGGCCAGTGCAGGTCCAATTCGCCGTCATGGTTGTTCAGGTGGCAGCAGATGAGGTAGGGGGCCAGGGCCTTTATCCAGGCGTCCAGGCCGTGGCAGGAGAAGAGGGTGGCGTGGGCCACGTCCAGGCAAGCCTTTAAATGGGGATGGTTGACTTCAGCCAGGATGTCCCTAACCAGCGCCGGGTCGTCTTCCCAAAGGTTTTCCAACAGCACGTCAACGCCGGCCGCGGCCGCTTCTTCGGCAAAATGGCCCCAAAACTCTACCTGGCGCTGGTGCCAACCAGCCCGGTAGTTCGATAGCTTAAGCGTCCCCATGTAGTTGAGGTGAAAGACCACGTAGCCGGCGTTCAACTCCGAAGCAGCGTGGAGATTTTGCCGGTAGCGAATGCGGGTCACATCTACGATAGCCGGGTCCAGGCTGGCGCTGACCATATCGTAAAACGCGCCGTGCAGCCCCAGGCGGCCGGGAAAGCCGGCCAGGAGCTTCTTATGGCTGGCCAGGACTTCTATCCAGTCGTTGGCTAATACTTTCGGATCAGAAAAAGCCTGTAACTCTAGACCAAAACCAGCCTCTTCCGCCCAGGTCCGGTACGAGGCTACGTCCCTGTAATCGGTGGCAACTAATACCTGGTCCATTTTCTCTCCTGGAGTGGCTTCCAAGACGCTACGACCAAGCCACAGCTTCTTTTCTCCACTTTGTTCCTCTACAACACAAAAGGCCTTGCTACGGACGAGCAAGGCCTTTTGCGGGAAGAGGAGAAAAAGGAGGAAAAGAAATCAATCTACAATAATGCTTAAATTGTAAGCGACCGGCTGTAAATAGATAGGTAACTTTGATACAATGGCTGTGTAAACTACTTTACACTTATTATGTATCATGTGTTTCAGTTTCATGTGTCATGCAATTCGCCTTACTTGACAGGACTTTGGCAAGGCCAAAGTCTGACACCTGACACCTGACGCCGATGAATATCGTTCGCCGTTGTGAAAATTGTGGGCAGCCGGCGCTGGCCGGTGATATCGTTTGCTGGCATTGCGGCCGGCAATTGGCGGGCGGCCAGGAAGAGGATGGGCCTGGCAAAGTTAGTGTTCGTGAGGGCTGGGGCCAGGCTTCGCTGGCGTCCCTGGCGACCTATGGCGGGCTAACCCTGGCCGTGTTTGTGGCTGTTTTGTGGGTAATGAGCGCCCTGGGCCGGCGGCCGCTGATCCAGGTTAGCGCGGGCGACCTGCCCGCGGCCGGCTGGCAAATGGTGACGGATACCAGGGAGACGTTTGTCGTCTTTCTACCGGAAGAATGGGAATGGTTAGACCGGAGTAATCTAAACCAGGCGGCAGCGTTTGACCGCCTGGTGGCCAGCAGCGACGTGTTCCAACTGGCTACCTACCCCTTCAACCAGGAGGCGGCCGACCTGGAATTGGTTTTTGTGGCTCAACGAACCAGCAGTCCGCCATTGCTGCTAGTGGTGGCCCGCAGCCAGCAGTTAAGCCGGCTGTCACGGGAGGAGGCCGCCCACGATCTCCAGGCCGGCGACTATGACGTGGCCACGGCCGGGCTGGTGGAGAATTTTGACAAGAGTCACGCCTACTTTGAAGTCGAGACGCCGGCCAGCCAGGCCCTGGGTGGAACGCTCAAGTGTAGCCAGCAATTTATTCCCGGCGGTAGCGCCGGCCTGGTGGTGTCGGCCTGCGCGCCAGCCCGGCGGTTTGCGAGCGTCAAGTCTATACTGACCGACATCCTGGCCACTTTTCAGCGCTTAAAGTTGCCTTGACGGGCTTATCACCCCTTTGTACAATCCAGAATCATGCCACAGATTTCCCAACAACCAGCCATTAACTATGGTGGCCAGGCGGTCCTGGAAGGCGTGATGATGCGTGGGTCCAAAGCGTTGTCGGTGGCGGTGCGCAACCCTCACGGCGAGATCGTTGTCCATACGGAGCCCCTGGACCCCCGGATATATGGCGGCCGGCTGGCCCGTGTCCCCTTTTTGCGGGGTCTGATCTTGCTGTGGGATGCGCTGGGGCTGGGCGTGAAGAGTTTGATGTTTTCGGCCGAGGTGGCGACCGAGACCGAAGAGGACAAAGCCGCCGGTAACGTCTTTTCCGGGCCGGTGCAATGGGGTACGGTAGCGATTTCCTTGAGTTTCGCCATCGGCCTGTTCTTTTTGCTGCCGGCTTTTCTGGCCGAACAGGTCGAAACGTGGCTGGGAGTGGAATCACAACTGGCCAGTAACCTGGTCGAAGGTCTCATTCGACTGGCCCTCTTGGTTGGTTACATCTGGGCCATTGGCTTTGTGCCCGATATTCGCCGGCTCTACGGCTATCATGGTGCGGAGCATAAGACCATCAACGCCTATGAGGCGGGCGCCGAGCTGACGCCGGCTGCAGTGGCTCGTTTCCCTCTGGAACATCCCCGCTGTGGGACGGCGTTCCTCCTGACGGTAATTGTCCTGTCTATCCTGATTTACACCCTGTTTCCACCCCTGTCGTTGCCGCTCCGGCTGCTTTCCCGGTTGGTTATGTTGCCGCTGATAGCCGGGGTGGCTTACGAGTTTATTCGCTTCACCGCCCGGCATCAGGACAACATCGTGATCCGCCTGATTACCCGGCCGAACCTGGCCCTGCAGCGGCTGACAACGCGGGAGCCGGACGAGACCATGCTGGCCGTAGCTATTACCGCCTTCCAACAGGTTCTGGCTCACGAGGCGCAGCAAGATGCTATGGCCGTTATTTAGGTTCAGAGGTGACTGTCACTTCCGCAAGTGACAGTCACCTGAAGAAGATAAACAGTGACCGCCGATACCCCTTCCGTAACGAAATCTGACAAAGGGGCCGAGCACAACGAGCTGGGCCTGAAACATTACGCCGAGTGGCAGATTGACGATGCCGTAGCTGCCTTCCAGAAAGCGATTACCACCGACTCCAAAAACCCAGAGTACCATTTAAACCTGGCCCGCGCCTACGCCCGAGGCGGTAAATACCCGGAGGCCATGCGTTCGCTGGGTAACTACCTGCACAATGAGACGGATGAGAACGTGGCCGCTCGCTATGAACGGTTATTTTCGACGGCCCTGGACGAGGTTGAAACCATCCTGATTGAGCGGATGCGGCAGATGGAAATGCCAATCCAGCAAATCGGCAAAGCGATCCAGATGTGGCTGGAGTATCGTATTACGGCCGGCCGTAAGCTGCTGCGCATTCCCAAGCCAGAGCTGTGGGCGGCCGCCCTGGCCTATGCTACCTGCAAGATTAACTTTGTCGAGAAAAGCCGGGCCGAGGTGGCCGGCGTTTTTGGCGTCAACGAGCGCTCTCTGAAAGAAAAATACGACGAATTACGGCAGTCGCTGGACCTGATGCCGGCCGACTACCGCTACTTTACCGGGGAGGAAAACCCGCTGGATAAACTGATGGAGGCGGCCCAGTTGCTGGACCAGATCTACCGGAGTTTCCAGGAAGACTAAGGACTGTTAAGATGCGAAACAAAATAGCTTTTTACGGCGCCGGCAACGTGGGGGCGACGGCCGCCCATTGGCTGGCCGAGATGGAAATTGGCGATTGTGTTCTGTTTGACATTTTCGGCCAGGTGGCGGCCGGCAAGGCGCTGGACCTGTACGAGTCCGGCCCGGCGATGGGTTTTGATACCCGCGTGACCGGCAGCACTGACCCCACCAGTATCGAGGGGGCCGACGTGGTGGTGGTGACGGCCGGCATCCCCCGCAAAAAAGACCCGGTGACTGGCAAGTTCCCCAGCCGGGACGAACTGGTGAAGATTAACCAGGAAGTGATGGAAGAGGTCTCCGGGAACATCAGGAAGTATGCCCCGGAGAGCATCGTCATCGTCGTCAGTAATCCACTGGACGCCATGTGCCACGTGGTCAAGCACGTCACCGGCTTCCCCCGGGAACGGGTAATTGGCCAGGCCGGGGCGCTGGACACGGC
>JAKEFB010000097.1 GCA_022616275.1 Chloroflexota bacterium
CACGCCCTGGCCTACCGCAAGAAGCGGTGGCAAGAGTCACGCCACAGCGTCACCTACCTCGAGCAGGCAGCAATGTGGCGTGATTGGCGCAACGAAGAGCCGGCCGACAATCCACTGCGGGTACTCAATATGTCGGCCGGCCAACAGGTGTTGCGCCGCCTGGATAGCGCGTATCGGCAATTCTTGAAAGGCAAACGAGGTATGCCCCGTTTTAAGCGGCTGGACCGATTCCACAGCGTCAACTACAAGCCGGGCGATGGGGCGACTATCAAAGATGGCCGGCTCTACGTCCAGAACGTGGGTCTGGTCAAGGTCCGCTGGCATCGAGAATTGCCCGGTTGCGTCAAGAACATCATCATTACCGGGCGCAACGGCCGGTGGCACGTGTGCTTCCAGGTTGACATTGAGGATGCACCCCGGCCAGTCGGGGTGCATTCTGGCCCGGCCGTTGGTATTGACGTGGGCATCCATCACGCGCTGGCCCTCTCCACGGGCGGTTTTGTCGATAGCCCGCGCCATCTGGAACAGGCCCAGGTTAGACTGAGGGTACTCCAGCGTACGATTGCCCGCCGCCAGAAGGGTGGCCAGAATCGCCGCAAGGCCGTCCGCCAACTGGCCAGGCAGTATGAAAGAGTCGCCAATGCCCGCCGCGATTTCTGGCATAAAGAGACACGCAAGCTGGCTGATGAATTTAGCACGGTCGTCGTGGAAGACCTGAACCTCAACTTTATGCTCCACAGCGGCCACCTGGCCAGGGCCGCTCACGACATCGGCCTGGGGCTGTTCCGCCAATTACTCACCTACAAGGCTGTCGAGGCCGGGGCGAGGTCGTGGCGGTCAGCCCCAGAAACACCAGTCAACTGTGCTCTCGCTGCGGTTGTGTCGTTCCAAAAACGTTGAGTGTCCGTATCCATCACTGTTTTGCTTGCGGCTTGATTCTCGACCGGGATACCAATGCCGCTTTGAATATCTTGTCGGCCGGGACGCGACCGTTGGGCGTGAACGTAGATGATGGCATCAAACGTAGCCCAAGAAGCTCCCCGCATTAGTAAGGAGAGTCGTCACATTATCATGCCCATGCGCTTTGAAAGGCGCTGACACGCCGGATTGGGTGGCGGCCGCCAGGCTATCCACCCGCGCTAAGCCAGAGGGGCTAATGTTCCCCCTACCCTCTGCTCTGGAAAAGGAGTTCACCTATGCCGACGATAAAGGTCTATCACAATCCCCGTTTTCTCGACTACCACGGCAACCACAACGACGTCGTTCCCCCGGCCGCACCTATTGCGGTTGTGCATGCGCCTGATGGCCTGAGCATCGAGGAGGCACTGTCTCTGGCCTACGCTCAAACTCAGCACGAGTATGTTTCTTTTTGGGAGAACGATGGCGTCAGACTGCACGTTCGCAGCACCTCGGTTGGCGATGTATTCGAGGTGTGCGCCGAGCTGGACCAAAGTGACGAGGGCGGCAACCACTACGTGGTGGAAAGCCTGGGCTTCAAGCCCTACCGGCCGACGGTCAAGGCCAATGCGCACCGGCTGGCCGAGGCTTACCGGCTGCTGGAGGCGGCCCTGGCCCAAGACAACCATTTCGCCGCGTCTCATCTGGTGCGCCAGGCGCGGGGCCTGGTCTTGCATGTCCTGGCAATGGAAGGCTACCCAGGCGGCGAGGTTCCCATTTTGCCCTGGGATGAAGCCCTGCCGGGCGACCTGGTCGGCAGCCCCGATACCGGTCTGTTTCGCGTTATCGCCCGGAAGTTGCGCCCTAAGTGGCGGGCCAGGCGGCTGCTGGCCCACGTGCCCGGCGGCCAAATCTGGATTGATAGTCCGCGGAGTTGGGCCGTTCTCGCCCCGGTCGAGGCGGAGGCAGAGCCATGAGCACCCAACTGGCCTTCGACTACCACCGGCCGCTCTCGACTCGCCGGCGTGTCTGCGATTTGCCGGCCGAAGAGCGGCCGCTCTACCGCTTGAGCCGCCATGGGACGACGGGGCTCAGCAGTGCCGAGCTACTGGCCTTGCTCTTTGGCAGCAACGACGGCCTGCACATAGCCGAGGAACTTCTGGCCCATTATGGCTCCCTCCACCAACTGGCCCGGGCTAGCGAATCCCAACTGACCCGCACCTACGGCGTCGGCCCGGCCCAGGCAGCTCGGCTGGTGGCGACCCTGGAACTCAGCCGCCGCTTGCAAGAGCCGCCGGCCGATGAACGGCCGCAGGTCACCAACCCGGCCGCGGCCGCCCGGTTGCTCATGCCGCGCATGGGCTATCTGGAGCAGGAGGAGCTATGGGTTGTGCTGCTCGATACCCGTAACCGGGTGATGAAGATAGCCGAAATCTATCGAGGGAGCTTGAACACCAGCGTCGTCCGGATTGGTGAGTTGTTCCGGCCGGCGATTGACAAGGCCGCTTCGGCTATTATTGTGGCCCATAACCATCCCTCGTCCGACCCCTCTCCCAGCCCGGAAGACATTCAGGTGACCCGGCAAATCGTCCAGGCCGGTAAACTCCTGGACATCGAACTGCTGGACCACGTGATTGTGACCGCGTACAGCTATGTGAGCCTTAAGGAGCGCGGCCTGGGTTTCGACTAATTCCGCCTCCTTTGACCTCCTTCTGGAGTAAGGCCATGATCGAATTCATGAGCCGCTCGGCCGCTGGCAAAACGTTTACCGTGGCCGTATCCGGCTGGATTATGGCCGGCAGATAAATCAAATATCCATCCGCCTCCACCGTCACCACCAGTGTATCCTGGCCCACCCCACCGTGGTCGTCGGTCACCGTCAGCGTCACCGTGTAGACGCCGGGGCTGTTGTAGATGTGGCTGGGCGTCAGCGTCCCGGTCGTAATCATCGTGTCGCCAAAGTCCCAGACGATAGTGTGCGTATCCAGGACACCCGGGTCGCTGAAACTGCCGTCGAAGAACACCGGCGTCCCGGCCGTGGCCGTCTGGTCCGGCCCGGCGGCCACCGTGGGCGGCACGTTGTTGATCGTCACCCCGGCCGTGGCCGTCACTACCCCCAGGCTGTTTTCGGCCGTGACCGTGGCCAGGTACTCGCCGGGCAGCCAGTAGACGTGGTTGGTGGTGTTAACTGGCCCGGTGGATTGCGGCGGCGTGCCGTCGCCAAAGTCCCAGGTGTAGCTGACGCTGCTGCCGCCGCTGATCGTCGCCGTGAAGGTCACCACCTGCCCCTGACCGGCCGGGCCGGTCGTTAGCAAGGCCAGGTTGGTAATCGGCGCGTCCACGATGGCCAGGTAGAAGGAGCCGGCGTTACGCAGGTTGCCGGCCAGGTCCCACGTTTCCACGTCGATTACGTAGTTGCCGACCGCGTCCACCAGCGGAACGAATTCCCAGGCCCCGGCGGTGATCGTCGGCGTGATCCAGCTCACCGCCCCGTCCGGCCCCACCAGGCGGACGACCAGCCCGGCCACCCCGCCGCCGTCGCTCACCGTGCCCGTCAGCACCGGCGTGGCCGCCGGGTTGCCGCCGTCG
>JAKEFB010000098.1 GCA_022616275.1 Chloroflexota bacterium
ATGAAAAGAATGCCTGGGCCATTACCAGCCGTGGGGAAACCTACCGGCTGATGGGGAACCACGAAACAGCGCTGGCCGACTTCAACCGGGCGATTGAACTGGATGAGAAGAATGTCTGGGCCATTGCCAGCCGTGGGGAAACCTACCAGTTGATGGGAAACTACGAAACAGCGCTAGCCAACTTCAACCGGGCCATTGACTTGGATGAGCAAGATGACTGGGCTATTGCTCTTCGCGGGAGGACCTACATGCAGATGGAGAATTATGAAGCGGCATTGACTGACCTCAACCGGGCCATTGAATTGGAGCCAGGTGGCGATAATTATCTATGCCTCCGAGGGATAACAAAGTTGTTAATGGGTCAAACAGAGGAGGCAAAAGAAGATATAGCGCAAGCAATCAGCCTGGCGCGGCAAAACTATGAAGCAGACTCTCAAAATTGGGAGAATACAACACACCTGTTTATCTATCATTTGATAGCCGGAGAAGTAGCCGAAGCAGAACGGCTATATAGTGAAACCCTAACATCAGGCGTGCCTGCCCATACGCTCCGAAAAGCAGTTACCGATTTGAATGAGTTGCTGCGCCTTCTACCTGACGATGAGGAAACAAAATGATTGCAGGGTATGTTACAGGCCTACTTATAGAGAAATTACTTTAAGTTCGGACAATCTCTAAAGCGTATTGTGATGCACCCAGAGTTGCTCGGAAGCACCACTACAAGATTGTCCGAGGTTTATTTAGCTTCTCTATTAGATCAACAAACCGGTCATTCCACGTAGCCTGCTTACCTCTGGTTTGATTGCACCCCATTACCGGCAGTTCCCCTTTGACCTTTGAGCTTGAAGAAGCCGGCTGCGCCTTGTGCGGCCGGCGAGAAGCGGTGCTTCTTTTTCGGGCGCAGAAATCCTTCATGGCCCAGTTCGCCTGCCAGCCCTTGCGCCAATGGCCGGAGGAGCTGGCCTTCGCCATCGTCCGCTGCCGGGCCTGCGGCCTGGTCTACACCAACCCCTGGCCGTCGCCGGCTACCCTCGAATCGTTGTACGCCTCACCGGAAAACCCGCTCCACCAGATTCCCCGCTCCTGGCCCGGCTCAGCCGGGCCTACAGCAGCGCCCCCTTTCGCGCCCGGCAGGTGTTGTCCATGATCTTGCCCCACGTCCAGGGCGGCCATTTGTTAGACGTAGGCTGCGGCTGGGGCTATTTCACCCGCTACCTGCTCGACCACGGCTGGCAGGTGACGGCCCTCGACCCCTCGCCTCACCGCCTGCCGGCCGGCGAACTCCCGCCAAACCTGGCTATCTTCAACACCACCTTTGACCGGGCTGAACTGCCTGAGGGGACCTTTGACGCCGTCACCTTCTGGCACGTCCTGGAACACCTGCCCGACCCGATCCAGGCGCTGGCCAGGGCCAGGCGGCTGCTCAAACCGGGCGGCATTGTGGTCGTCGGCCTGCCCGATTTTGCCGGCTGGCAGTCCCGGCTCTTCGGCCGGCAGTGGGACGGCCTGCGCCTGCCCCTGCACCTGCACCACTTCGACCGCCGCAGCCTCACGGCCGTGTTGCGCCGCTGCGGCTACGAGCCGGTCCAGGCCAGGCACTTCTTCCTGGACAAGGAGCTGGCCACGGCCGCCCTCTCCCTGGGCAACGTCCTCGGCCTGCTCCGGCTCTTCACCCTCCTATCCGGCGGCCGGCGGCCGCTGGTGGTCGCCGAACTTCTTGGCCGCGCCCTAGTCGCTGCCCCGGCCGGGGCGCTCCTGGCCCCTCCGTTGTGGTTGCTGTGTACGGCCGGGGCAGCGCTGGGCCACGGGGCCAACATCGCTATGACGGCGCGCTACTCGCCCCGGCCGACGCCTGTGGCCGAAGACATCTGAAAGCCCAGGCTAATCAGGTCAGGCGTGTTGCCGGGAAACATCATGACCGAATCGGCCTCAATTTTGGAACCCATTTCCTGCATAATGGTATGGTAACTGGGCGGCAAAGGTGAAGACAGGCTGCGCAGTTTGCGGCCATAGTCGTCGGCCAGCGGGCTGTTGGCTTGAATCCCTGTCCAGGCCAGCGCGTTCTGGCCCGGCCGGTTGCCCAACTGGTCAGAAATATAGATGTTTTCGACGAGCACGTGGCCATCCTGGTTGCCCATACGCATGATGGCCTTGACAATCGGCTCCGGGTCGTCGCCGGTGTAGCGGTCGTCGGTCAGGTGGCAAACGAGCGGCGCGGGATGAGTTTGCATGTGGGGCAGTTCGTAGCCGATTAACTCGCCGGCGGCGGCGAAGGCCCTGGCCGTGTCTGTCCCCCGGCGCGTGCCAATCGCCGGCAGTTTCATCTGGGCGACCTCGTCAATGGTTCGGATACCACCCAACAGGTCGTAGACTTCGTTGCTGTAGGCGTAAATGGCCAGCCGGTAGCGCGGCTGGATGCGCCGTCCCTTGCTCGACCGAAAGACCATGGTGCGGATGGCGGCGTTGAGGGCGTCCATGGCCGTTTCCAGGCGGCTTTTCTTGCCCAGCCGCTTGTCCATCGAGGCACTGATGTCGAGTAGATAAATGACCAGGGCCGGCGTTTTCGAGGTTGCCAGCGTCGTATGATTCATCATCGCACCCTCCTCTAGCCGGTCCGCTCACGCAAGAAAATGACGACCTGAAACAGGTAGCGGCCGATACCCCAGCCAACGGCCCCTAAGACCAGGTTAGTGACAAGGAAAATGGGGTTATTAACAAGTTGGAGACCTGGACTCAGGGATTCATATATTACCAGGCCGCAAAGCAGGCCGGTCAGGGCCAGCCAGGCCAGGTCCGGGAGCCAGTTTTTGAGCGGGTTGCGGACCAGGCGCGCGCCGATTTGGGTCATCACCTCCAACACGATGCCACCCAACAGCACCAACACCAAAAGCGGTCCGGGAGCAATGGTCTGCACCACCAATCCACCCACGAAGGCGATGGGCACAAAAACGGCGATGGGCAGCCATTTACGGCGTAAGGCCGCGTAAATGGCCGGCCCCAGCAGGGCCGGCAGTGATACCGTATTGGAAACCGTGTACCAGAGATCCAGACTGCGCAGGAGCTGGGCAATGGCAAACATGGCGGCGGCGGCCAGGATGGGAAAGGCGACCAGGACAATGGTAAATTGCCGCCGCGTCAGGCCGCCGAACTTCTTGACTTCGTCTTGCGCCGGCGTGTACTGCTGCACTATTGGCGGCACGGGCGGCGACCCTGGCCGGGTCTGGGTCTGCTGCACAACCGTGGGGGCAGAGTCCATCTCGGCCACCGCTGGCGCGCCGGTCGCTGGCCGGGTCTGGGTCACGGCCGGCTGTTCGGTAGCCGGCCGGGAGCGGGTAATTTGTTTCAGGCTCAGGTCGTTGATGCGCGTCATAATGGTCTGTTGCAGGGCCTTATCACCCCCGGCCACGGTTTGCGCCTGTTCGTAGAGCCTGATCGCTCCTTCAAAATCGCCCTGCGCTTCCAGGGTCGTGGCCTGGCCCATGAGGGTGGCGACGTCCGAGGGGCGTTCTATCCGGGTCGTCTCGCCGGTCGCGGCCGCCGCGGTCTGGGTCTGCACCGGCACCGGCCGGCCAGGGGGCAAAGCCGACAGCCAATCGGCAAAGGGCGCGCACTCGGTCAGGTTGTTGGACTGCCAGGCCTCGGTAAACAGCCCGGCCACCTCCCTCCCCCAGTGGCGCTGCAGGGCAGCGTACAGAATTTCAAAGCGCTCAGCACCCTGGTGCATTTCCTCCGGGTCAAAATACGTTTCCCCCCAGGCGTGTTGGCGCACGGCCGGGTCGCACCAGCCCAACATCTCCCCCAGCATGATCGCTCCGGAGAAACGATCAGCCTGCGGCCCCCACAAGGCCCTGGGATCGCGTTGGTGGCTGTAGCCGGGTGTGCCGACCAGGAACAGGGAGGGCTGGCTGAGTCCAGGACCGAATAATTGCTCGACATCTACCAGGTAAAAGGCGGGATTGTCCATCACCTGGTCAATGAGCAGGTTAGCCCCGGAAAGATCGCAATGGGCAATCCCGGCGCCTTCCAGCCCGACCAGGACGCGGGCGAAGCGCTCGCCCAGGGTCCGGCACTGGTCCGGGGTCAGCTCATCGTCCCCGGTGAGAACGTCCATCCAGGTTAGTCCCTCGACCCAGGGCATGACAATGGCGTAAGCCAGGTCGGCCTCTTCGGCCACGAGCTTCCGGTACTGCTGCGGGTCGAGGACAGTGCGCCGGCAAACGCCCAGGCCCGGCAGGCTGGCAAAGGGAAAGAGTTGCTTTGACAGCTTGGCGATGTCCGGTTTGCGGTAAATGGCCTTGAACACTTTGAGGGCGTGGAACTGGCCGGCTGCGCCCAGCTTGTAAACAGTGGCCATCCGCCCCTCCTGGCCATAGGGCAGGCCAGGGGCCATGGGATGCTCCATCACCCGATGGCGCCGGCCGTCAATTTCTAGTTCCTGGTTGACCTGTGGCTGAAAGCCCATCAATCCCTCCTGAGTAAATAGCTGTTAGCTATAAGCTATGAGCTATAAGCTTTTTTATTCATCACCCATCGTCAAGCTGCCGCCAGGCGTGGCCGGCCGGCGCTTCGCCATCCTCCTCGTCTGGCGCGGGAATGTCAATGTCTAACGGCCGCCAGCGCACGACCGGCGTGGGGGCGCTCTCTTCCTGCTCCGGCTCCGGAGACCCTTCAGGCGGCGACTCAATGTGCGTTTCCTCGGCCGCTGCATCAGCGACTGTCCTGGCCCCGGCCGTGTCGGCCTGCCGGACAGCGCCGGCAAACGCCCCGGCGATGGCCGAGGCGGACGGAAACCGGCTGGCCGGCTCTTTGGCCATGGCCTGGTTGACAATTGGCTGAAAAACAGGCGACAACTCCGGGGCCAGATCCTGGAGTTGAGGAACAGGCGCTTCCATCTGCATGAACAACAGGCCGGTGATGCTGTCCGCATTGTACGGCGTCCGGCCGGTCAGCATTTCAAATAAGACGACCCCCAGGCCATAGATGTCGCTGCGCCAGTCCACCCGCGCGCCCCGGGCCTGTTCCGGGCTCATGTAGGCCGGCGTGCCCACAATGGTGCTGGTCTGCCAGTTAGTAGCGACGCGCTTGATCAGCTTGACAATCCCAAAGTCGCAGAGAAATGGGTTATTGTACTGGTCAAGCAAAATGTTGCTGGGCTTCAAATCACGATGGACGACGCCGCGCTCGTGGGCAATATCCAGGGCCGAACCAATCCGCTCCAGAATAAGGGCGATATAGGCCAGCGGCAGGCGTTTGTTGGCGGCAATCCGCTCGTCCAGACCACCGCCCGACATATAGCGCATGACCAGGTAAGGCTGCCCCTCGTGTTCCCCGTAATCGTAAATGGGGACGATGGCCGGGTGTTCTAAAGAGGCGATGATTTTCGCCTCGCGCTCAAAACGGTTGCGCAGGTCAGTATCAAGCTGGCTTCTGGGCGGCAGTACTTTTAGCGCGACGTTGCGCTCCACACGGGGGTCGAAAGCCAGGTAGACGACGGCCATCCCTCCCCGGCCGATCTCCCGCTTAATTTCGTAGCGTCCGATTTGTTGCACGTTCTCGTCCATAGTCATCCAGCGAGAGTATAAAAGCCTTGAAGGCTTTTGTAGTCTGGTAAGACACGGTGGTTGCCGCCGGGGTGGTCGTTCCTGCCGGCAGTGGGGCCAGGGTCGGCGTGGCGGTCGGCGGCGTGGCGGTCGTGGTAAGGCTGAGGGTGGCTGTTGGGCTGGGTGTGGCCGTGGCGGCCGGCGTCGGCGTGGCCGGGGGCGTCTCCGTCAGCGTCGGCGACGGGCTGGCCGTGGCCGTACCGGTCAGGGCCGGGCTGGGCGTCAGCGAGGGCGTTGCCGGCGGCCGGACCACCGGCGACGGCGTGGCGGTCGGCGTCCCGGCCAGCAGGTTCGTAACGAAGCCACGAACATGGCCGGACGACCACACGGCCAGCCCCCCGCACAACAGCAGCAGGCAAAGGAACGGCGCCACGATCAGCCCTGTTCGGTAGACGGATGGTTGCCGGCGGGGCGGTGGTTTGACTGGCTTGGGCCTGGTGACGGAAACCGGCTGGGCCTCGCTCCAGGGGCCGGCCGTCGTATTTTGTAAGGCCCGGACCCTGACCTGGTACTCGCCCCCAGGCAACGGGGCCGGGCTTTGCCACTGGGGCTGGGTTGTTTGCCAGCTTTGGGGGCGTTCACGGCCGGCCAGTTGCACCTGGTAGGCGCTGGCCCCGGCCACCGGCTGCCAGGTAACCCACAAACGGCTGTCCCGCACGGCCGCCGCCAACTGCTGCGGCGGCTCCAAGACGACGGCCAGCTCCGGTTCGGCCGGCCGCGACAAAGCCAGGTCCAGGAAGGAAATATCGTCGCTTTCCGGCCGGGCCTGGGCCTGGGCCAGCAGTTGATTCAGCTCCCGGTCATCGGGTAACCGGCCGTACCCGTCCAGGAGGGCCAGGCCATCGCTGTAAACCGTTAACCCGGCAAGGCCGCTCAACGTGCTCACCAGGCAATTGGGCGGCCCGCCAATTGGCCCCCGGCGCGTGGACCAGCGCTGGCCGGAGTGGAAGGTATCGCCAAAGAGCTGGCTGCGCTCCTCTTGCAGGCCCCAGAGCCGCAACCGGGAATCGCCCATCCAGGCCAGCGCCAACCGGCCGCCGGGCCAACCGTTCTTGGGCAGGTCAACCCGGCCGCAGACAAAGGTGCTTTCACTGCCGAGCTGGCGTTTCTGTTCCAGCACGTCACGCAGCAGCGGCGGCGTGTCCTCCGGCAGGGCAAAGTGGTTGATGCGCTGGCTGGCGGTCGCGGTCAGGGATTGGAGGTAGTCGTGAAGGGCCTGGCAAAACACGGCCGATTCGGCGACGGTTGAATCGGCCGCCGGCTCCCCCGCCAGCCACGCCACCAGGGCATCGGCCAGGGTCCGGGCGGCTATATCGCCAAAGAATGACTGGCTGACGCCGTCGCACAGGGCGAAGATAAAGGTGGCTTCCTCTTCCAACACCACCAGGTAGTCCTGGCCGGTGTCCCCGGTTGACTGAGAATCGGCCGAACGGGCATAGGCGAAGCGATAGGTATATTGGGGCTGTGTTCTAACCTGGACTGGTGTTTCCCCACTCGGATCAAGGTCAAGTCGGCGCATCTGTCACCGGGTTTGTACAGGCGTAGCCGAGGCTATCTGAAAGCCCATGGCCACCAGTTCCGGGTTGGCGCCCGGCAAAAGCATGTATGCGCCTGGTTGAAGCTGGTAGCCGCTTTCGGCCATCATCGTCCGGTAACTTTCGGGTATTTTCGATGACATGCGCCTGAGTTTGGACAAATATTTTTCCGGGCTCAACGCCGTCTGGTCGGTAATGCCCGGCCAGCGACGTGAATCAAGGCCGCTCCCTTCCGGCAACTCATCACTGATAAAGATGTTGGTCATGAGCACGTGCCCATCGGGGACCTGCATTTGCATAATGCGTTGGCTGATCGGCTCCGGGTCTTCGCCGGTAAAAATGCCATCGGTCATGTGGCAGACAACCGGCGCGGGCATAGATTGCAAATTGCCAAGCTCTGCCTGAAGCAGTTTCTCCACGTACCGTAAACCTTTGGCTGTATCTGTTGTGGCCATAGGGGCCAGCTCAGGCACGCCTAAACGAGCCACTTCGGCCACAGTTTTAATGCCCCCCAGGACGTCGAAAACCTTTTCACTGTAAGCGTAGATAGCCATCCGGTAACGAGGGAAGATTCGCCGGCCCTTGGTCGAGCGAAAGACCATCTGGCGCAGGGCGGCCGCCAGAGCATCGGTGACCACATCCGTGCGGCGCTTATCGGCCAGGGGCATGCTCATTGAAGCACTCACATCGAGCAAGTAAATGATCAGCGCCGGTGTCTGGCTTGTGGCCAGGGTTTGGTAGGGCAAGCCAATCTCCTTGAGTTCAGATTGCTTCCAGGGCTTCAGAGCTTAAATGGCCCAATAGTACTCCGTCAATCGCTATTTGATGGAAGGAGGAGTTCGCATCCTCAGATGCGAACGGCGGGCATCTGAGGATGCCCTACTCCTCAATTCATGATTGACAGAGCAATAGTCTCAGGTGATGGTAATATTGATTATAGAATGCTTTGAGGTAAAAGAAAATAGAGGAAAACCTGGCAGGTTTTAGAAACCTGCCAGGTTTGAGGGGGCGCTACTGCTGCCGCAGCGGCGGCATCGGAATAGGAATGTTGTACGTCTGCGCGGCAACGCCCATGCCGCCTTCGCAGGTGTTCGGCGGCGTGGTGCAGACGGCCCGCGTCCCCTGGCACTCGGCGGCCCAGAACATGTAGCCCAGCATCCCTGGAGTCGTCCCGGCCCCGTTGGGGGCCACGTTCTGCACAAAGTTGCCGGTCGAATTCTGGAGCGAGTTGGCAAAATCCGTGCATTCGGGGATGGCCCGGCGGCCGACCAACCACAGGCTGCCTGTGAATTTGGCCGGGGCCAGCGGCGGAATCGGCGGGGCGTAGTTCGGCTTGCCGTCCACGTGCTCTTGCCAGTGACCGGTCGCCTCGGCCGCATTGCGCGGCTGCCGGGCAGTGACCATGGCGTTGGCGTAGTCAAGCACCGGGTTGGCCGTCGTCAGCCAGTCGGTCGTGGCCTTCGTCGTCAGGGGAATCAGCCAGCGGTCGCCGGCCGCCAGGTCTATCGTCAGCCGGGCGGCGTGGTTGTTCCCCGTGGCGTCGTAGGGCAACTGCGAGCGATAGGCGTCAATAAAGGCCTGCAGCGCCGGCAGGTTGGGGTTCATGTTCTCTTCGTAATCAATCTCGATCCCCACGCCCAACTGTTGGGCTACCTCGGCCGCGTTCAGGCCAAGCTGGGTTGCGTTCGTCGCCAGGGCCGTGTTCCAATCGTCCACGAAGGTGATGCCGCCAATCGAGAGCATGACCCGGACACCCCGGCTCTTGAAGTAGTCCACCACGGCCTGGTTCATGCCAATCGGCACGCCGTTGACGGTCTGGGAGTCGTTCGTCTTGTTCAGCAGCTTGAGCGGATTGACGAAACTGAGGATCACCAGGTTGACCGACGGCGCGCCATTGCCCCGGTCTATCAGCCAGTGGTTCTTCTGATCAAACTCGGTCATATTCCGCACTGTGCCCCAGATGCAGAAATCGTCGCCGCAGTGCCAGGCCCCGTAAATCTGAATGGGCGTGCCGGCCGCCGCGCTGGCCACCCCTGGCGACGAGGACCTGGCCACAGAGACGGCCGCCATGACAACAAGGACTACCAGGATAGTTAAAAAGTGTCGTATGGACATTGTTACCTCCTCTTCCTAAAAGTACACCAGGCAAAGATAACCTTTGCCAGGGTTGTGATACTGGCAACGGTCATAAACTGACATTTTGACCAGAGGTGGCCGGGGCTGGGAACCAGCCCTCGCTGGAAGCCAGCCATAGTCAGAGGCC
Organism: Chloroflexota bacterium; assembly: GCA_022616275.1. Lineage (GTDB taxonomy): Bacteria > Chloroflexota > Anaerolineae > Promineifilales > Promineifilaceae. The sequence goes on from JAKEFB010000098.1 coordinate 9,399, forward strand.
GGCCACAGCCAGTATATAACCTTTTTATATGGAAACCGGCCGGCCAAGTCTTTAGCCGGAGCGACCAAAATATTGAAACCAGCGACTAAAAACTATGCTTATAAGCGCTGGGCGACATGCCCACCTCGCGCCGGAAGACCTGGCTAAAATAGCCGCTGTCGGAGAAGCCGACGGCCATGGCCACCTCGGTCACGCTCCGCCCCCCGGCCGCCAGCAAGGCCTTGGCCTGCTTGACCCGGTAGCGGTTCAAATAGACCATCGGCGTCAGCCCCATCTCCTGCCGGAAACAACGCGTCAAATGATCGTCGCTGGTCCCCACGTAGCGGGCAATATCCGCCCTGGTGATTGGCCCGGGGTAATGCTCGTGGATATAGGCCATTGCCTTGCGCACCAGCCGTTGCCTGTCGCTGCCCAACTGCCGCCGGCGGGCCAGGGCCTGGGCGATGTGGGCCAACGCTGCCTCCTCCGCCAGGGTTTGCCCCCCGGCCGCCTCTCGATACAACCAGGCGCTTTTGAAGGCCACTGCCAGTTGCTGGACGATGACGCCGTACAGCTCCAGCTTCGTCGCCTCGAACGCCGCAAATCCCACCGACTCCCCCTCAATCACCAGCGGTAACAAGGCCAGGTGGAACGGCTCCCCGGCCGGCAATTCCCTGGGCGGGAAGGCCCGGCTGGGGAACCGGATCGAGGTTGCCGCCAGGTTGGGAATCGTCCGCAGCACGCTCCAGGCCACCGGGTCGTCGCCCGCCGGCTCAAAGAAGGCCACCCCGGCGTAACGGATACCCATTTCCGGCAGATGTTCGGCCAGCGCGGCAAATACCTGCTTCTCGTCCAGCGCGGCCAGAAGCTGGTAAGTCAGCACCGCCATCCGGTCGGCCAGCCACTTCTGGTCAAAGACGTACTGCAAATATTGGTGCTGCCCGGCGCGACTGATGGCCGCATCGGCCAGGTAGAGCATCTCCCCGGCCGGCCGGTACGTCGCCGGCCGGCCGACCGCTTCCAACAGCGCCGGCAGCTCACCCTGCAACGTCAAAAGCGCCCGTTGCCAGGCATGGGCATCTTCGCCGGCCTCTTCTACCCGCCGGAGAATCTCGGCCAGCGTGGCCATAAACCCGGCCGGCTCTTCCTGCTCCAGGCCGGCTATAAACGCCTGCGCCAGCCGCCGGCCCAAAGTGTGGACCTCGTCCGAACTCAACCGGCGCGTCTCGGCCAGGACCGCCTCGGCCAGCGCCCGCCCCAGCCAGGACGTAACCAGGCCGCCACCGGCGCGCAATTCGGGCGGCAACAAAGCTCTAAACCGGGTTGAAGCTCCCTGGTCAGGCAGGCAACCACACGATTGGCGTACCGTCAGCCGCGTGGCCACCTTGACGATCTCCGCCTCCTGGTTCCGCCCCTCAATGGTCGCCAGCAGCAGCTCCAGGGCCCGATAGCCTCTCTCAAACGTCGGGCTGTGGACGGTGGTCAGGGGCGGCGTCTGGAGCATGGCTTCCGGTTCATCGTCGAAGCCGACGACGGCCATGTCCTGGGGCACGCGCAACCCGGCGTCTTTAAGTTCCATCAGGGCGCCGATGGCACACTCATCGCTGCTGGCCAGCACGGCCGTGAACGGAAGCCTGGTCGCCAGAAGTTGTCGCATGGCCAGTTGGCCGCCATCCACAATGTGGAAGCCATAGACGACGAGCGCGGGATTGAAGGCCAGGCCATGCTCCTCCACCGCCGCCCGGTAGGCTTGCAGCCGCTCTTCGGTATCGCCGTGCCTGTCCTCGGGGTTGCCGGCGATAAAGGCAAGGCCGCGGTGGCCATGCTCCACCAGGTGGGCCACCGCCTGGCGAATGCCGCCTTCGTTGTCAATGGCAATGGCCGGGCCGCCCAGGGCGGCGCCGACGAATACGACGGGGTAGCGGGCGGCCAGGAGGTCGAGAACGTAGCCGGCCCGGGCCTCGGACACCAGCGGGTTGACGACGATCAGTCCATCCGTGTTCCACGGGCCAACCGGCACGAAGTCGGTCTCAGGGGAGGGCACAGGCCAGGCCGGGTGGACGCTGCCGGCCTGTGTGCCCGGCGGGCCGGCCCCGCAAGACAGCAGGAGGTTACATTTCCGGTCCACGGCCGCCGCGCGAATCCCGTGCAAGAGAGGGTCCAGGTAGTTGACCAGATTCGCGTTGCCATAGGCTTCCCATCCGGCCAGCACGCCGACCGTCGGCCGTCTACTGTGCTTGTACTGCTGCATTCCTCTACTCTCCTGATGCACTTTTTCTAAAGTAGCCGAAATATACTGCCACGTGTGACTTATTTCATAGTGAGCCGCATCAAAGCGGAGTATTGTATGCGCAATATGATCGAGAGTTTTTGTCGAGGTGTCTTATGATCATCGCAATGCTGTTAGCGCACCTGTTTGGCGATTATATTCTGCAATGGGATAACCTGTCGCGCTGGAAGAGCCAGGCGCTCAGCGGCGTCCTGGTCCACGGGGCCATTGTTCTGGGCGTTACCTGGCTTTTCTCGCTGCCGTTTGACGGTCAGTGGTGGCCGTGGGTGTTGCTCATCGGCCTGACCCACACCCTGATTGACGGCCTGGAGCTGCCGCTGCGCCGGCGGCTGGCGGCCGGCAAGCCAGGCATGTCCGCTCTGGCCCTCTTTGTCGGCGACCAGTTTCTACACCTGGTCATTATCACGCTGTCCCTGGTCGCTTCCGGTTACCTGAAAACGCCCGCCCTCGTCGCCGGGCTGCTGGCCGCCCTGAGCGATAACCGCACCCTGGCCTACGTCCTGGGTTACGCTTTCCTGACCATGCCGGCCTGGGTGCTGATTGAATTCGCCGCCTACGGCCTGATTAAAGGCACGGCGCCCGATTTCTCCCAGGCCATTAAAAACAAGTACGTCAGCATCCTGGAGCGCGGCCTGATGGCCACCTTCGTCTTGCTGGGCCAGTTCCTCCTGGTTCCCCTGGTGGCGCTGCCCCGGCTGCTGGTCGAGTGGCCCCAGGTGGTGAGCCAGCGTGTAGACGGCCAACGTGCCACCGTCTACGTCGCCGAGCTGCTGGCCAGCGTCACCCTGGCCGTGGCTATTGGATTAGGTTTGCGGTTGCTATAAATCGCGAATAGCACGAATGGACGAATGGCGCGAATAAATCAAATAAAAAATTCGCGTCATTCGTGATTCGCGTTAAAACCCAGTCAGCGTTTATCAGGGGAAATCTGCGTCCCACATCGTCGTTACACTCATGATTGACATTGAATTTCTGCGACAGGCGCCGCTTTTTGCCGGGTTGAGCGAGCGGGAGCTGGCGGCCGTGACCAGGGACCTGATCCTCCGCCGTTTTCGGGCCGGGGAGGTCATTTTCCACCAGGGCGACCCGGGGCGGCTGCTCTACATGGTCGAGTCTGGCCAGGTCCGCATCTTCGTCAACGGCCTGGACGGCCACGAAACGTCGGTCATTCTGGTCGGCCGGCCGGGCGAAATCTTTGGCGAGCTGGCCGTCATTGACGGGCTGCCCCGCTCGGCCACGGCTGTGGCCGTCATGGACACCATCGTCCACACCCTCGACCGGGTCCGCTTTCGCGACTATATGCGCCAGTCGCCCCAACTGGCCCTGAACTTCATGCAGGCCCTCAGCCGGAAAGTGCGCTACAACACGAAGCAGGTGGACAGTCTGGCCTCGCTCGACGTGGCCCGGCGGCTGGCCCGCAAGCTGCTGGAGCTGGGCCAGGACTACGGCACGGCCGGCCAGCAGGGCGTCCACCTCAACACGGCCCTGACCCAAAAAGACCTGGCCAGCCTCATCGGCGCCACCCGCGAGAGCACCAACAAAATCCTCCGCCAGTTCCGCGACGACGGCCTGATTGCCCTTCACAACGGCCACATCACCATCCTGGACGCCGAAGCCCTCCGCGCCCAGGTGAGCAGGGGTAATTAAGTAATTGGGTAGCTACCCAATTACTTAATTACCCCAATTACCCTTCCCCCTGCCCCCTGCCACATTGTTGCTTTTGCACTCCAGCAAGCATAGAATCCGGGTGTAGTTGCGGTTTTATGCCGGAAGAGAGAAGGTCCCCATGCATCTATATCTGATTCGACATGGCCAGAGCCACGTCAACCTGACCGAGTGGGCCAGCGGCAACACGGACGAGGGCCTGACCGAGCTGGGCAAGCGGCAGGCGGCCGCCCTGGCCGGCTGGCTGCCCCACCACGTGCCTATCGCCAACGCCATTTACGCCAGCACCATGCGCCGGGCCCGCGAGACGGCCGCCCCCCTGGCGGCGGCTTACCGCGTGGCCATCCGCTACGACGACCGGCTGCGGGAAATTGGCAACAACCGGCTGGACCACACCCCCTGGCCCAACGACGACCTGCCCCGCGAATACGCCGAATATTGGGCCAGCGAGCGGCCGTTCTCCCCGGTGACGCCCATCATCGAGGGCGGCGAAACGTTCATCCACTTCCGGGCCCGCGTCGGCCTGCTCATCGAAGAGCTGGTCGAGCGCCACCGCGACGGCGTGGTCCTGGCCATTTGCCACGGCGGGGTGATCGAAGCGGCCTTCGACCACATCTTCAACGTCGGCCCCTGGCGGCGCTGCGAAATCTGGAACCACAACACCGGCGTCACCTACTTTGAATACGTCGCCCACCCCCGCCGGGAAACGTGGCGGCTCCATTACAACAATTACATCTGCCATTTACAAGAAGAACTGGTTTAAAACATGTCGAGACCGATCATCGTGACTGTTGACGACGAGCCCCAGGTGTTGAACGCTGTCGAACGCGATCTGCGGCAGCATTACCGGAGCGACTACCGCATCATCAAAGCCGGCTCCGGCGCGGCCGCCCTGGACGCCGTCAAACAGCTCAAACAGCGCAACACGCCGATCGCCCTGTTCCTGGCCGACCAGCGCATGCCCAACATGACCGGGACTGAGTTTCTGACCGAGGCCATGAAATTTTACCCGGAGGCGCGCAAGGTCCTGCTGACGGCCTATGCCGATACCGAAGCCGCCATCACCAGCATTAACACCATCGGGCTCGACTATTACCTGATGAAGCCCTGGGACCCGCCGGAGCAACACCTGTTTCCTGTGTTGGACGACCTGCTCAACGACTGGCAGGCCACCGTTCCCGTGCCTTATGAGGGCATCCGTATCGCCGGCACGCTGTGGTCGCCCAGCAGCCACGAGGTCAAGGACTTCCTGGCCCGCAACCGCATCCCCTACCAGTGGTTGGACATTGAAAGCAATACCGAGGGCCAGCGCTTGCTGGAGACACTGCCTCAGGAGCAGCGGCAACTGCCGATCGTCGTCTTCCCCGACGGCTCGCTTATCTGCTGCCCGGACCAACGGGAGCTGGCCAGCAAGTTGGGCATGCAATTCCACGCCACCCAGCCTTTTTACGACCTGATTATCGCCGGCGGCGGCCCGGCCGGGCTGGGGGCGGCCGTTTACGCCGCTTCCGAGGGGCTGCGAACGCTGATGGTCGAACAAGCAGCTACCGGCGGCCAGGCCGGCACCAGCTCCCGCATTGAAAACTACCTGGGCTTCCCCAAAGGGCTGAGCGGGGCCGACCTGGCCCGGCGCGCCTCGGCCCAGGCGCAGCGCTTCGGCGCGGAAATCTTAATCCCCCAGGAGGCGGTCGGCGTGCGAGTGGAAGACCCCTACCGCATTGTGGTGACGCGCGACGGGATGGAGATACGCTGCCACACCCTGTTGGTGGCCACCGGCGTGACCGTGCGCGAGCTGGACGTGCCCGGCGCCAAGGAGCTGACCGGGGCCGGCGTTTACTACGGCGCGGCCGTCACCGAAGCCGCCCACTACCGCGGCCACCACGTCTTCGTCGTCGGCGGGGCCAATTCGGCCGGCCAGGGAGCGATGTTCTTCTCCCGCTACGCCAGCCAGGTGACGATGATCGTCCGCAGCAGCTCTCTGGAAAAAGGTATGTCCCAATACCTGGTGGACCAGATTCGCGGCCAGGAGAACATTGACGTGCGCCTGCGGTCGGAGGTGGTGGCCGTCTACGGCGAGCGGCAGCTTGAAGCCGTTACCATCCGTGACAGCGACAGCGGCGAAAGGGAAACGGTCCCGGCGGCGGCCGTTTTCATTTTTATCGGCGCCGTGCCCCATAGCGAGCTGGTGGCCGGGGTGGTGGAACGCAACAACGCCGGCTTCATCCTCACCGGCGCCGACCTGCCCACCGACGGCCAGCGGCCGAAAGGGTGGCTGCTCAAACGAGACCCGGCCATGCTGGAAACGAGCGTGCCCGGCATCTTTGCTGCCGGCGACGTGCGGCATGGCGCCGTCCGGCGCGTCGCTTCGGCCGTGGGCGAGGGCGCGATTGCCGTTGGCCTGATACACCAGTATCTCAAGACGGTGTGACATGTACGAAGATTTTCTGCAAAAAATCCCGCTCTTTTCGGACCTCCCCTGGGAGGACCTGACCCGACTCTGCCGGATGGTCAAGGAAGTCCACCTGGAAGCCGGCGAGTTATTGTTTGCCGAAGGCACGGCCGGAGACCAGGTCTACGTCGTCCACGAGGGAGCCCTGGAAGTGTTGAAGCGGGCCGGCGACCGGGATATTTTGTTGGGCGTTCACGACCAGCCGGGGGCGGTGATTGGCGAAATTGCCTTGCTGGACAAAGCGCCACGGATGGCGAGCATCCGCGCCCGCGACAAGAGCATGTTGCTGGCCATTCGCAATGAACAGATAGACCACCTGCTGAATACCAGCCCCTCGGCGGCGCGGGCCATGTTCCACACCGTTCTCAGCCGCCAGCGCAACACCGAGGCCATGCTGCGCCAGAGCGAGAAGATGGCCCAACTGGGTACGTTGACGGCCGGCGTGGCCCACGAGCTGAACAACCCGGCCGCGGCCGTGACCCGGGGGGCTGACCAGTTGCGGCAGGCTCTGCTGCATTACGAGGAGACCCGCGTCGCCCTGGAAAAGCTGGCCTTTGACGAGACTCAACAGGCCAGGCTGGAGGAGCTGGCCGGCCAGACCCGGGAGCAGGCCCGCCACCTGTTGGACCTGGATGCCCTGGCCCGCAGCGACCGCGAGTACGAGCTGGAATCCTGGCTGGAGGATCACGGCGTGGCCGAGGCCTGGGAGCTGGCCCCCACCCTGGTCGAGCTTAATTTCGACCTACCCCGGCTGGCCCAACTGGCCGACGATTTTAGCGCCGGCCAACTGCCGGCCGTGGTCGCCTGGTTGGGAGCGGAGTATACGGTCTATACCCTGCTGGGCGAAATCGGCCAGGGAGCGACCCGTATTTCGGAAATAGTCAAGGCCCTCAAATCTTACTCCTATCTGGACCAGGCCCCGGTGCAACTGGTAGACATCCACGAAGGGCTGGACAACACGCTGATTATTTTGCGCAGCAAGCTGAAGACAGGGGTCACTGTCCGGCGTGACTATGCCCCGGACCTGCCCAAAATCAACGGCTACGGCAGCGAGCTGAACCAGGTCTGGACCAACATCATTGACAACGCGGCCGACGCTATGAATGGCCAGGGCGAAATCATTATCCGCACCTGCCGCAAGGGGGAAGAGGTGCTTGTGGAAATTGAGGACAACGGCCCCGGCATTCCCCAGGACATCCAGCCTAAGGTCTTTGACCCCTTCTTCACCACCAAGCCCCCCGGCAAAGGCACCGGCCTGGGGTTAAACATCAGTTACAACATCGTCGTCCAGAAACACCGGGGCGACATCAGCGTCTTTTCTAAACCCGGCCAGACCGTCTTCCAGGTTCGCCTGCCCATTAATTTTGAAGCCAGGTCGTAGGTTTGTAGTCAAATTCGTCCAAATTTGATGCCCCATTGACGCCTTCATTCGTCGTCCAACTCGTTGCCGCCATAGGTTACTTGTGATAACTTTGAGTCGTCTCTGTCGCGCTTAAAATAAAGTGAAATCAGACTCGGTTTTGCTCGACGTTCAAAACGTCTCCCTCCATTTTGGTGGCACCGCTGTCCTGAACGACATCAGCTTCGACGTGCGCGAGGGGGAAATCCGGGCCATCATCGGCCCGAACGGCGCGGGGAAAACCTCGATGCTAAACTGCATCAGCGGCTTCTATCGCCCCCAGGCCGGCCGGATCCTCTTCAACGGCCACGACGTGACCAGAGTCCCGACCCACAAAATTGCCAGCCTGGGCATTGCCCGCACCTTCCAGAACATTGCCCTCTACACCGGCCTGAGCACGCTGGATAACCTGATGGCCGCCCGCCACATCCACATGAAACAAAACATGCTGGCCAGCATGATCTACTGGGGGCCAGCCCAGCAGGAAGAGGTCCGCCACCGCCAGATGGTCGAAGAAATTATTGACTTCCTGGAAATTGCCCACATCCGCAGGGCGGTGGTGGGGGCGTTGCCCTACGGCCTGCGCAAGCGAGTGGAGCTTGGCCGGGCCCTGGTCCTGGAGCCCCGCCTCCTGCTACTCGACGAGCCGATGGCGGGCATGAACGTGGAAGAAAAAGAGGACATGGCCCGCTTTATCCTGGACATCCACGAGCAGCGCGGCAACACCATTGTCCTCATTGAGCACGACATGGGTCTGGTCATGGACATTTCCGACCGGGTGGTGGTCCTCGATTTTGGCCTCAAAATTGCCGACGGCCTGCCGGACGAGATGAAGCACGATCAGAACGTGATCCAGGCTTACCTGGGCGAGGCATAAGGGTAGTTATTGGTTATTGATTGATGACCAATAACCAATAACCAATGACCAATAACCATGACTGAACCACAGACAGTACCGCAATATTTTCTGCAAAAGGTCCGGCACTACGGCCGGAATAAGGTCGCCCTGCGCCAGAAGGAGTTTGGCATCTGGCGTGAATTTACCTGGCAGGACTCTTACGAGCAGGTGCAGAGCTTTTCGTTGGGCCTGATGGCCCTGGGCCTGCAGCGGGGCGACCACATCTGCAGCGTGGGCGACAACGACCGGCAATATTACTGGGCTTTTATGGGCCTGCTGGCCGCCGGGGGCGTGTCGGTGGGGTTGTTCACCGACGCCCGGCCGAACGAGATGGCCTACGTTATTGACCACAGCGACGCCACCTTTGCCCTGGCCAAAGACCAGGAGCAGTGCGACAAGCTGCTGGAAATCAAGGAGCAGATTCCCCGGCTCAGGCAGGTCATTTACTGGGACGACCGGGGCTTGTGGAACTACGACGATCCCTGGCTGATGTCCTTTGAAGCGGTCCAGGCGCTCGGCCGGGACCTGGCCGCCAAAGAGCCGGACCGTTTTGAGAAAGAAGTGGCTCTCGGCCGGGGCGACGACCTGGCCGTTATTTGCTACACCTCCGGCACTACCGGCCTGCCCAAGGGAGCCACGCTGAACCAGGCCAACCTGCTGAGCGCCGCCGGCCTTTACCATCAGGTTGACCCCCGCCACGACACAGACAACCACGTCAGCTTTCTCCCCCTGGGCTGGATCGCCGAGCCGGTATTGGGCTTCACCCCCCACGTCTACTCCGGGGTGATTCTCAACTTCCCCGAGGAGCCGGAAACGGTCCGCCAGAACATCCGCGAGATTGCTCCAGAAAACGTGCTCTACAACTCCCGGCTGTGGGACAACCTGCTGGCCGATATACAGGTGCGCATCAACGATAGCGCCTGGATCAACCGCCAGTTGTACCAGCTTTTCCTGCCCGCCGGTTACAAGATGGCCGACAAAAAGTTCAGCAAGGAAAAGCCGGGGCTGGGCCTCCGCCTGGCCTACGCCCTGGGCGACTGGCTGGTCTTTGCCCCGCTGCGCAACCAGTTTGGCCTGTCCCGTATCCGAGCCGCCTACACGGCCGGGTCGGCCCTCAGCCCCGACGCCATGCGTTTCTTCCACGCCCTGGGCATCAATCTGAAGCAGATTTACGGCTGCACGGAGGCCACCGGCGGGACAACGATCCATCGTGACGACGACATCAAATTCGCCAGCGTCGGTCCGGCCGCGCCGGGCGTTGAGCTACAGGTTTCGGAATCAGGTGAGATCCAGATTGCCGGCCCGACCGTTTTCCAGGGCTACTACAAGAACCCGGAGGCGACGGCGAAAGCCATCCGGGTGGACGAGCACGGCCGGCGCTGGTTTTGCAGCGGCGACGCCGGCTACATTGACGAAGACGGCCACCTGATTTACCTGGACCGAGTCAAGGACATGATTACCCTGGCCAACGGCGAAAGTTTCTCGCCCCAATTCATCGAGGGGCGGTTGAAATTTAGCCCCTACGTCCGCGACGTGATGGCCGTGGGCGGACCTACCCGCGACCACGTCACCGCCCTGATTACCATTGATTTTGACAACGTCGGCCACTGGGCCGAGAAGCGAGGCCTGGGCTACACCACCTTTACGGACCTGTCGCAAAAGCCGGAAGTCTACACCCTGATTCAAGAGGCGGTCAACGAGGTCAACAAAAGCCTGCCCCCGGCGGCGCGGGTGCGTCGTTTTGTGCTCATGCACAAGGAATTTGACGCCGACGAAGCGGAAATGACCCGCACCCGTAAACTCCGCCGCGGCTTCCTGGCCGACCGCTATGGCGACATTATCGAGGCCATGTACAATGACGAGCCATCCATCCACGTCCGCGCCCAGGTCCGCTACCAGGACGGCCGGGAAGGGTTTGTCGAGACCGAAGTGCGGGTCATGAGTCTGTCTGTAGGAGTGTAGGGGCATGATATTGTAGGGGCATGATGCATCATGCCCCTACCAAGGCATGATGCATCATGCCCCTACGGAGAAGTTGTCGTGAACTGGTCCCTGGTCCCGCAGCAAATCGCTACCGGAATTTTGAACGGCGGCATCATTGCCTTGATTGCCCTGGGCGTCGTCTTGATTTTCAAGTCGTCGGAGGTCTTTAACTTTGCCCAGGGCCACCTGGTCATGTTGGGCGCTTTTCTCACCTGGTGGTTTGCCGGGGCCAACGAGGACGGCGGTGAACTATTCAACCTGCCGCTGTGGGCGGCCATTCTCATGGCCGTGGTTGCTTCCGTTCTCATCGGGCTGCTCATCGAGCGGCTGGCCCTCCGGCCGATGACCGGCCAGCCGCTATTATCCATCGTTCTCATGACGCTGGGGCTGTCCCAACTGATCGAAGGGCTGGCCAGCATCATCTTCGGCAACCAGCCCAAGAGCAATTTCCCCACGCCTTTCTCCCCGGCCGAGGTGCTGATCATTCCTTTTCCCGGCGCTTTCGGCGACGCCATCCGCCTGAAATACACCCTGGTCGCGGCCTTCGTCGTGGCCATGGCCGCGGCCCTGTCGTTCATTCTCTTCTTCCGCCTGACGAAGACGGGGCTGGCCATGCGGGCCACGGCCGAAAACCACGAGCTGGCCCGGACGATGGGTATTAAAGTGCCCCGCATCTTCGGCCTGTCCTGGGCCATTGCCGGCGTGGTGGCCACCCTGGGTGGCGTCTTGTTGGCCACCCTCACCGGGGCCAGCCTGAACCTGGCCACCGTGGTCCTGGTCGCCTTCCCGGCTATTTTGCTGGGCGGCCTGGACTCATTCCCGGGGGCCATCCTGGGCGGCATTGCCGTCGGCGTGGCCAAGGAGTTCGTCCTGGCTTCCAGCCTGGCCGAGGTGCGCAACTCGGCCGAAATCGCCCCCTACGTTCTCCTCCTCATCGTCCTCATCCTCCGCCCGGAAGGGCTTTTTGGCCAGAAGCGGATTGAGAGGATATGAGGTGGCAGGTGGCAGGTATGCGAGTTTGCGAGTTTGCGAGTTTGCGAGTGGGCGAGTATGCAAGTGCCCTCAGTCCTCAGTCCTCAGTCCTCGTTACTCAGGGGTAAAGAATGGCAGTCTTGAGACCGGCCGGCGACTTTGATCGTACCTACCAGCAAGACATGGCCATTGTCCGCCAGCGCTGGCAATGGCTGGTGCTGGCTGCGGCCGTGGCCGTCCTGCTCACTGCGCCGCGCTGGGCCAGCGCCTACGTCGTCTCTACGGCCAACCAGATCGCCTACACCGTCATCGCCGTCCAGGGTCTGAACATCCTGACCGGCTACACCGGGCAAATCTCGCTCGGCCAGGCCGCCTTTATGCTGGTCGGCGGCTACATTTCCGCCCTGTTGGTGACCCGCGCCGGCTTTTCCACCTTTGCCGCCCTGCCCTTCGCCGCCCTGGGCACCGGCCTCATCGGGCTGATCTTTGGCCTGCCTTCGCTGCGGGTCAAGGGTTTTTACCTGGCCATGGCTACGCTGGCCGCCCAGTTCATCATTCCCTGGCTCAGCCGCCACACCTTCAAAGATTACCTGGGCGGCTCGTCCGGCGGCATAGACGCGCCTGTGCCGGTCATTGGCAATTTTTCCTTCGGCGAGGTCAGCGACTACATCTATATTAGCCTGGCCGTTCTCACCCTTACCACCCTCCTGGCCTTGAACATCAGCCGCACCCGGCTCGGCCGGGCTTTTATCTCCGTGCGCGACAACGACCTGGCGGCCGAGCTACTGGGGGTCAACCCCTTCGGCTACAAGCTGCGGGCTTTCTTCATTGCCGCCCTGCTGGCCGGCGTGGCCGGCGCGCTCAAGGCCCACAGCCAGCGCGGCGTGGGCACCGAGTTCGGCTATGGCCTGGGAGACTCCATTCTCTTCCTGGGCATGCTGGTCATCGGCGGGCTGGGGACCAACATCGGCCCCTTCCTGGGGGTGACCACCGTCATCCTACTGGAAGACCTGGCCAACGCCTTCGGCGGCTACCTGGCCACCGTTTTCCCAGGGCAGTCAGCCAGCCTGCTGACCTCGTTCCGGCCGATCTTCTTTGGCCTGGTGCTGATGCTGTTTCTCATCTTCGAGCCGCGTGGCCTGGCCCATCGCTGGCAGTTATTCAAAGCCGCCTGGCGCTTGCGCCCCTTCTCCCGTTAGCTTACACTCAAAGGAGTTCACATGGGTGAGGCTACGACCCACCCACTAAGGTGAATGAAAAAGCTGATAGCTGATTGCTACAAAGGAGGTGCCATTGGAAAGATCAGACCCATACCTGCCCCAACCCTTTATAGAGCAATGAGTGAGGATTGCTTTGCAATCCCAAGCAATGAGCCATGAGCACGCTACTCATCACTCATCGCTCATTGCTCATTACTTCTTTAGGAGGATTGAACCATGAAGAGAACCCTGAAATACCTGAGCATTTTCCTGGTAGTGGCCTTCGTGCTCGTGGCCTGCGGCGGCCAGGAAGCCACCCCCACGGCCGAACCGGAGCCGACCGAGGCCCCAGAAGCAGAGCCGACTGAAGAGCCGGCCGAGGAACCCACCGAAGAGCCGATGGAAGAGCCAACCGAAGAGCCGATGGAAGAGCCAACCGAAGAACCGATGGAAGAGCCGACCGAAGAGCCGATGGAAGAGCCGACCGAGGAACCGATAGCCGCAGGTGAGTGTACAGAGACCTACGAAGGCGAAACCCTGACCATCTACCAGCAGGCCGGCCTCACCGGCCCGCTGGCCCAGATTCTCGGCAACGGCTTCCTCAACGGTTCCCAGGACGCCATTGAGGCCATCAACGCCGGCGGCGGCGTCTGCGGCGTCGAGCTAGTCCTCCGGCTGGAGGACACCCAGTACGACCCGGCCCAGGAAGTGGCCGTCTACGAGACCTTCCGCGCCGAAGAGCCGAAGCCGTTGTTCATCCTGACCTACGGCAGCGGGGCGACCATTGCCCTGAAAGACCGGGTGGTGGAGGACCAGATCGTTAACATCGCCGCCGGCCTCAGCGCCGAGGCCTTCTACAACCCGGCCGACGGCTGGACGGTCGGCGTGGCCCCCATCTACTCCGACCAGTTTGCCGGTTTCCTGAGCTGGGCCAACGACAACTGGGCCGACATCAAGCCGGCCGAGGCCGGTGATGAGATCGTCGTCGGCGTCATCGGCTGGGACAACGCCTTTGGCACCGGGGCGACCACGCCGGAAGCCCTGGCTTTCGCCGAGGAGTTAGGCATCACCGTCCTCGACCTGGAACTGCAGGAGATTTCGCCGACGGCCGACGTGACCGGCCAGGTGCAAAACCTGCTGGCCAGTGGGGCCAACGTCATCTGGCTCCAGTCGCTGTCCTTTGGCCCGGCCCAGGTGATCGGCACGCTGCAAGCCCTGGGGGCCTGGGACTCGGTCGTCGTCGGCGCCGTCAACTGGGCCATGAACCAGGACGTACTCAACATTCTGGGCGAGAACGCCGCCCTGGCCGAGGGTATGTATGGCGTTTACCCCTACCTGGGCTGGAACGACACCGACGCCCCCGGCGTGCAGGAGGCCCTGGCAGTCTTCGAGGCCGGCGGCTATCCTGAGACCGACAAAGGCGTCAGCTACCTGCTGAGCTACGGCAGCATTTTTGCCATCAAGACGATCCTGGAGCACGCCCTTAACACGGTTGGCTTCGAGAACCTGGACGGCCAGGCCTTCTTCGACGCCATGCTCGACCTGGGCACGATCAGCGCCAGCGGCCTGTATGAGCTGGACGTGCGCGACGGCAGCCGCGCGCCACACGTGGCCCAAATCCGCCAGATCCAATCGGTGGACGGCGGCCTCGACTTTGTCGTCGTTGAAGATTTCTTTGAGCTACCCGACACCCGCCCGGCCCCAGCGGAGTAAGAGGACATTGGTAATTAAGTAATTAGAGATTGGAGATTGGCAACCAAGGGTTGCTCACAATCTCCAATCTCTAACCTCCAATCTCTCATGTTAAAAGTCAACAACATCGAAGTCGTCTATAGCGACGTCATCCTCGTCTTGCGGGGCGTCTCGCTGGAAGTTGGCCAGGGGCAGATTGTGGCCGTCCTGGGCGCCAACGGGGCCGGCAAGTCCACCACGCTAAAGGCTATTTCCGGGCTGCTACGCACCCAGCAAGGGGAAGTAACGCGCGGCAACGTCGAATTTGACGGGGCGCGCCTGGACCGGCTGCCCCCAGACGAGATTGTCCGGCGCGGCATCGTCCAGGTGTTGGAAGCCCGGCCGCTGTTCGTCCATCTGACGGTCGAGGAGAACCTGCTGGCCGGGTCGCTGTTCCGGCCGCACTCCCTCAACAGCCCGGTCATCAAGCACGAGCTGGAGCAGGTCTACCATTACTTTCCCCGGCTCAAGGTCATGCGCCGGCGGACCAGCGGCTATCTTTCCGGCGGCGAACAGCAGATGCTGGTCATCGGCCGGGCCATTATGGCCCAGCCCCGGCTGATGCTGCTCGACGAGCCCTCCCTGGGCCTGGCCCCCATGCTCGTGCAGGAAATTTTTGAAATCATCCGCCGGATCAACCAGGAATCCGGCGTTTCCATGCTGCTGGTCGAGCAAAACGCCCACGTGGCCCTGCAGATTGCCTCTTACGCCTACGTCATGGAGACCGGCCGCGTCGTCCTGGACGGCCCGGCCGAGCAACTGGCGGCCAACGCCGACATCAAGGAGTTTTACCTGGGCCTGACCCAGTTGGGCGAGCGTAAAAGCTACCGCGAGGTCAAGCACTACAAGCGACGCAAGCGCTGGCTAGGGTAGTAACTGCTCAGGCCGATTTCCTGACCGGGCCTGAGTGGCGCGGCTGAACAGCTACGGGTAAGATAAAACAATGAGCGATTTAATCAACGAACGGCTGAGGCAGACAGTCGCGGCCGCTTACACCAACGCCCCGGCCATCCGCGCCCGCTTTGACGCCGCCGGGGTGCGGCCGGAGCACATTCAAAGCGTAGACGACCTGGCCCACATCCCGATCCTGCCCAAGGACGACATCATCGCCTTGCAGCAGGCCAATCCGCCTTTTGGCGGCCTGCTGGGCGTGCCCCTGGACCAGGTGCGCCACATCTTCTTTTCGCCCGGCCCCATCTACGAACCCGACGCCGGCGACGACAGCACCCCCCTGGAAATGGCCAAGCTCACCCTGCAGCGCGCCGGCTTCCAGCCGGGCGACATCGTCCTCAACACCATGTCTTACCACCTGGTCCCGGCCGGCTGGCTGGTAGACCACGGCCTGACCGCCACCGGCTGCACGGCCATCCCCGGCGGCACCGGCAACACCGAACTGCAGTTGAAATTGATGCGCGATTTGCGGGTCAACGGCTATACCGGCACCCCCAGCTTTTTGCTCGGCCTCATCGAAAAGGCCGAGGAGCTGGGGCTGGACTTCAAAAACGATTTCTACCTGAAAAAGGCGGCCGTGATGGCCGAACCCCTGCTGCCCCGGCAGCGCCAGCTCCTGACTCAGAGCTACGGCCTGAGCATCTGCAACGCCTACGCCACGGCCGAGTTTGGCATCCTGGCCCTGAACCTGGACGGCAGCCTGCCGATGCAGTTGTTGCCCGAACCGGTTATCCAGGTCGCCGACCCGGCCAGCGGCCAGACGACGCCGCCCGGCGAGGTGGGCGAGGTCGTCATCACCAACCTCAACCCGGCCTACCCCCTCATCCGCCTGGGGCTGGGCGACCTGGCCGTCAACGTGGACCCCAACCCCGGCCGGAGCAAACAGGACGAGCGGGCCATCATCCTGGTCGGCCGGCGCGGCGAAGCCGTCAAAGTCCGGGGCATGTTCGTCCACCCCAACCAGTTGCGCCTGGCCCTGGGCCAGGTCGCCCCGGTCCAAGCCTTCCAGGGCATCGTCACCCGCCCCGAAAACCGCGACCACTTCACCCTGCGGGTCGCCCTGGCCGGCGAGACGGCCGACCCGGCCGCCCTGGTCCAGCCGTTCAAAGAAAGCGTCCGCCGCATCTGCCGCGTCCGCCTGGACGAAGTGGTGTTCGTCGAGGCTATCCCGGCCGAGGCGCCGGGGATGGTAGACGCGCGGGAATGGGTGTAGGCCGCCCGGCGGTCAACCGCCGGGCTACAAAAACGACGCCGGTTAAAACCGGCTGGCGAACCTTCTTGAGGGCCGGGTTGAAGCGTCCCTATGTCAACATCTACCTTGCTGGCTGATCTACTTGCTTTTTTTTCCTCTGATCGCGTTTCTACGGCAACTGCCATTCTAGAGCAGAACGCCCAGGACGAATCCAGCTTCCCCGCTCGGCCGCCCGACGTCGTCGTCTGGCCCACATCCACTACTGAAGTCAGCCAGGTCCTGGCTTACGCCCACCAGCACCAGGTTCCCGTGACCGCCCGAGGCGCCGGCACGAGCCTGGAAGGGCAACCGATCCCACTCCAGGGCGGTATCGTCCTCAACTTCCAGCAAATGAACCAGATCGTCGCCATTTATGCCGAAGATTTCCAGGCCCGCGTCCAGCCTGGCATTTTTTATAAGGACATGAACCGGACCCTGGCCGGCCACGGGCTATTCTTCGCGCCTGATCCCGGAGCAAATGCCAGCATCGGCGGCATGTTGGCCAATAACGCCGCCGGCATTCGCACTGTCAAATACGGCGCGACCAGGGACAATGTCCTGGCCCTGGAAGTCGTGCTGGCCAGCGGCGAGATCATCCACACCGGCTCCCGGGCCGTCAAACAATCCTCCGGCTACGACCTGACCCATCTATTCGTCGGTTCCGAAGGCACCCTGGGCCTGATCACCGAGGCGACCCTCAAGCTGGCCCCTTTACCGGAACAGTTCAGCGCGGCCACGGCCGCCTTTCCCAGCGTCGCCGCCGCCGCCCAAACCGTCTTCGACATCATGGGCAGCGGCCTGGGTCCGGCCGCCTTAGAACTATTGGACGAGCTGGCCGTCACCGTCCTCAACACCGACGAGGGCATCCACCTATCCGTGGCCCCGCACCTGTTTATGGAGTTCACCGGCCCCAGCGAAAGCGCCTTACAGCAGACCCTGGCCACCGTCCAGGAGATTTGCCGCGAAAATGGCGGCAATGATTTCCGCTCCGGCACCGGCCGTGACCAGCGCAACACTCTCTGGGACGCCCGCCACCGCCTCTTTGAAATCCACAAGCGCTACTTCCCTGGCCAGAAGTACCTGATCGCCGACGTCGCCGTGCCCATTTCCCACTTTCCGGCCGTCGTCAGCCGCGCCAGCCAACTGATCGCCGAATTGCAGTTGGCCGCCAGCATCATCAGCCACGCCGGCGACGGCAACGTCCACCTGACCATCTTCTACCCGCCGGCCGACAGCCAGGCCCAGGCTCGCGCCCAGCAACTGAACGAGGCCATCGTCAACTACGCCCTCGAACTGGACGGCACCAGCACCGGCGAACACGGCGTCGGCATCGGCAAACAGAAATTCATGCTCCCCGAACACGGCCCCGGCGCCGTTGCCCTCATGCGGCAGCTTAAAGCTCTGCTCGATCCCCAAGGCATTCTCAATCCTGGCAAAGTGCTACCCCTGACCTAATTCCCCAATTCTGAGGTACAATTGGCTGGTCAAACTATTACGATACCTGATACAATACCTTCGTCAATTAAGGCGAATTGAGGCAGGGTTGAGCGTTATGAACACTGCCGAGCCTGGAAATCCGGTCAAGAATCCGGGCCAATAAAATAG
>JAKEFB010000099.1 GCA_022616275.1 Chloroflexota bacterium
CAAACTCCACCCATTTTCCAGCTTCATTTTCGTATTCTTCTTGCCATTTCACAATATAATTGAAGTCGACATAATTTGTGCCATTATGGATGTTATTTATAGGATAGGGGCCACTCTTAATATTGTCGATTGTCTTGTTTTTGTAATCTGTGCTCCACGCAGGTTGTTGAGCAGCTATGCCACCTTTTGTTCCATTTGGCCAAGTCCACTCATGTTTAGGAATGTTCTCACGAACCTTTACCCCGTAAAAACTCACATCGGTTGGTAGAACTGTTATATCGTAGATGGTATATGCACCAATCTTGTTATTGGGTGGCCCTTTAGTACCGAGTCCTGGCTCTGACTTTTTTGCAGAAGTGATGGATGCCGGAGCGACAACCGTGAAATTCTTTGAATACGTACTTCCGCCCACTGTGGCATTGACCGAGGGTGTAGACGGGCTTTTACTAGCCGTAAATGTTGTGTTTGTACCTGTCACGGGGCTGACTGCCCCTCCTCCCGTTACTGACCAAGTGACTGTGGTTGACGGATCCGTTGTACAAACAACCTCTTCACCCACACCCAGTTTTGACCTACCTCGGTCCGAAGGGTCGGGCGATACAGTCTGGGACTTGATTTGAATACCCGATCCGGTTGGAGTAGGTGTTGCTGCTTTTGATGCGGGTGTTGTCTTTTTCTCGTCATTACACCTTTGCAGTCTCAGACCGGATCTTAAGCCAGGAACAGCGTTTTGAGCTACATTCCTTAATACTTCTCCAGATGTTACCCATAATGAAGCGATAGCTGCCACGGCCGTCCTATCAGCATCTTTCTCCAATGCATCATAACCAACGTCACCTACTTGCATGTTTGCTACAGAATTGCTTGCACCGCGTTGCTGAACAACATGAGCCAATTCATGGGCAATCAAGGCGTCGCCCAACATTGTGCCGGGTTGGTATTCGCCCGCACCAAAGGCAACGTGTTCGCCCACAGTGAAGGCACGCGCGTTCAGGTTACTGGAAAGACCGGCAGCGTGGCTGTCATTATGCAGGCGCACGTGGCTAAAGCTGGTACCAAAAGCTGTTTCCATACGCGCACGGACGTCGCTATCCAGGGGACGGCCGTGACCCAATTGATTCCGAATCGCCGCCGGGTCTGTATCTTGCCTACCCGCGCCCGCTTTTGCCTTGCGCTGGATAGTGCCACCTGGACTGCCTTCCGCTGGCGGTGGTTCGCCAGGCACGGCCGTGGGCACACCCTCAGGCACACCACTGATTTCACCCGTTCTGGCCCAGCGGGCCACGCCTTGGCGCACCCGCTCGGCCACAATGGGGATGTACCCCCTGGCGCTGGGTGCAGTCCGGGCTTCCGGCGCGTAGCGACGTAGAGCACGTTCGCCGTGGGCTGCGTCCTGCTGGCTGTAGTAATTAAACCAGTAATCCAGGTAGGGGCAGCCTTCGGTGTTGCGACCCGTTCCCGCCAGGGCGGCTTCGGCGGCAGCGCAAATGGCCGTTCTGAGTTCCGTTAGAAATTCGCTTTTACGCATCTGGTCAGGACCAATTGCAATGGCCTCGTCTTCTACAATGAGGCCAGGAGCGGCCGGTTCGGCAGATGTCTCCGATTCTGTGGCTGGTTCTTCAGCGGGCGTAGGGGTGACTCCAGGCATGGGGCCAGTTACTGCGGCGGGTGTAGCCGGTTCCGTCGTCGTTTCGGCCGGTTCAGTAGTCGAAGCTGCCTCTGCTACCTGGCTCTCCAGGTTTTCGGTAGCCAGCAACGCTTCATTGCGGGAGAATCGTTGCATCATTGGCTGCTGGGTACGCAATTGTACCCGGCTGAAGTCATGTCCAAAGCGGGAAACCAATGGGCCACCGGGAGCTTGGCCCGGTATGGCTTGTAATTCCGACCGGATGGCTGGTTCTACCCGGTTTTTGTCCCACCGCTGCAATAGTAGCCGCTTTTTGCGGCACTGTTCACACTCCCCACCGGCAGTAATGGGCTGGCTACAGGCACACTTGCGTTGTACCATCACACCCTGCCCCACCCTGAGTTGGGGTATATTTGCCTTTTCGGCTTGGGTTATCGCTTGTTCGCTCATTTATATCTATGGAGCCTTACAGTTATCTATTGCGGCGGTGGGCTTGAACCAGTAGGCGGCAATTGGCATTCGGTCGCCGAGCAATCACGGGCATTAGCCAACAATGACATCGGATCCACGACCGGTGCTGAACGGTTTAAGGGGACAGTCGCATGCATACTTCCTGGTACAAAACTATCGCCCACCTTCTGGCCAGCTCCAGTTACCTGCCAGCCAGTACAGTCGGCGGCTGTACTCGTGGGCGGACAGTTGCCGTTATCTCGCCACCCCTGGGCATTGTATTGCCAGTGCATCCACCCAAGAGGAGTTACATTGTTGTTTGGGCGCTCAAACACAATGTAAGTGACGAACTCCTCATTCATACAAATTCGCACTCTGCGTGTTTCTGGGTTAGAAATGTTCCGCTGGCCTGGGCTGTCTTCTGTTTGAATGGCTCTACCTTCATTACCTGAAACGCGGTAGTTTGAACCTGCGCCGTAAGGCCATCCGGTATCTATACCCCACGCCTGCCTCACACATAATCCTTCAGGGGTGTTTCCAGGACAGCTCACCAAGACTCGATTGGGGCTTGCGTACTGCACAAAATATATGCGCCCTTCACAGCCGGCCGCTACGTTAATAAAACCGTCAAACTTCATACCTGGCCGAACGACATCTTGAGCCAGTTGCAAACTGCATCCATCTCGAGGTCTTAAAATCGGCCTGGGAGCCACACTCCATCGCGGATTTTCGAGCGTCGGTAAACAAGCTGAAGGGCTCGTCGCTCTTGCCGTGCCTGGTTGCGCCTGCTGAGAGCCTGTAGCACATCGTTGCAAACGCAACCCGGACCTTAGGCGGGGTACTGCGTTTTGGGCAGCAGTGGTGAAGGTTCTTGTTGTCCTACCCCATAACGAAGCCATCACCGTTACAGCCGATCTATCTGCATCCACCTCCAGTGTCTCGTAGCTGGCATCTCCCATCTCCATTGGCGCAATAGAGGCGGTTGTCCCGCCTTGCTGCACCACGTGGGCCAGCTCGTGGGCAATGAGGGCGTCGCCGAGCAGGGTTCCTGGCCGGTATTCGCCAGCGCCAAAGGCGACGTGTTCGCCAACGGTGAAGGCGTGAGCATTCAAGTTGCTGGAAAGTCCGGCGGCATTGCTGTCTGCGTGGGTACGGACATAGCTGAAGCTGGCACCGAAGGCAGATTCCATCCGGGAACGCACACCGCTGTCCAAGGGACGGCCGTTGCCCAATTTCTCCCGTATCACTTGCGGGTCGGCATCCGCTCTGGCCCCGCCAGCGCGCGCCTTGAAGAAAACATGGCCGATTCCCGACACCAGGCTGCCTATGAGACCGGCTCCTGGTAAGCCAATGGATAGCCCTTCCGGCACGCCGGTAATCTCGCCTGTCCTGGCCCATCGTTCTACCCCCTGCCGCACCCGCTCGGCCACGATGGGGATGTAATCTCTGGCGCTGGTAGCGCTGGCGGCTTCCGACGCGTAGCGGCGCAGGGCCTGTTCAATATGACCTGCGTCCCTCTGACTGTAATAGTCGAACCAGTAATCAAGGTAAGGACAGCCTTCGGTATTGCGGCCGGCGGCGGCCAATTCGGCATCGGCGGCGGCACATACGGCCGGGCGCAACTCCGCTAAAAACTCGTTCTTGCGCATCTTACCTTCACCCAGGTCGGTGGCCTCATCTTCTACCAGCAGACCGGGCACGGCTGTTGCGCCAGACACTGTTGGTTCCGTCGCTGGTTCGGCTGGTGCAGGAATGGCCGGTTCATTGGAGGGGCTGGTTTCAGTAGCCGGTCCGGCTGGTTCAGTCACAGGAACTGGTTCCACTGACTGAGTAGTAGCCACGTCTTCACGTTCGGCCAGTCGCTGCACCATCAGCTCTCGGGCACTCGACCGCACCTGGCTAAAATCATGGCCGAAACGGGAAGCCATCGCTCCGGTAGAAGCCAATTCAGACCGATAATAATCCATCCCAGAAAAGGCGGCCGGTTCAGCCCTGTCCTTACTCCAGCGCTGCAGTTTCAGCCGCTTCTTGCGGCACTGCTCGCACTCGCCCCCGGCGACCGTGTGCTGGCCGCAAGCGCACTGTCGCTCCAGGGCGCGGCTCTCTGGCGGCGCGATCCTGGTATTCGCTTTCTGAGTCGGAGCGGCGGCTTGCTCACTCATGCTGCATTGCCAACAGTCGCAGGATGAACCACCAGGTGAAAAACGCCCTGGTTACCGGCTATCAACTCGCTGGCCTGGCCGGAATGCCTGAGCCGGATAATCAGCCTGGCCAGGAGGCTGGCCACCTCCTGGCTCATGGTCCCGCTTTCAAGCGAAAGGGCGTAATGGCTAATAGGTCCGGCCGGGCCGTGGATGGCGCTGGCCGAGATGCGAATGCCCTGGGAAGTAGAGTAGATGTCCAGCGTAATAGGGGTGGCCCTGTCTCCAGAAGCAACCCCGGCCCTGGTGCCCGGCGCAGTAGCCTGGCCGATAATCTCGGCCACTTCCCGCACGTGATGCGGGTGCAGAAGTCTGTGCCTGGCCGTTTTTCGTAGCCGCCGGTTTAAGGCAACAGCCGTAGCCACCAGGACGAAGCCGGCCACAACGGCCGCGTGCCAGGGCTGAAAGGGCAGGATGCCACCGGCTTCTGCTCCCAGGACAGCTACCATCACCAATAAAGAAGTCCACTGGGCCTCGGAGAATCCCCACAGATAAAGGCGTACCGCGTCGCCCCGGAAAAACTCAACGCAAAACCGGCCGCCGCTATAGGCCAGGGCATACCAGGCCAGGGCTTCGCCTGGAAGGCGGCCGGCCAGCACCAGAAAGCTGCCCACCACCACGCTGGCGAACAGCCACCCGGACTCTACAGCCTGAATAGGGAACAGCCGGACGCCGGCAAGGTAGGCCGGGAAGCCGGCGTCAGCGTGCTCCTGGCGGTAACAGACGCCCCAGGAGTGGGGCCGGCCGTGGCAACACCCGACCATCAGGCAGCCGACACGGCCGCAGGCGATGAACAGGCCGACCCCCAACATGGTGGCGTCCAGGTAAGGCAAAATGGGCTGGTGGAGCAGGCCCAACAGGCCGGCCGTGACCAGCGTCACGGCGATCTGCTGGTGGTAACAAACGATGTATTCCTCGCCGGTGATGATCTTGGTTAGCATCACCAGGGCCAGGAAGGTGGCTACGGCCGTTACCACAATCGCCAGCATGATCCAGATAGACAAACCCTGAAACATCACCAGCAACATGCTCACCAAGACGGCCAGCGCCAGCCCCACGTAGCCAAAAATCAGAAAAGCCGACCGGGTGAGATGAAACAGGTGAACTTCCGGGCGAACCACTTTATCGAACTGGCGATTAAGCCATTCCTGGGCTGATCTCCACTTTACTGTCGGTTTAAGGGATACGTTTAAGGATTCGCTCAACATAATCCGTTGTCTCCTTATACTTTGTGGCTGGTGTCAACTTCGGCAACGTTTCCTTGATGGCCGCCTGAAGTGGTGACTTGTCACCTCCCTTCACCAGTTCTGCCCAAGAAGTGGCAACACGCCCCATATCCTTGGCTTTTTTAGCGGCCGTAGCGATAGTGGCCGCCCCGGCATTGTAAGAGGCGAAGACAAACTTCTTATATTCCAGGCCAGAGGGCACATCCACCCCCTTGCCCTTCAAAGCAGCTTCCAGATGGTCACCCTTCTTCACCAGCACTTTAGCCGCGCAAGGAATGGCCTTGGCGGGGTCGAGTCGGTCCTCGGCCTTACAGCCTACTTCTTCAACTGCTTCTTTGCTCATTTGGGCCACGCCGGCGATGTCACCCGCTGGATCTGCGCGCGTGAGATCACCGCTCTCCTGTCCTACCAACGCTTTCAGATCGGCCGCCGTAAATCCCTTCTTGCTTAATGTTTTGACGACCTCATCGCTGGCAAAGATAGCATCATAGACATGCCAGGCCTTCTCCCCAGAGGCCAGCGCTGTTTTTTTCTTGCCCAGCGCTTCGTTTGCCTTAATAACGTCATCGCGCAAATCCTTTGATACATGTTTTGAATCGGGTGTCTTCAAAACCGCGTCCAGGTCTTTGCCTAAATCACCCTCAAGGGCTTTAATTTTCTCGTCGGCCCAGGCGCCTTTTCCCTTCAAGGGGCGTACTTCATCCAAGGCCTTCTCAATAGTCGCTTTTCGCCTGTCCATTGCTTTCTTCAAGGCGCCTTCCGCCCCGGTCACGGCCCCTTTCAGGTTTTCCTCAATATGCAGGCTCTTTACGGCCGCCACATCTTTTTTGACGCGTTCAGCCTCACTCTCTTTTGGTTTCACTTCCCCGGCCTTCGGTGGTGGCGATTTTGCCTCCTCTTTGACGGGGGCTGTTTTTTTCTCCGATGCTGGGGGAGTCGTCTTCCCCGGCGCTTCTTCTTTATCACCATCGCACCGTTGTAGCCTCAGCCCGGATTTCAGGCTGGGGGTCGCCTGCTGTCCCAGGTTTGCCAGCGCGCCCTTGGTTCCATCCCAGAGAGAAAGAACAGCACCGACAGCCGACTCATCGGCATCTTCTTCCAGGGCATGATACTCTGCACCGCCCATGTCGGTGCGCCCGGCGGTCCGTCCGCCACCCTGCTGGACCACGTGCGCCAGTTCATGGGCGATGAGGACATCGCCCACCAGGGTTCCCGGCTGATATTCACTGTTGCCAAAGGCCACATCTTCGCCGACGGTAAAGGCGCGAGCGTTTAAACGGCCAGACAGGGCCGCAGCCGTGGGATCGGCATGCACGCGCACCCGGCCGAAGTCCCGGCCAAAGGCCGATTCCATACGCGAGCGGACGCTGCCCTCCAGGGGGCGGCCCTTGCCCAACCGGGCCTGAATGGCTTGCGGGTTATCGGCCGGTGCCGCTTCACCCTGGCGACCTTTGGCCATCACCGGCGCGCTGGCCCCGCCTGTAACGGGAGGCTCGCCCGGCAATGCAGTCGGGATATCCTCAGGCACCCCTGTCACTTCTCCCGTTCTAGCCCACGTTTCCACCCCCTGGCGCACCCGTTCGGCAATGACAGGAATATACTCTCTGGCCGTCGTGGCTCTTGCCGATTCCGGCGCATATTTGTGGATAGCCCGCTCAACGTGTTGGCTGTCCTTTTGACCATAATAATTAAGCCAGAAGTCGAGGTAGGGACAACCATCGGTGGTGCGCCCTGTTCCGGCCAGGGCCGACTCGGCCACGGCGCAGACGGCCGGTCGCAATTCGGCTAAAAACTCGCTCTTTCTCATCTGCCCGGGACCCGGTTCAAGGGTTTCATCTTCGACAATCAATCCTGGTAGCGGCGCTGCGGCAACTTCGGCCGGTTCAGTGACCGGCTCGGCCGGCGCCGGCGGTTGGGCAGTTTCGACCGCCGGGCCGGCCTCATCCTGGGGAAACCGCTGGATCGCCGGCGCGTTCACGCTGTGCTTCGGCCTGGCTGCCGTTTCTGGCTCGCCGGCGTATGGCCGCACCTGGCTAAAGTCGTGGCCAAAGCGTGGCGCGGCAGGGCCGTCGTGGGCCGGCTCGGGTCGTTCTGGGGAAGGGCGCAGGCCTGGCAAAAGAGCCGGATCACTCTGGTCGGCCGGCCGGCGCTGCAAGGCGCCGCTGCTGGCAAGTGGTTCGCCCGGCGTTTGCCTGGGGTCGGTTAGTGAGTCACGGCGGCTCATTGACCTAACCCCTGGTAAATGGCCTGGGCGATTTGCTGCCCAAGATGGATCGTGTCCGGCTGTGGCAATTGGATGGCGCCAGCGCGCCCAGACGGGTACGCGCCGTCTGCCTGCAACTCAGGCGCAATCCCGGTCGTCGCCAGCAGGCGTCCCAGTTCCGCTTCTACGGCCTGTTGGAGCAACGGCCGTTCCCTGTGGGCCACGTCTATTCCTTCCAAAATTAACCGCTCAATGTGGACCCTAATGAGGGCGTCACTGTCAGCTTCCATCACGCCGGCCCTTGCCAACGAAAATTGGCCTCGTCAATCGGCCGTTCCAGCTTGTAGAACTCCGTGCGGGCGGCCGCCAGGACCAGCGGCATGGTTACCAACCCACCCTGCTGGGCAGCCATGAAAGCCGCGTTCAAAGCGATATTGCTGATGGCGCCGCCGGTCAGGTTCAGCCGGGCCAGCCGCTCAAAGTCCAGGTCGGCCAGCGGCGTCTCTGGTGGAAAGACCTTCTGCCAGATGAGCAGGCGCTCCTTCGGTCCCGGGAAAGGGAAGTTGACGATGAAGCGCAACCGGCGCATAAAAGCCTGATCCAAAGCCGCTTTCATATTCGTCGCCAGGATGGCCAGGCCCCGGTACGCTTCCATGCGTTGCAGCAGGTAGTTAATCTCGATGTTGGCATAGCGGTCGTGGCTGTCCTTCACCTCGCTGCGTTTGCCAAACAGGGCGTCTGCCTCGTCAAAGAAAAGGATGGCGCCGCCATCTTCGGCCGCGTCGAACAGGTGGCGCAGGTTCTTTTCCGTCTCGCCAATATATTTGCTGACTACGGCCGACAGGTCAATGCGATAAAGGCTAAGCTTCAATTCGTTGGCAATAACCTCGGCGGCCATCGTTTTGCCGGTGCCACTGTCTCCGGCAAAGAGGGCGTTGATGCCCAATCCCCGGCTTAACTTCCGGCGAAAGCCCCAGGTGTCGTAAACGGTCGTACGCTGCGCCACCTGGTGGGCGATCTGGCGCAGTAGCGCCTCCGATTCTTCGGGCAAAACAATGTCGTCCCAGGTAGCTTTGGGGCTAAGTCGCTGGGCCAGCAGGCTCGTTTGCGGGCCGGTGTGTACCAGGCAGGCCTGCCACAGACGATCGTGAGAAACGCGACCATTACCCGGTTGGATTGTCGCCGGCCCGGCCGCAAGGGCGTTGACAATGTGGCCTATCGTCGCCACGTTCAGGTTAAACTGGCCGGCCAGCAAGGCCGGGCTGTCGGTTTCCCCGTTGGCCAGGGCTTTGGCCCAGGCCATTTGCTGTTCGGCCGGCGTCGGCTTGTCAATCTCGACGACAGCCGGCACCGGGCCGGGCAAAACGTGGATTGCCCGGGCGCTGAAGAAAAAGATACCCTGACTGCGGGCCAGGAAACGGCGCAGCGGAGACAGGGTTGCGGACGAGTTCCCTTCCGGCTGGGCCAGACCGTCAACCTCGTGCGCGTCCAGGTAGAGCGCTACCGGTAATAGAAAATTCTCCCGCTCCCACAAGCGAACCAGCGTTTCCAGTTCGGCCGCCTGGGCCGGCAGCAATTCGACCGGCAGGCGGCTGAGATGGAGGTTTAAAGCTGCCGCCGCTCGTTGGGCCACCAGTTGCTTACTCAGCGAATCCTGGCCCACTAATTGAATGACGGGAGGGGGGCCGTTTGTCGGCGCCTGCTGCAAAATTTGGGTCATCATTGTCACGGCCTGTTGTTGAGAAGGGGGCAGTTCGACTTCGCCGGCCGGTAAATCAAAGGGCGCCAGTAGCGGCGTCAACCGGTCGTCCAGATAATTCAGTCCCCGGACGTAGTTGACGATGCGTTCGTCGGCCTGGAGAGGGCTGGCGATGAGGGGCTGGCCGCCGGGTTGATTGATCTCTATCAGCCGCCAATAGCGTAACGGCCGTTCCGGTGAAAGGGCTTCCCAGGCCGGATCGTCAAACAGGACCAGCGCCAGGGCAAAGGTTGGGTAGGGCCGGTGGGGATCATCCTGGGCGCGGGCGCAAAGAGTGGCCATGCGTGTATCCAGTTCCATGGCCACACAGAGCAACAATACCTGTTGTTCAAAGCGCGAGAGGCCAAAGCGCCGGCTCAAGATCACCAGGGCCGGTGGCGGTTCTACAGCCTCGGCCACAGCCATGGCTGCAACCGCTTCGCCCAATCCATTGCCAGAGTGGTCCGGCGTCGTTGCCCGGGCCGCGCCTATTCCCGGCAACTTCCGCTGTCGCCGTCCACGACCGGGTAGCGCTTCTAGCTCCTTGCCCGGCGCTTCGCCTGCAAGCAGATTGACCTGTTGCTCCAGGCGCAGGCGCAGCCAATGCAAGGCAGCAGCCAGGAACAGCTCATTGCTGCGTTGCCATCGTTCTTCGTCGTTCATGGGGTGATCGTCACCTTTTGGTTATCGTCAAACTCAGGTGGCTCGCTGGCGCTAAAAATCACCGGGATGCTATCAACGCCATCCACCCGCAGGCGGACCACGTGTTCGCCGGGCAAGACACCATCCACAGTAAAGGTAAGCGTCGTCTGCGCGGTAGGGTCGGCCGGCGTGGTGATCGTGTCGGCGGCAATTTCGCGCCCACCAAATAGCAGGACAGCCGGCTGCTCCGGCCGCACCTGGGGTCGACAGGTCAGGGTTAAAGTAGCCGGCAGGCTACTCTGGGCCATCGTGCCCGGCGAAACGCTGGTAACCTGGGGGGCCAGAGCAAAAGACAGTTCGTTACTCGTCCAGGCCGGCAGGCCCGGCCGCTTGACGACAACCGACAGGGTATAAAAGCCGGCCGGCCACTTTGCCGGAACCTGGGGATCGTCCGCCGTGCCGGGCAGCTTAACTTTCAGCTCCGAAGTGACATCCCCTGGCAAAGGGGAAAGTTCGAGCGGATCGGCCAGACGATTGCTACGAAAGCGCACCGTTAAGTCGCCGCCCGCCAGGGAGTTCCCGCTGAGCGTCAAAACATCTCCTGGCTCGGCGCTGGCCTTGTCATTCGGGAAGCGCACGCCATATAACGTTGGCGAGGGGAAGCTCAGGACGTAAGCGCCCCGATCCTCACTACCTCGCCGCAATACCGGGAGTGGTGTTACCGCCGGCCGTTTGCTCTCAATCAATACCACAGACGCCTCGTAGGCGGCCGATAAGCGGTATTCCGCCTGAAAGCCGGTCCACAACTTCGATACCTCGTCAATGGGAA
Source organism: Chloroflexota bacterium (assembly GCA_022616275.1). GTDB lineage: Bacteria > Chloroflexota > Anaerolineae > Promineifilales > Promineifilaceae. Next base: position 10,917 of record JAKEFB010000099.1, read on the forward strand.
TAGACTGAGGGGTAAGGCGGACGCGCTCGACCTGTTTATGGACGTCACTGAGCGCCAGCGCCGTTTCTATTTCTGCCCGGCCCAGCACGGCATGGTCGTGCAAAATAGCCATGGCCGTGCCTAGTAGAAGATGGCCAACCAGTTCGTTGTTGTTCTCACCATAGGCAGTGACCAGGTAATAGAGGTTCAATGCCAGCGGCGGCTGGGCGGTTTCCCCCGGCCTGACCCGGCCAGGGATGTCCATGTTGCGCCAGGCCGTGTTGGGAGCAGTATGATAAAGAAACAGGTTAATTTGGTTCTTGTTCTCTGTGCCATTGTCGCGCACCTTGTCCAGCGGTAGCGTCGTAACCATGATTTCGGCCGAGGGCGTCGTGTCGGCCGGCAATCCACTGAAATCGGCGCTGATTATCTGGTTAAGCAGATTGCGCAGGGTGCGAGTAACGGCGGCGATGGCAAATTCGTTACTCATTGACCCTCTCCACTGGCCCGCCGGCGTAAATAGTCGTCCAGGCTCATCACCGGCGGTTGCGGGCGCGATTTTTCCGGCCGGATGGCTGGCGCAGGGGTTGCCCGGACTTCAATCCGGCCGATGGTCACTTGAACCGTCGGCGCTACCGGCCCGGCTGGCTGATCCTGGGCAGTGGCAGTTAGCCTATCCAGAGGCGCAGGCCGCCAACGCCGCCCCTCTCTCAGTGGTGGAGGCAAAGGATGGGCCAGAAAGGGCTCAATGGGCGCTCCGGTCAGTGGTGGTGCTTCTGCCGTGGCCGCTCCTTCAACAGGAGCAGGAATAGGAACTGGTTGCCCGGCCGGTCGCCCGGCGGTTAAAGGAGGGGAAGCAGCCATATTGCCCAAGGTACCAGGAGCGGTCGCTGTTGGTATCGGATCAGCCGAGGCGAGATCGGCCCGCTGGGATGGCGTTAGCGGGTGGTGTCCTGGCACTTCCAGCGCCGGCCGGGCCGGCGTATTTCTCCCCATGGAGAGGGCCGGGATTGGAACCACCAATGTTGCTGGGTGAGGTTGGGGTGGTTCGATCGCTTCCTCTATTCGCCCAGAATTCACGGGAACCGGCCGTCGCCTGATCCCGGGGAGCTGGCTGTCACCGGCTGATCGTTCCTCAAGTTGTTCGATCGCCGGAGCCAGCAACGGCGATTCCATCGTCACCGCAGTAGCCTTTCCAGGCGCTGAGAGAAAAGCCGGCCGCCGGCTTTCGTTACCAGGCAAGACGGCAGCGCCACCAGGATGAATGTCGAGCTCTAAGTCGCCGGCGCCTGGCGGCGTCTCAAACAGGGCCGGCAACCGGGGGTGAATAACCCCGACCAGATCGAGCGTCCGCTGCGCCAAATTATCCAGGTAATCAGCCATCACAAGCCTATTCGCCGATCATCGCCAGGTAAAATTGCCGTCGCCAGGGCGTCATCGCCAGGATATCTGCTTCGCGCCAGCCGTAAGCCAGCGCCAGCGCATGCACTTCGCGCAGGATGCGATAAGCCCAGGCGTTGATCTCGCTCCAAAAGAAGGACAGGATGTCGAAGGGCGCCTGCCAGTGGTGACCGCATGAAGCGCAGGTTAGCGCCAGCCGTATGTCTGCCTGTGGGTCAGCCTCGCTCATCCGCTCGGCCACGGCCGTGACGACTGCACCCGGCAAATCGGCCGCAGGAATAACTGCGTTCTCGTGGCTGGCGGATAGGATACAACGTTCCAGGAGTAAGCCACGGAAGGTAACGCCATCTGTCTCACCGCTGATGCTGGCCAGATCCAGGCTGTCCGGCAGGCGAAAGCTCACCTCATAACCGTCAACGCTCACCGAGAGAGGTACGGCCGTTTCCGCGCTCTCTTCCTGGGAAGACGGGAGTAGCCGGATGTCGGCCGAATTGAAAGTTAATTCCAGACGTTCGCCACAATTGCCGCAGGAGGCCAGTCCGATTAATTGCGGGCCGAAGGCCCACTCGCGCAATTGCAACAACCGGGCGTCGCGCTGGCCGATACTCAATTGGGCCAGCGCCTCAGGCAGCGCTGGAGGAGAGGCGGCGGCCAGCAGCATCAAGGCCCGTTCCACCGGTTGTTGGACCATTCCTTGCTCCCAGGCCGCCAATAGTTCTGTTGCTGACAACGGGCGCATCGTGCTTATCCGGCTGGCTCAGTAAAGGTTGGTTCGGTCGGCTCGGTTACTTCATAGTCACGCTCCCAACCCTCGTTTTCTAGCTTGAGCGTCTGAATCGCGACGGCGTTGGCGCTGGCATCAAGCTCGGGCAGGGCCTGGAATTCCGATACCCAACAACGATAAACCTTGTAGGCTAAAACCAACTGGCCAGCCTCGTTATAAACCTCGATGATGAGGTTCTTGCGAAAATCCTTTAGCGAGACTTCTGCCCCCAGGCCGGACCCGTAATTCCAAACTTTGTTGGCCCACTGCTCGAATTCAGGATCATGGGTCACGCCCCGCTCCAGGGTAATGGCGTCGTACTTGGTCTGGCCGGGCGATTTGCGTTCGGTACTGGCGTCTCCGCCTTCGCGGTGGGTGACGACTTCGGTGGTGCGCTTCAGGGCGCCGACTTTGCTAACCCCGGCCACGTAACGGCCGTCCCATTTGACACGAAATTTGAAGTTCTTGTAAGGGTCAAATCGCTGTGAGTTGACGCTAAACTGGGCCATTCTATCCTCCTTACACTTCGAGCTGGCCGGCCATTTGCTGAATCTTAATGACGACAAATTCGGCCGGTTTGAGTGGCGCAAAGCCAACGATGATGTTGACGATGCCACGATTAATGTCATCCTGAATGGTCGTTTCTTTGTCACACTTAACAAAGTAAGCTTCGCGGGGGGTTTTGCCCTGGAAAGCACCCTGGCGGAAGAGATTTTGCATGAACGCGCCAACGTTGAGCCGGATCTGGGCCCAGAGCGGCTCGTCGTTGGGTTCAAAGACCACCCACTTTAAACCCTGGAAAAGGCTCTCCTCAATGTACAGAGCCAGCCGGCGGACAGGAATGTATTTCCATTCGCTGGCTTGCTGGTCGGCGCCGTCGAGGGTACGGCCACCCCAACTGACGTTGCCAACGACAGGGAAGGTGCGCAAGGCGTTGACGCCCAACTGGTTGAGGGCGCCGTTTTGCAGGTCGGTGATGTTGGCGACCAACGTAGCTCCCCGTAAGGTCGCCTCGGTGCCGGCGGGGGCTTTCCACACGCCACGCGTGGCGTCGGTGCGGGCATAGACGCCGGCCAGAGTGCCGCTGGCGGCCACGTTGCGTGGCCGGCTTCCACTGAGCAAATCGGGAATCTCCAGGCGCGGGAAGTAGACGGCCGCGTTGCGGTGGCGTATGCTGTTGCCCACGCTAGCCAGCCAGTCATCGGTCATCTCGTCCGGCGCATCAATGTCAGCCGGAATATCCACCAGCAAGAAGGCGCGCTTGCTTTCGCAATAGGTATTGGCCGCCGAGTAAACGCCCCTCATGGCATCTTCGGCCAGATTGGCGGCGTCGGGCAGACACAGCAGATTAAAGATGAACGGCGCAATGGTGTCCAGCGTATTCATCCCCGTAATGAGCGCGTTGCTGTCCGGCAGGGCGCCATCGCTGGTTGCCAGAGCCGGGTCATCCGGGTCATCGCCCAGAAAGACAAAAGCCGTGCTGTCCACGTCGCCAATTACGGCCGCGCTGGTCACGTCGGCTACGGTCGGGTCTGTCTCATTAGGAATTCCACCCATGCCCACGCCGGTCACGCTAATCAGGGACGACTCCTCGTTGATGACACTGGCCACATAGCGCGGGCTACTGGCATTCAGGCTCAAGTTGCGATGGATCTCAGAATTGACCACCTGCCGACGACCGCCGACGATGCCGACCTCGCGCGCGACCAGGTTAAACCGGTCCGGCTGCCCGTTAATGTAGCCGATGGCCACCTGAACGTTTTTACCCCAGAGGCCAGGGCTGGAAGCGGCGATTTCCAGGACGGTGTCTAGTGGCGAACCACCTTCTAAGCCGAGCACGGCCGGCTGCGGATTACCAGAGGCCACACGCACCACCCAGGCAATTTGACCGCCGTTCAGGTAGTACTGTTGAATGGCGTAACTGGCCTCACTGCGCGTGTCCAGGCCGCCAAACCGGCGCACAAAGTCGCCGAAGCTGGTGATCCGCACCGGATCATTCATCGGCCCGCGCGCGAAAAAGCCGATGAAGGCCGTATCGGCCGTACTGACCCCAGTGATGGTGCGCACGCCGCTGGGGATCTCCTCTACATAAACGCCGGGGTAAGTGTACGTACTGGGCATAGTCATCCTCCATTAATGAATGGTTCAACCGGTAAACAACCGCCACAGTTCCAGGTGGCGCTGGGCAATGCGCGGCCAACTGTTTTCGTGGCAAAAAGCACGGGCGGCGGCCGTCAAATCTTCGCGCAACGGTGTATCTTCCAGGAGCCGTCTGGTGCCTTCCAGGAGTTGCTCCGGTTGGTAGGTCACCTGGCGCAGTTCGTGGAACCAGCCGGTCGGCGAGGTTAAAACCGGCACGCCGGTTGCCAGGCCGATTCGAATGGCGCCGCTGGCTGCGCCGAAGGCCGCCTCGTCGTACCAATAGACCAGAATATCCGCCTCGGCCGCCAGCTGGCGCGCGACCTTGGCCACAGGTAGAAACTGGCCTACCCGGCGTACCGGCAATCCCCGGGCAGCTTCTGTCCAGCGCCTCTCGGTCTCGGCCGATTTAGCGTAACTGAACATGAGTAGCTCCGTGCCGGGCATCTGGCGCAACACGTCCAGCAGTTGCCAGAATCCCTTGTGTGGCTCCAGGAAGCCAAAGACGCCGATAACCTGGCCACGCACACGCTTACGGGGTGGAAACCAGGTCATGCAGCCGTGGGGAATGGTATATATGCGCCCGTCAGGCCACCTGGCTCGCAACCTATCCGCGCCAGCCTGGGTTAGAGCGACCAGGGCATCCACTTCGCGTTCCCAGGCCTGTGCCCGGCCCTGGACGGCGTGTTCAGTGACGATGATTGGAATACGGGCGCGGTGCGCCTGTTGCAGGGCCGGTAAAAGCTCGCCGTTGTGGAAGAGGCTGGGCTCATGCTGAATGTGAAGTAGCCGAACGCCACTCATATCCGGCAGTTGAACTACGACCCGAACGGCCGGTAGGTCCCGGGTCAGGTACGTGGTGTACTCGGCGACGCCGCAAGTCTGTCCCCAACTGGACACCCACAGGGTGTCAGCGCGTCGCAGCGGCCGGCCCGGCCGCGTGTAACGTTCTATCACGTCCAACATGGCCGGCCCTTTTGACCAGACGTTGCGATGTTGGCGGACCCAATCTGCGGCAGACCGGCCCATCTCGCGCGCTTCATCGCCATGACCGGCAACCCAGCGCAAGCTCGAGGCAACCTCGGCCTCACCGGGCACACCATATAGCCCGGCGCGGCCAAAAGGAGCCTCGTCATACATTTCCCAGTCGGCCGGTTCAACGGGTAGCAGGTAATCTGCCGCTTCCTGGCAAACATCAGCCTGCCCTTCTGAGTTCAGGGCGATCACCGGTAAACCGGTAGCCATCCCTTCGACCAGGGGTAAGCCAAAACCCTCGTTACCCAGGGCCAGGAGTACGTCCGCCTGCCGGTACCAGTGGGCGATGCCCCGGACAGCTTCGTTCGTATCAATAAAGGAAATACGGGGATCATCGGGAATGTAGTTTCGGTATTTGAACCGGGCCTTGATAATCAATCGCGCCTCGGGATCGTCGCCAAAAGCTAACTTCCAGGCGGCAATTCCTTCCAGGGTGTGCTTCCGGTTGACCAGGGTTCCTACCATCAAAGTCGTGAGGCCAGGGTGGGGAGGACGTTCCTCGTAATGGTATACGTCGGGATCCACTCCCTCCGGCACGACCTCGACAGGCGCGGTGACGCCGCTTTCGCGACAAACCTGGGCGACAAACCGGGTAGGCACTATCACGGCGCGTGCCTGGTTTAGCCGCTCGGCCCAACCGGCTGGTAAGCGGCTGTTCTCCCACATGGTGTTGATAAACAGGTTACTGGCCCTGCGGAAACGCTCCAGGGCAGGTTGGGGCCAGCAAAAATAGAGGATTGGCGCCTCGGCATCCGGCCGGGGATGGCTCCGGGTTTCCACGATCTTGCGAAACTCGGCCGACAGACCGGCCAGGTCCAGGGCCAGTGGGGTGACGCGTACCATCGCTCCGGCCCGGGCCATGCCCAGCACCAGGTATTCGGCCATGCTGCCATAACCATCGTATACCAGGAAGGGGGCCACCACGGTAATGGATGGCCTGGCCGCCGAAGGTTGCCTGGGCAGAGAGAGTGGGCGACCGTTGCGCAGGGCCAGGTAAAAATCCCGGTCAGGCATCAACAACTGGCTGACTTCGCCCAGTGGACGCCGTTGCCAGCGTGGGCTGGCCAGGCTCTTGGCCGCCGTATTGCCGCTGTGCTTGATGGCTACGTACAGGCTTGTATTGGCCATAACGTGGAGTCGCTCAGGTGCCAATTGCCAGATAAAGGCCGTGTCCTCGCCGACGTTGCGATCGGGGAAAGGGTGTTCAGCCCAGGTTGAGCGGCGGTAAAGTAACGTGCCACCGGCCAGCCAGGGACGTCTGTCGGCCGGGTAGGAATAACACCAGGCTTCCCCAGCCTCCAGGTGGTAGTGAAGCAGGTCGCGCGTGCCACAGGCGTCGGCGCCGGCCGCCAATAACTCGGCCACCTGCACACTGAGTCGCTGTGACGCCATCCAATCGTCGTCATCCCAATGGGCGATGAGTTCCCCCTGGCTTAACTGGCAAGCTAGATTCCGTTTGGCGCCGACCGAAAGCCGCCGCTGAAGGCGCATGTAGCGGATCCGTTCATCCTGGGGAACCAGGTCGTCAATGGCATCTTCGCCGTCGTCCATGATGACGAGTTCTCGCTGGGGGTAGTCCTGGCGCAGAAAGTACCAGATGGCCTGGCCGGCAAACCGCCGCCGGTTATAAGTGGGCATGATGCAGCTTACAAGCGGTGTCATCGTCATCAGGCGTCACCCTAACTTGATCCCCAATCTTTCCAGGTAGGGTGTGATGAAGCTTTTAATTTCGTCTAGGTCTTGCAGATAGCGCCGGTTGCCGCTGGGCACGTGGGTGATATGGCCGCGCCACCTGGCTTGCTCGGCTTCGGTGGCCGTCTCTTCCAGCCAGATCTTAATGATGAAGGAATGGGTTTGGGTTTCAACGAACTCCATGGCGCCAACTCTGAGGCTGCTAAGGGTAGACCCACGTGTCCACGCTGCCCACGCCCAACACCCGGTGGTATGGGAGCCGCTAACCGATACTGTAAGCCAGTGTAGCAGGCGCACGTCTGTAGCAACGTCTCAGGCGCGTCTGTGGGAGTGTCTTTGGTGAGGAGAGGTGCAGGGCGAGGCAAAACGCTCTGGCAAATCGCCACCGGTGCAGCCAATGAATGCCGCTGTCCGGTCAATGGCTCAAAGTGAGTTCCACAGCTTGAATCGCCTGTTCTAACTGGTATTGGATGTGAGCCACCTCTAACCGGAGTTGTTGGAGATGAGTGAATAAAACAAAAAGAGGGATCGCGGCGGGTTCAGTGGGGGCGCCGGTTGTTGTATCCGGCGCCATTCCGGCCGGGGCTACCCAGGCGCCACTGAGGGTATCGGCGCAAAGCTGCTCATAAAGCGCTACCGTATTCCTGGCTGGGCCGACGCCAAGTTCTTCGTTTAACGCGGCTACACAGCGCTCATATTGGCGCAAAGCGGCCGTGCGGTTGCCAGCCAGGTATTGCAAGCGCATCAACTGGCGGTGCGTTGGTTCGTGAGCCTGATCACAACGCAAAATGCGCATTCCATAGGCCAACCCAGCCTCGTATTCCTGGTGGGTTACACAATAATCCATGAGTTTGTTTAGCATATCCAGGTACATATTTTGTAGCCGTTCCCGCTCGAAGAGACACCAGTCCTGGTACCAGCCCTCCAATAAGTCCCCCTGGTAAAGTTGCACGGCCGCCTGGAGCGCCTGCGCCATTTGACTATCTAACTCGCGCCCGGCTATTCCTTGGGCCAGGGTGGAGGCCTGTTCAAACTCTGCCACGTCAAGCCAGAGAGCTGCCTCTGGGTTGAGCTGAATCCAATCGGCCTCCACCAGCAGCAAGGGGCAGTGGCCAGACTCGGCGCCAGAATCCAGGGTGGTCTGGAGCTGCCAAAGGGCCTGGCGCAGATACTTCTTTGATTGGGTGGCCGAATTACCGCCCCACAACAGGCCACTCAACGTTTCACGGCAGTGCGGCCGCTCCCGATAGAGCAGGAGATAACAGAACAACTCCTGCGCCTTCCGCGCTTCCAGACCACACAGAGTGTGCTCACTCCAGCAGATATGCACCTTTCCAAAGAGAGAAATGCTCAGGATAGACATGGGATCCTCCCTCAAGAGTGACAAAGTGACAGGGTGAATATCAACTTGCCAACCTTTGGACTGAGCGCTTCGGCAGGCTCAGTGAAGGTTCTTGAGCGGAACTAAGCTCGCTCTTGGTTTGACAGATGAAGCGGGTTAAATGGAAGGGGAGGTTGATAAAGGAGGGTACCTGCGAAAGGTACTGATAAGTCGGCAGCAAAAACAATCGCTCACGCCACGCAGATGCGGGCGCTGGCCTGGAACTGGATCCACCTACAGAGGACACGCAGGTCATCTTTGGTCCTCCTACCAATACATGATCAGGCAGGTTTAATTCAGTAGTTTAACTGAGCAGGATCGATTTTCGAAAGTGGGTGGCTCGCTCAGTCTAATCTCTAGCATTGAAGGCTATAGCGGCAACCTCCTAAAAATCTTACTACTGGCGCAACGGTCTGTCAATGCTTTCACCGGGCGGGTCTGTCACTTTTATTGCTACGGTGCATACTTGGACCTTTATGCTGACGAAATACCGACACTCCTGGCGACTGCAAGCCGTCTTTCTTTTTGCCCGTACTCACTTTGATTGCGGCGACCGACCATAGATAAGCAACGCTAACGCTTGGCATTGTTTGGGAAAGCGACCCAAAGGAGCGTACGATGGCTGAGTTCAGATACGGTGATATGTGGACGGCTTATGATAAAGCAGACCTCTTCCTTATCACCACTAACAGCACAATTCACAGCGGTGCTCTCATTATGGGCAGGGGCATTGCCCGCCAGGCCCGTGACCGTTTTCCCGGGCTGGACAAAGCCCTCGGCCGGCAAATCCTGAACACCTGCGGCTACCTGGGGCAGTATGGCCTGCTCATTAGCCCTCGATGGCCGGAGGCGAAGCTGGGCGCGTTCCAGGTCAAGACCCATTACGATAAGCCGGCCGACCTGGCCCTTATCGAGCACAGCACGGCCGCTTTACAGGCCTGGTGCGCCGCGCATCCCGCTGCCCTGGTCTGCCTCAACTTCCCCGGCATTGGCAACGGCCGTTTGCCGCGAGAGCAGGTGTTGCTCATCGTCGAGCAGTTGCCGCCTAACGTTACCATCTGGGACTACTGGGAAGACGACCCACCGGCGCCAATGGTGAAACAACCGGCCTGGCAAAGACCGGACTGGTTACCACACGTTCAGGATGCTGAAGCCATGGCCGCGGCGGCCG
>JAKEFB010000100.1 GCA_022616275.1 Chloroflexota bacterium
ACGAGCGGGCCTACGTACCCATCGGCCGGCCGGCGGCGAACACGCAGATATACGTGTTGGACGAGGCGTTGTCGCCGGTGGCGGAGAACGTGGTGGGGGAGTTGACCATTGGCGGGGCCGGCCTGGCCCAGGGTTACCTAAACCGGCCGGAACTGACCGCCGAAAAGTTCATTCCCCATCCTTTTAGCCCGGAGGCGGGGGCCCGCCTCTACCAGACTGGCGACCTGGCCCGCACTCTGCCAGGCGGCGATATTGAGTTCCTGGGCCGCAAAGACGCCCAGGTCAAAATCCGGGGCTACCGGATCGAGCCGGGCGAGGTGGAAGCGGTCCTGGGGCAACACCCACTGGTCCGTGAGGCCGTTGTCACCGTCCGCCAGGGCGCAGCCGGCGATAAGTACCTGGCCGCTTACGTCGTGTCCCGGCCGGGAAAGCAGCTCGCCGAAAACGAGATACGCGATTTCTTGCGAGCCAGGCTACCGGAGTACATGGTCCCGGCCGCCTTTGTCGTGCTTGATACCCTGCCGCTAACCCCCAACGGCAAGATAGACCGCCAGGCGCTGCCCGCGCCAGAAAGGAGCAACCTGGAGCTGGCCAAAACGGCCGTCCCCGCCCGGGACGCCCTGGAACTGAAGCTGGTCCGTATTTGGGAGGAAGTTCTCGACGTCCGGCCGGTTGGGGTCAACCACAACTTTTTTGAATTAGGCGGACATTCCCTGTTGGCCGTCCGGCTGATGGCCCGAATTCGCCAGGAGTTGACGGTTGAGTTACCACTGACGACGTTGTTTCAAAGCCCTACCGTGCAAGGGCTGGCGGCCGTTCTGCGCCAGGGCGAAGAAATGACGATCACTTCTTCGTCGCTCGTCCCGCTGCAGGTGGGCAATGAGAAGAAGCGGCCGCTCTTCTTTGTCCACCCCGGTGGAGGCAACGTCTTTAGCTATTCGGACCTGGTCCGTTACCTGGGGCCGGAATGGTCGTTCTACGGTTTCCAGGCCAGGGGGATTGCCGACCCGAAAGAAGCGCCGCATACCCGGGTGGAAACGATGGCCGGTTACTACCTGAAACTCCTGCGGCAGGTGCAGCCCGAAGGGCCATACTTCCTCGGCGGCTGGTCCGTTGGCGGCGTCGTGGCTTTTGAAATGGCCTGGCAATTGCAGAAACAGGGGCACGAGGTGGGTTTGCTGGCGCTGGTAGATAGCCCGGTGCCGAACCCCCACAAGACGCCAGCCCTGGCCTACCGGGCGCCGCGGAAAAGCTGGTTAAAGGCCAGACGGGGCATCGCCCGGCCAGTATGGTTCCTGCTTTCTTATTTGCTGCCCCTGGTCTACATCCTGGGTGCGATCCTGTCTCGTCTCGCCTTCCAGAGCTATCGCCTGGTAGCCAGGCTCTACCGGTTGGTCCAGATGGCCTATTATGGCTTTGTGCCGGGTAAGCCTTCGGCCGTGCAGCGGCGGGAGAACGCGCTGCGGGCTCTGGCCTTTGTCCAGGAGCTTTTTGCTTTACCGGTGGACCGGCCGATCTTCTCCTGGGAGCAACTGTTACAACTTGGCAAGGACGAACAACTGGCTTATATCCTGGACCGGGCTATTGCGGCCAATATCCTGTCTTCGACGATGAGGTTGCCGTACTTCGGCCGGCTTTTCCAGATCTATGAAGCGAATTCCCAGGCGATGCGGCAATACGTCCTCAAACCGTACGCCGGCCGGGTGCTCTTCTTCCGGGCAGCCGACCCCTTTCCTGGCCATGCCCGGCTGCAAGAGTCAGCCAGCCGAAAGGCCGCCCGCTGGGCGTTGGGGTTGGGGCTGGCGTTGGCTGTCTTCCTTTACTTTGATTCAGGCTCCATTCTCACCGCACTCCTGGGCCTGGCCGGGATGATCTTTTACTTTGCCGTTCAGACGCCCCTGAATCTCCCGCTGGTCAACAAAGTGAAAGAGTTTTTGTGGCCGCTTACCGGCCCGCTGCAGGATCCGACCCAGGGCTGGGGTAAGGTCGTGACAGGGGAAATCGAGGCTTACCCTGTTCCAGGAAATCACTTCACCATCATTCGTGACGCCAATGCCGCCCTGGTGGCAGAAGGGCTGAAAGAACATTTTGCTACCCTAGAAGGATTAGCCGGGTTCCCGCCTGGCGAGTAATCTGAGCCGTGAGCGCAGAGGAGGGTAGAGGGTAATGATCATCAGGAAATTTGGCGTGGGCCTGAATCGGTGGGGGGTCATGTAGTTTTAATTGAGGAGGATTCGATGGTACAGGAAATAGAGGAAGACAAGACCCTTTATAAAGTTGTGGTGAACCACGAAGAACAGTATTCAATCTGGCCGAGCGACCGGGAGCCACCACTGGGGTGGCGGGAAGTTGGCATGAGCGGCCCTAAAAACGAGTGTCTGGCTTACATTGAGGAAGTGTGGACTGACATGCGGCCGCTTAGCCTGCGCAAGAAGATGGAGGAACTGGCTAATCAATCAGAAAGCCAGGCAGAGACATGATTCCCGGTCTGTTCGTGTAGTCATTAACTACCAACAACCTAAACAAAATGGAGGTAACTATGTTGTCAACCGTAGATGTCGTGCGTGCATGGAAGGACGAACGGTATCGGCATAACCTGAGCCAGGAGAAACTGGCGGAGTTGCCAGCCCACCCGGCCGGGCAGATTGAGCTGGCCAGGGAGGATCTGCTCCCCTACAAGGGCCCGGCCCTTTTCTCCGGCGAAGATTGCCTGGATACCCGGCTCATCTGCTCGCTTGTTTTTGGGTGCTGGCCCATTACCATAACCTACAGGGGAGGTAACGCATAAGCGCCCCTTCTATCAAAGAACGGTAAGGTGGGCAACCACTTTACCGGCCAGACCGGGATGAATAGGGTGGGGCAGAGAGGTGGAAGACCCTCTGTCCCGCTCTATTTTTTAGTAATTGGGTAATTGCGTAATTGGGTAATTTCCTTGAGCGAAAACGAGATTTTCCACATGCCTGATTGGTATCGGGCGATGACTTTGCAGGAGAGGGTTGCTTCCTGGGCCAGCGGCGGCCCACAGCCGGCCGCTGGCTTTGATGCTGACCTGGCCGATTATCGCTGGCAGCGCTGGCTGGCGCAGGAGCCGTTTGGCCAGGATGACTACTTCGGCAGACGGCTGGCGCTCGATGGCGTGACAGAAGAAGACTTTCGATACCTGCTAGGCGAGCCGGCTTCAGCAATTCGCAGCCGCTTTGCTGAGCCACCTGGCTGGCTGGTTCAGCTTAAGGAAGCCTTTTCCGCTGCAAAAGCTGAATCTGGCCGGACCGTTTTTGCGCCCCCACAGCAGCCGGCCGGGCAGGATATGGCCGGATTTCTGAGCCTGGCGGAGCCGCTTATCCGCCAGGGACAGGAACAGCTACATCGGGAAGTGCTGGCCCTTAGCCGGCAGTTTTCTATTTTACCTTTTGAACCCGAGGCGGTAGAAGCCGCCCTCCTGGCCGACCTGCCGGAGCGGTTGCTACTGACGATGGTCCGCACGCTCGTCCTGGAACTAAACGTCTCCCGGCTGCAGGGCCAACTGCCGGGCGATACGCCCCAGGAACGATTTCAGAGTTTTTTGGCCCGTTTGGGCCAGCGAGATATCACCCTGGCTATCCTACAAGAATCGCCCGTCCTGGCGCGGCAGCTTGTCACCGGCATAAACAGGTGGGTGGCCTTTAGCCAGGAGTTTCTGCTTCATCTTGGCCAGGATTGGCAGGCTATTTGCAAGCGCTTTGGCCCAGAAAATGATCCAGGCATGCTGATCGAAACCAGGGCGGGCGCCGGCGACGTCCACCGGGGCGGCCGGTCAGTTGTCGTGGCTCGCTTTGATTCTGGCTTGCAACTTGTTTATAAGCCGCGTTCTCTGGCGGTTGACGTTCACTTTCAAGAGCTGCTTGAATGGCTCAACCATCGGGGAGAGCACCAGCCCTTCCGAACGCTTAAGGTTCTGGACCAGGGATCTTATGGGTGGGTGGAATTTGTCCCCGCCCAAAGCTGCCATTCGCCTGAGGAGGTAACTCATTTTTATGAACGCCAGGGCGGCTATCTGGCGCTGCTTTATGCGCTGGAGGCGACCGACTTCCATTCTGAAAACCTGATTGCTTTAGGCGAGCACCCGGTCCTGATTGACCTGGAGTCCCTGCTCCACCCGCGCGCTGGTCCGAAGCAGGTTGGTTCCCTGGCGGCCCAAAAAATGGCTCATTCTGTCTTGCGGGTGGGGCTGCTGCCGCAACTTGTCTGGTCAAATGAGGTCTCAGAAGGCGTTGATTTAAGTGGTCTGGGCGCGGCACCGGGGCAACTGACGCCTGCGGCCGTGCCGGGCTGGGATGGCGTGGGGACCGACAATATGCGCTTTGTTCGCCAGCGGGTGGAAATGCCAGGGGCCAGGAATCGCCCCCAACTGAACGGCGCTGAGGTCAGGACGCTCGACTACGCTGAGGCCATTAAGACGGGTTTTCGAAAAGTGTACCAGTTGCTGATGGCTTCCCGTGAGGAGCTTCTAGCAGAGACGGGGCCGCTGGCTCGCTTTGCGGCCGACGAGGTGCGGGTCATTCTGCGGCCGACGCAGACATACGGTAAAATTCTGGCCGAGAGCTTTCATCCCGACGTCCTGCGCGATGCCCTGGACCGCGAGCGCCATCTTGATCACCTCTGGTTGGGGGTTTTGCACCAACCAGAACTGGCCCAGGTCATCCCGGCCGAGCGGCAGGCGCTCCACCAGGGCGATATTCCTCTTTTTATGACACGACCCTCGGCAACAGATTTGTGGAGTGACGCCGGCCAGCGTATCGCCGGCTTCTTTGAAGCGTCTGGGCTGGCATCGGTCTATGAGCGTTTGCGCGAGTTGAGTGAGGCAGACCTGGAAAGGCAACTGTGGTTCATTGGCGCTGCCCTGACTACCCTGGCAGATAGTGTCGAGCAGCCGGTCCCGGCCGCACCTCACCTGCCAGTACCGGCCACGGTTGGGGCCGAACAACTCATTGCCGCCGCTTGCCGGGTGGGCGACCGCCTCCAGGCGCTGGCGCTGCAGGACGACGGGGGGGCAGCCTGGCTGGGGTTAAAGCTGGTCAACGGCCGGCGCTGGTCGCCGCTTCCTGTAGAAAGTGACTTGTATGGCGGCACACCCGGAATTGCCCTATTTCTGGCCACCCTGGGAGCGGTGACAGGCGAGGCGAGTTACACGGCGCTGGCGCGGGCAGCGCTGCAACCGTTGCGCCAGGGCCTAGCCGATTCGCAGAGTGGTCTTAAGCTGATCGGTGGCTTTGACGGCTGGGGAGGTATTTTGTACACCCTGACCCACTTAAGCGCTTTGTGGCACGACCCAGAGCTACTGTCTGAAGCCGAGGCTATCGTTGGCCGACTAGGGTCCCTGATCTCCCAAGACGAGAGCCTGGACGTGGTGGGGGGCGCGGCCGGGTGCATTGGCGCTTTACTGAGTCTATACCACTACCGGCCCTCGGCGGCCACGCTGGCAACAGCTTTTCGTTGCGGTGAGCATCTCCTTGGCCAGGCCCGACCAATGACTCAAGGGGCTGGCTGGCTAACCTTGGCGGGTATAGAGCAACCACTCACGGGTTTTTCTCACGGCGCAGCCGGTATCGCCTGGGCATTACTGCGGCTGGCCAGCCTGACCAGCGACCGACGATTCCACCAGGCCGCGCTAGACGGCATTCTTTACGAGCGACACGTGTTTGTACCCGAAGCCGGCAACTGGCCGGATTTTCGTACTCCTGAACACCCGCCAGTTGAGAATCAAGTCCGCTTTATGGCGGCATGGTGTCATGGAGCGCCAGGGATTGGGCTGGCCCGGTTACAGCTCCTGCCGACTATAGACGACGACCACATTCGGGCTGAGATTGAGGCGGCCCTGCAAACAACGGTGGCGCAGGGATTTGGCGGTAGCCATTGTTTGTGTCACGGGGATTTAGGTAATCTTGAATTGGTGTTACAGGCGAGTAAACAATTGAGTGACGAGCGCTGGCCGGCTGCGCTTGGGCGGCTGGCCGCCACCATGCTGGCCAGCATCGGGGCCAGGGGGTGGGTGTGTGGCGTACCTCAGGGAGTCGAGACGCCGGGCTTAATGACCGGGCTGGCCGGGATTGGTTATGGGTTGCTGCGTCTGGCTGCGCCGGAGCAGGTGCCGTCTGTGCTCGTCTTAGAACCCCCGGCTGGGAACCACCTGTCCCAGCGTGTAGGTGATCATCCTTAAAACAGTCGGCTCGGCCGTGTGCAGAAAGAAATGGCCGCCGGGGAACATGCGGCTAATGAAAGAAACGGCCGTATGTTCACGCCATCCCTCGAGGTGCTCCGGGCTCATGGGAATATCCTCCAACCCACCGAACACGGCCATGGGGCAGGGGAGGGGGGGCTTTGGTTCGTATAGATATGTATGATACATCTCAAAATCCGCCCGCAAGATAGGCAACATCAGCTCTACCAATTCGGGGATTTCAAATATTTCCGGTGGCGTCCCTTCAAGAAAGCGAATCTTTTCCAGGAATTCACCATCTGGCATGGTATGGGTAATGGCTTCGTTCTTGGCGCATTGAGGAGCGCGGCAGGCAGAGACAAAAAGGTAAAGCGGGCAGAGTTGCTGGCGGCTGTAGAGATAATGAGCCAGCTCGTAACAGATAAGCGCGCCCAGGCTATGCCCGAAGAAGGCAAAGGGCCGGTCCAGATAGGGTTGAATCGCACCGGCAAGCTCTTCCACGAGGGGCAAAAGGCGCCTGGCGGGCTGCTCTCGCACTCGGACGCCATGTCCGGGCAACTCGATGGGTATTAATTCAACGGCTTGAGGCAGCGACTCTGCCCAGGGATAAAAAGCGGCCGCCCGGCCGCCGGCGTAAGGGAAGCAAAACAGCCTGATTTGCGCACCAGGGTTTGGCTTGTAATGAGGTACCCAGAGATCACGCCTGTTCATAGCGGAAACGCAACAGACCTAGCAACAGAAAAACAAACCCAAACCCAAGCAAGATACCCACTTCAGCCAGCACGGCGGTAACGTCCAGGCCGCGGGTAATGATGTCGTGGAAACCATCCATCGCCCAGGCGACCGGCGTCAGGTGGCCCACCGTTTGCATCCAGGAAGGCACAATTTCCAACGGCCACCAGGCGCCACCCAGGGCAGCCACCGAAAGGACGATGAGCGTGTTCAGCGAGTTGACCTGGGCGGCCGTTCGCGCCCAGGCAGCCATCGCCATACTCAGACCGGTCACGGCAAAAGCGAAACTGAGAACCATAAGCGCTAAAGCCAAAGGTGAACGGTCCCATTGAACGTCAAAAAGCAAGAGGCTGGCCACAATCAAAATAGCCACCTGGAAAACACCAGACAGGTAAATGCCGAGTGTTTTACCCAGCAGGATGCTGACTCTGCTAATGGGCGCCACCAGCAGACGGCGTAGCGTTCCCATTTCGCGTTCAAAAAGAAGAACAGCCGCGCCGCCCAGCATCAGGAACATGGCAAACATGACCAACATGCCAGGCGACGACTGGTTGACGCCTGTGGGAATGGCGTCTTCGGGTGTGGCCAGCGGCGTCTCTGCCTGGGCGGACACGCTAACCGGGGGAGATTGCCAGGCAGCCAAGGCCAGGTCAATCCCCTCGGCCAGGTACGCATCCCGGTCTACGCCCGCGTCAAACAGTCCCAGGCGCTCGGCGACGCCGGCCGAGAAGCTGGCTGTGGCCAACGCCCCACCTAACTCGCCCGCTTTGGCCAGGACAATCCGCTCGACGGTTCGCGCCTGCGCTATGGCGGCCGGGTCCACGTAAAAGTCAAGGGTGATGCCTGTAGCCAGGCTCTGGCTAAAGTCGGCCGGAATGATCAGCAAAGCTACCGCCTCACTTCCCTCGACGGCCGCTACACCAGCCTGCTGGTCAACCTCTTGAACTGACAGCGCCGGCTCAGTCGCCAGCCGCTCAATCAGGGCCGCTCCCAGCTCACCATTATCGTGATTGGCCACCTTCACGGACAGGATAACCGGCTCGGCATTGCCGTCGTCGGCCAGGGCCTGGCCAATCAGGAAGGTGAAAAGGATGGGCATCAAGATGTAGGAGACGAAAATTGACGGCCGGTTGAATGTCAGACGCAGGTGCAAACGGGCAATGTTAATGATGGTTGCTAACATGGACGTTACCTCGCGATACGGCGCTGGAATTGCCAGAGAGCGGCACTTAAGAGAGCAACGGCGATGAGAAACAGAATGCCAACCTCCAGGACGATGTCAGTGAGCCCCAGGCCTCGCATCGTCAAATCCGCAAAGCCATCCAACGCCCAGCGATTAATGGTGATTTTACTCAACTGCTGTAGCCACTCCGGGTAATTGGTTGCCGGAACAAAATTACCGCCCAAGGCGGCCGAAACCAGGATGACAATGCTGCCCAAGGTGGCGGCCTGGTTGGTATCCTTGACGAAGGCGGCAATGACCGCGCCGAGGCTGGTAAAGGCGAAAACTACGACCAGGGTCATGATAACCAGGCCAGGGAGTGACTCTCCCCAGTCCAGGCTAAAAATAACCTGGGAGGCGACGACAAAAACAGCAAACTGCAGGATGCCAGTCAACAGGGTGCCGCCTATTTTGCCCAACAGGATCTCGACGTTACCGGTGGGCGTGCTAATCAGGCGATCTAGTGTCCCCTCTACCTGTTCATCGAGAATAGAGCGCGCTCCTCTCATAACGGTGAACATCAAGAAGAAAATACCCATACTAGGAGCGAAAAAGGCCAATGGATTTGCATCGGCCGTTCCACCTTCACCCTCGCCGGTCGTTATCCAGTTCAATTGCGTCGTCGTTAGCGATTCCGTAACGGCCTCATCCTCGTCGGCCAGATTTATTTCAATTTCTTCCTGGAGGACGGGGCCGAGTTCGGCCATTGCCGCACCCAATATATCCGCCTGGTCACTTATTTGTTCAGCGGTGACTCTGGTGCTGACGCCCACACTGCTAAAGCCATTGGCTATTTGGGTCATAACGCTGCGGATGATCAACGGGGTAATCGTTGCCGATGGATCGGTGTAAATCTGAATGACGCTGCCTGAGGTGTCAATGTATTCTATGGTTTCGCTGAAGCTGGGAGGTATGTAGACGACGGCGCGAACTTCTCCCCTGGCTACAATTTGCCGCGCTTCGTCCAAATCATCCATGAAAGATGGCTCCAGCAACTCTGCCAACTCAGGGGAATTGAGTACGGCGAGAAATCTCTGGCCGATTACTCCCTGGTCGCCGTTGACGACGATCAGCGGAATGTCTCTAATGGGGCTGGCGTTAGCATTGGTAATGAAACCACCAAAGGCAGCGCCAACGATAGCAGAAAGCGCCAGGGGAGCGGCCAACATCAAGATAAGCGCGTTCCGATCCCGGAAGCGAACCAGGGTGTCTTTCAGGGCAATAGCCCATATCTTTCTCATGAGGCGTCCTTTGTTCAATCACGCAGCGCACGGCCGGTCAGGTGGAGGAAGACCGCTTCCAGGTTGGGTTCCTGAATTTTCAGTTGCCTTACGTTCCCCCCGGCAGCGGATAATTGCCTGAACACGTGCGGCAATACTTCGTTGGCATTCCGTGCCTGCAGGACGATGTGGCCGTCTTCACTGTAAATGCGGTCAATCGTCGAGATGGCGGACAGGCTGGCAACCAGTGCGTCTTTCTCCAGAAGATTGTCGTCCAGGTCGAGACGAATGGTGTCGTACTGCCCCAGCGTTTTGGTCAATTCGTCCAACGTGCCGATAGCGATTAATTCTCCGTGGTCAATGATGCCAATGCGGTCGCTGAGTTCTTGCGCTTCTTCCATATAGTGGGTGGTGTATAAGACGGTAACGCCTCTTTCCTTGAGTTCTTTCACCGTATCGAGAATGCGCCGGCGGCTTTGGGGATCAATACCGACCGTGGGCTCATCCAGGTAGAGGATCTTAGGTTCGTGCAAGAGGCCAATAGCTACGTTGAGGCGCCGCTTCATTCCACCAGAGAAGGTCGAGACTTTGTCGTCCGCCCGGTCGCTGATACCGGCTATTTCCAGGGCGGCCGCTACCCGCTCGTGTAACCGCCTGCCGGTAAGACCATACATCTTGCCCCAGAAAACCAGGTTTTCTCGGGCGCTAATGGTGTTGTAGATAGCCACCTCCTGTGGTACCAGGCCAATCACCTGTTTGACCTGTCTGACGGCTGTGTTAATGGAATGGCCGTCAATGATCGCATCTCCCCCGGAAGGAGCCAGCAGGCAAGCCAACATGGAAATGGTCGTCGTCTTGCCGGCGCCGTTAGGTCCCAGCAGGCTGAAGATTTCCCCACGGTGAATCTCAAAAGAAACGTCCTTAACAGCCACGATACCGTCAGGGGGGTTATACTGTTTGTGAAGATTTCTTACTTCAATGATAGGCGACATGCGATTCTCCTCTCATCAGCGGAACGCCAGGCGCTGCACTGACGCAATTAACTCTCCAATGAGAAAGGGCTCCATAGCTACAACTATAGTTGAAGTTGTGCTCTATACAGGGTACTTGAGTAACCTTTAATGAGTACTTTAGTACTTTTTTTTCTGTTGCTATTTGGTTATACTGTCCAGGGAGATCCTTTGAGGCAATGAAAAGGATGGGTAACACTTTTTGTCGTCGCTTATGCTTTTACGTTTAGAGCGGTCCAACAATCTTTGTCGCAGGCGGATCAACACTCGCTAAGATGACTCCTGGACAATGATGGGGGCCGTTTTTTTCTTAAACAAGCGGTATAGCTTCAACCCAGACGCTGCAACCGATATCAGGAGACCTAAAGCCAGAGCGACGTCAACAACTATTGAGAGGATTGGGATCACATTCTGTTGAATTCGTGCCAGCGGTATTGCTGGCCAGCCATGTAACGCGGCCCAATCGGGAGTTATGCCAATGACTGGTGCTCCTGTAATAAGACGGTAAAGGACGAACATACCCAACAGGCTCAGTCCAAGATCAAGCCAGCGACTGGCGCGGCGCCAGCGCCCATCTCGTAGAAGCCAAAGATTCAAAAGTAGATTCAGCCCCAGCCAGATGTTTAACCAGGGCAGGTGTGTTTCGAACTCAGTGGCCAGTACCGGCAAGAATCTCGATCCCTCATCGGTAACAATGATTGCGCCAACCCATTGGGGAAATAAGTTTAGCAAAATCAGGAGAACGCTGATTATAACTGCTTCCCCAGCTAACCATCCTGCACGGACGCGGTCTGGATCGTCAACAGGCGGCAGCTTACGTGGATCCCAGCGCCTGGCGGCCGTAGCGCCCTTAGGCTCAATCCTCTCAAGGATGGCAAAAACGAAAACGGCCACACCTAAGAGCATAAAGGCGCTATCCAGAAAAGTAGAAACAGAATCTAATACCGTAGCTGGTAGTTCGCCGATGGGAACACCAGGTAATGTACGCGCCAAATTGAGGGCAAACAGGATGACCAGCAAAACCGTGATGATGGCCACGATCCTGGTAAAGACAGGGTAAAGTTTTGGTCCGATGAGGTATTGGTTTGGTGGTGCGTAAGAAGCAGCCACCTTTTCTGGCGGTCCAAACTCTTCAAGAACCGCTACAACCAGTTCTTCATTCTCTTTTTGCCCGGCCCTGGCAGCACGGTCTTCAACAGTATCTTCTAGCAATGAACGTAGCTCTGTCTCAACGTCTTTGCGGAGATTGGCCGGCAGATTTTGCCCGACTTCCTGGACGTAGCGATCAATCAACTCCATCGTTCGTACCTCGACTGTTAGGGCAACAACTGCTCCGTGACCTTTACCAGGGCGCGCCATTCATTGGAGAGATTATGTAAGACCTGTTCACCAGCCGGGCTAATGGCGTAATACCGCCGGGGTCTTGAATCTTCGACACGCCACCGGCTATGAAGCAGGTTTTGAGATTCTAGCCGCCGTAATAAAGGATAGAGCGTTCCCTGGTCAATTTCGAGTCCCTGTTGAGCGAGGGCTCGTTGTAAGGAATAGCCATATTGCTCTTGGCGAAGTTGACTCAGAACAATCAGGGCAAGCACTCCCCGGCGGAGTTCTAAGAGAAGGTTGTCGTAAGGCTCCATACCTGAGGAATCGCCCTTTGCCATATGTCGCATTATAGTGTATGTCGCACAGCATTGTCAAATTGTTTTTTTTGGCCCCCAGCGGGCTAAATGTTTTCAGTGAGGAGGTGTAACATGACGCTACTGCAGCAGTTGGTTTATCAGGTCGCAACGGACTCGGGATCACGGTCTCAATTTCAAACAGGCGTACTGAATGCAGCGCTGTCGCAAGAAGAACAAGAAGCACTGTTATCTCTTCGCCATTTACTGGGCCTGTCTCCCGAGGAGTTGTTGCAATCTTTGACGAACCGCAATCTGTTGGGCTGGATCTGGCCAGACAACTAGTCGCTTGCCAGATAGCCTGATTCGTTGAGCGTTCTTCCTTAAAGGAGAGAATGGCTCAGAGTGGTCCTTTGCCCGGTTGCGCCGGCGCCGCCAACCCTGACCAGGAAAGCGGCGCTGACGTTACCGGCCGCTTTTTTTACCTGGTCTCTGAGCAGGTTGAGACAGTTGTCGCCGGCATTCACAATAATTCGGCGCTGAAGGCAATTGTAGAAAAGCTGGTTCAAAGCGACTGGGAAAAGAAAAAACAGCACTGGCCGCACGCCCTCCTGCCACTCCTGACCTGCCAGCTCGTCGGTGGCCCAGTTGAAGCGGCCGTCCACCTGACATGTGCCTGGAATTTACTTCATCTGGCCGCCCACGTCCTGGACGACGTCGAGGACGAGGGTTGCTTTGTGGGGCTGGATGGTCCCATACCTCTGGGGGAGACAATCAATCTAGGGACTAGCTTAATTTTTTTAGCTCAGCTCGCATTCGATCGGTTGTCCGACACTGGCGTGCCATTATCTCTAGCCTGGCGAGTTCGCCACGAACTTCATCAGGTAATTACCCGGATGGGGGCCGGCCAACACCAGGATCTGGCCGTCATGGCCAGTTCTGAACCGGATTTGGCTACCTATTGGCAGGTGATTGGAGACAAAACCGGTTGTTTCTTCGGCTGGGCTGCCCAGAGTGGCGCGCTGATTGGCGGGGGGAGTGATTCTCAAGTTGAGGATTGCTATACG
The DNA here is from genome assembly GCA_022616275.1 of Chloroflexota bacterium. Taxonomy (GTDB): domain Bacteria; phylum Chloroflexota; class Anaerolineae; order Promineifilales; family Promineifilaceae. The sequence goes on from JAKEFB010000100.1 coordinate 13,064, forward strand.
TACGGGTATAACATGGGCCTCTTGCTGCAGATATTGGACGATTGGACCGGGTTGAGTTCTAATGAAGGCAGCAGCGATCTGGCCCAGGGCAAAAAAACCCTGCCGGTACTTTACGCCCTGGCTGTCGCCCCGGCCTGGCAGAAAGAGCAGTTGAAAATATTGCTGGAAGAAGCGCATTTTCAGAGCGATGCAGAGAGTAAGATCCGGGAAGAGATTGTTCGTCTAGGAGGGTTGCATTACACGTTGATTCAGGCAGAGATCCGGCGTAAGCGAGCTGAAACTGCTCTTTTGAATCTGCCTGGCTCAGAATCTCGTGACTGTCTCTTGATGTTGCTGGATCAGGCGTTTCCTATCCGGCCGGGTTCGCACCGTTTATAAAAATGGCTGGCCTCAACCGATTTCGCACCTACCGGATCAAACACCGGCGCCTGGTTATATTGGCCGTGTGCCTGGTCAGCTTTGCGCTCCTGGGCTTTCTTGCTGAGGCAGCTCTCATAGTCGTCCGCCAACCTTACCACGGGCTTTTTTGGTCGTTGACGCAAGGCGAAGTCCTGGCGGTGGCGCCTGATAGTCCGGCGGCTGTAGCCGGGCTGCAACCAGGGGATGGCATTGTAGCCATCGGCGGCCGGTCACTGGAAGAATCGCTGATTAACTCCACTCTCGGGCCAAGCATGGCGTCTTTGGTAGTTGCCCGCGGTGAACAGGAATTCTTGGTGAATCTTCAGTTCGTTCGCCCCCCGACATTGGAACTCGTCAAGCGTCTGGTCCCTTTGTTAGTTGCCCTATGCTTTGCCCTGTTCAGCTTTGGTATATGGACTTATAAACCATACGATTTGACTGTTATTTTTTATTGGCTTTTTAGCCAACTGGGGGCGGCCGGTCTTGCATTGGGTGAGTTATCTAACCTGGCACTGCCTTTTGCGACGAGGTGGTTCGGAATTCTTCTCTGCATTCTATCTCCTGTCCTGGTCCACTTCCATTTGCTCTTTACCCGTGTTCAACGACGTCCGGTTCAAAAATGGATTCTGGCCGGTTTATACACCCTGGCCTTCTTAGCTGCGATCTGGTGGTTGAACTATCCGGTACCTATCAACGACCAGGGATATATGTTGCTCGGCAAGGCAACCCAACTATTCTTCGTTTTAGCTGTTGGAGGGGCAGGAGGAATCCTGACTTACGCTTATTTCTCCTACACCTCGCCGTCACAGCGTCGCCGCATTCGCCTGGTCGTGTTTGGGACGTTTGCCGCTTTCTTGCCCCTGATTGGTTTGGCGCTTTTACCTGACGTGTTTGCCGGCCGAAACCTGGTTGCCTACGAATTTACTTTTCCTTTTCTCCTCTTTATCCCCTTTGCCTACGCGGTGGCGATAAACCAGTATAATTTGTTGCAAATAGAGCGGGCAGTTAACCGTAGCATCGTTCACCTGGTCTTATTTTTGATTCTGGCCTGGATTTATTTGTCCCTTCTGACGACATTGCCTCGTTTATGGGGAGGCTCGTGGGCTGATCAACCGCTGGCCTGGGGATTAATTACACTATTGCTGGCGGCGATTTTCACGCCCTTGCGGAACCGGCTCCAGGCCCTGGCCGACCGTTTATTCTACGGTGGTTGGTATAACTACCGTTCAGTAGTTGGTGAAATGAGCCGGGGGTTGAGTGGCGTCGTAGACCGTGATGAATTAACACGGCTGCTGGTAGATCGACTATCACAAATATTACACCTGGATGGAGCCGCCTTTCTCCTGCAAAACAAAGAGGACGAACTGATCCTGGTTAAGACAGTGGGCTTTGCCTCTTTTCCTGCCAGTTTAAGCACGGCCGGGGCACTGGCGCGCCAATTGGTCCAGGCGGCGCAACCATTATCGGCCGTAGAATTGCGAACTGCAGTGGCAGGAATTCCGCTGACCGAGGAAGAGCGTGCCTGGCTGGCGCAGCCTCAGATCAATATATGGGTTCCTATTACCCGCTACCAGGAGTTACGGGGGATTTTATTCCTGGGTATGCGTCTTGACGGTGAATCTTTCGATGCAAACGACCGCCGCATGTTGGACACGCTTGCCTGGGAAGCCGCAATTGCAGCAGAAAATGTTCAACTAGTGGAAGCCTTGCGGCAGCGGACGGCCGAAGTTAACTTGCTCTATTCTCAACTGATTCAGAGCCGGGAAGCGGAACGTAAACGGCTGGCGCGGGATTTGCACGATAGTGTCATACAAGACCTTATCAATTTACATTTCTGCCTGGACCCTGGCGCTTACGACCTGTTAACTGCGCCCAGAGACGAAATTATGGCTCTACGCCGGCGCCTGCAAATTGTTATTGAGGATTTGCGACAGGTATGTATCGAGTTGCGGCCGGCAGCACTGGACGATCTAAGTCTCGCTTTTGCTATCCAAGGCTATATAGAAGATGTCGCCGCGCAATACGGTCTGAAGATCAATCTGGCGCTGGCCGGCGATCAGAATCCGGCCGTCCAGCGTTTGCCAGAAGAGGTCGAGGTATGTTTATTCAGGGTATCGCAAGAGGCGATTACCAATGTACGCCGCCATGCCGAGGCTAAACAAGTCTGGGTGAAGTTGACGATAGAAAGTAATTATGTCTCTTTGGAAGTAGCTGACGATGGGCGAGGTTTCCACTGGTCCACAAAAGACCTGAGGGCGCTAACCCGTAACCACCATTTTGGTTTAGCCGGGTTGCAGGAGCAATTACATCTAATTGGTGGCGTTCTTCACATCCAGTCAACGCCAGGGAAGGGGACGGTTTTGCGGGCCGACGTACAGTTAGCCAGTAAAACTGTAGTTGAGGAAGAGGTCTTGTCTGGTAACGCCCTCCTTCTTAATCTTGCAGGTCCTCAGGCGACACTAAGTTCTGACTGAGGGCATACAATACCGCTTCTACTCGCGTTTCCACATCCAGTTTGCGGAATATCCTTCTCACATAGTTTTTCACCGTTTGCTCTGTCAATGTTAGCTTCGCACCAATTTCCGCGTTTTTATAGCCGCTGGCTATCAAGCGCAGCACTTCGATTTCTCGCTTGGTCAACTCACTAATTGGCTGTTGGTTGCGTTCACTCGCTGACTTTATCAGTATTTCCATGACCCGTGGCGAAAACCATTGTTGCCCGCGGGCTACGATTCGTACAGCCTGGATGAGCGTTTCCTGGGGATCGTCCTTGAGTAGATACCCGGCGGCGCCTACTTCTAACAGACCAATGGCATATTCCCGTCGCCGATAGGCAGAAAGAACCAAAATTTGCAACTCGGGGTGACGATTGCGCAAAGTCTGCACCGTTTCAAGTACCCTATGGCCTGGCATGTGCGCATCCAGTAGAAGGACGTCAGGTTTAAGGGCCTTGACCACGTTTAGCAGTACGGTGGCATCAGCAACCTCACCAACCACAGCAATATCCGGCTCTTTGGCCAGTAAGGCTGCCAGGGCGCCTCGCACCACGTGATGATCTTCAGCTAGAACGACTCTAATTTTGTTCATGAGAGCCCTGTTTTGAACATCCCCATGCCCAGCCGAGATAGCTTTCTGTTTTCGTTTCCAGGAAAGTACTGACATATACTATAGCCTTTCCGTGCCTTTTGCCAAGCCACCTTATAGGATATAGTGTTTGCCGGTTACAAATCTGGAATCAAAGTGGGCCTAAAAGTGGGCCAATTTGTCGCGATGTCCATTATTTAGCTAAAAGGCGTTAGTTTAAGTATAACTCAAGCAACGATGCCCCGCCCCGGCAACTCTCACGCGTAGCCTGGATATCGCCGTCCAGATAACTTCAGGCCGAATCCCGGACCACCAGTTGGTAAGGCATCTCTTCGCGGCGCCCTTCCTCCGGCGCGGTCCCGTTCAGGCGGTCGAAGAGCATTTCGGCCGAGCGCTGGCCCAATTTGTCCTCAAATTGGGCGATGGTCGTCAGCGCCGGGCTGATGAGTTTAGCAATGGGGATGTCGTCAAAGCCGACGACAGCCACGTCGTCCGGCGCTTTAAGGCCGGCTTCTTTGATAGCTACCAGAGCGCCCACAGCCATCAAATCGCTGGCGGCAAAGACGGCCGTCGGCCGGGGCGACAGGGCCAGCAGCGCCCGCATACCCTGGTAGCCGCCTTCTTCCCTGAAGTCGCCGTCCTGGATCAGCTTTTCGTCAACGGCCAGGCCATATTCGGCCAGCGTCTGCCAGTAGCCGAGTTCGCGCTGCCGGCGAGGCGGCGTATCTTTTTGCCCGGCGATCAGGCCAATGCGCCGGTGACCCCGTTCAATCAGGTAGGAAACGGCGGCCCGCGCGGCCGCCACGTCGTTGACGTGGACGCTGTCGAGAGGAAAGCCCTCTACCTGCAACGGCATGACGTTGGGCCCCTGGACCACGACCGGGATGTTGAGCCTGAGCAAGGGCAGAAAATCTTCGGCCGTCAGGTGCAGGGCCGTCATGATGATCCCGTCCACCCGCCCTTGCTGCAGCAGGCGAAGCGAGGCGCGCTCTTTATGAGGGATGCGGTCGGTGTTGTATAAGATCAGATCGTAGCCGTGGCGCTCAACCACGTCTTGAATCCCTCTGGCAAAGACGGTATGGAAGGGGTTGGTAATGTCGGGAACGACGCAGGCAATGGTTTTCGTCTTGCGGGTGCGCAGGCTACGAGCCACTTTGTTGGGCATATAGCCCAGTTCCTCAATAGCGTCCAGGATGCGCTGGCGCGTTTCTGGCGGTACTGAGATATTGGAGTTGTCGTTCAGCACGTAAGAGACCATCGCCTGAGAGACGCCGGCCAGCCGGGCGACATCGGCTTGCGTTGGTACTTTCTTAGGAGAACTCTTTTTCAAGTCGTTCACACTGTAACCTGTCACTGACTGGCCGTGATGCCCCCATCAATATAGAGAACCTGGCCGGTAATGTAGTTGGCGGCCGGCGCGGCAAAGAACAGGGTCGCGCCCACAATGTCCTTCGGGTCGGCAATGCGCCCTAGCGGAATGCGTGACAACAGTTGGGCGCGGAATTCATCGTTCTCCATGACGTGGCGAATCATCTCGGTGTAGGTGAAAGTGGGGGCGATGCCGTTGACCGTAATGTGGTAGCGGGCCAGTTCCATAGCATGTTGTTTGACGAGCATCAACAAGCCGCCTTTGGTGCTGCTATAGGCTGAGTAGCCCCGGTCTCGCAGGCCGAGCTGGGAACGGACCGAGAGCAGATGTATTTGCTTACCGCCCTGCCCCCAGGCAACCTGGTGACGGGCCGCAGCCTGAGCCAGGAACATCGCCGCTTTTAAATTGACAGCGTACACTTCGTCAAAGGCCTCCTCCGTCACCTCCAGCAGTGGTTCTTCCCGCTGCACCCCCACGCAGTTGACCAGTATATCGAGACGGCCGTATTGGTCCACTACAAAGCCGGCCGATTCGCGGATCTCGGCCACCGATTTGACGTCTACGGCGACGGCCGTGGCCTCATACCCGGCCTCTTGCAGCCGGCCGGCCAGCGCCTCAGCCCTGGCCAGGGAACGGCCGGAGATGACCACCCTGGCCCCGTGTAGCGCCAGCCCCCAGGCCAGTGATTCTCCAATGCCGCCATATCCGCCGGGCAGATAGGCCACTTTACCGGTCAGGTCGAAGAGATTGGCCAGTTCGGTAGAAAAGTTAATGCGTGGAGTAATCTGTTCCATTAGAAGCCTGCCAGCGCCCCTTCGCTGATGCCCTTGACGTAGTAACGTTGCAAGACGATGAAGACAATCAACGTTGGGATCATAGCCAGTAGAATAACGGCGCTTAAAATGCCGAAGGCAAACGATTGCCCTTCGTCGGCCAGGATGCGTAAGCCGACGTTGATGTTGGCGATGATCGGATTTTTAGCCAGGGTAGCTGCCAGCAAAACCTCGTTCCAGACCTGGATGAAGGTCAACAAGACAACGGTGGCCAGGCCGCCTTTGGCCATTGGCAGGTAGACACGCCAGAAGACAAAAAACTCGCTGGCCCCATCAATGCGGGCTGCCTCGCCCAGTTCCCGGGGAAGACCCGTAAAAGAGCCGCGCATAATCCAGATAGCGAACGGTAGAAAGAGGCCAATGTAAGGCAGGATCAGGCCCAGGCGCGTGTTCCAGATGCCCAGGCGAAACTCGAACATTAATAACGGGACTAATAAAATCACCCAGGGCACCGACAATAGCAGCAGCACGGCGCTGATCATCGCTTGCGATCCCCTCGGTCGGAGCATGCCCAGCGCGTAGCCGGCCATCGAGCCAAATAAGACGACGACGCCAATGGTAGCGGCCGAATAAACCAGGGTGTTGAAAACGTAGCTGGGCAACTGGTCGCCTTTGCTAATTACCTTGCGGAAATGTTCCAGGGTTGGTTGATCCGGCAAGAAATGCTGGCTGACGGCGTAAATTTCCGTATTGGGCTTGATGGCGGTGACGATGACCCACAAGAAGGGGGCCACGGTAAGGCCGCACAACACTGCCAGCGCCACAATGAGGCTTAGCTGGTAACGGCCGGATTTGGTCGCCAACAACTTCGGCCAACGTCTATTAAGCGTCATCTTTACCGCCGCGAAAAGCAACCGCCGTCATAATGGCCAGAATCACGACAATAAGCGTAAATATCCAGCCGACGGTTGTGCTGTAGTCAAGCTTGTTGGAGTTAATTTTCTCAAAGGCTAAATAGTAGAGCGATTTGCTCTGGCCGGCCGGGCCGCCACCGGTGATGACGTAAATAGGGACAAAGATCTTTAAGGCGAAGATCATCTGGTACGTGGTGACGACCATCAGGGTATTGCGTAACTGCGGCAAGGTGATGTGGCGGAATTCCTGGAGGTGAGTGGCTCCATCCACGCGAGCCGCATCGTATAACTCGGTGGGAATGGCCAGCAGACCGGCCAGGATCAATATCCACGGGCCAAAGCCCCACAGCGTAACGGCTATCAGAGCGCTAAAGACAGTCTGAGGATCGGAAAACCAGTTTCGCGCCAATTCCGGCGCGCCGAGCGCGTTGCGGAGCAGGTAGTTGACGATGCCGTTGGCCGGGTCCAGGACCCATTGGAACATTAGAAAGCCCATGGTGATCGGTACCACCGTCGGCAGGAACAAGAGGCTGCGAAAAAAAGTGATCCCCACCCGGATTTGCTGCAACAAGACACTGACCAGGAGCGCCAGGCCCACGCTCAAGGGCACGTACACGGCCGTAAACTTTAAGGTAAACCCTAGCGCCGAACGAAAAGCCGGATCCCCCCAAACCTTCTGGTAATTGCCCAACCCGGCTGCAAACCAGCGCTGTTCGCGGACTGTAAATTCGGAAAATGTCAGGAAAAAAGAGTAGACAATCGGATAAGCGATGAATAGGATGATCATGACGGCCGACGGCAATAGGAGTAAGAGGGCAAACCGCTCTTGGCGGCGTCTCAAATCCCACAGTCGTGCTCTTTGCTTCACCACGCTTCCGATTGGACTGCCTACACGACTCGTTGCCATTTGATTCATGATCACGCCTCCCCAAAGAAAACAGCACTCCAGGTGGCGCCAGGCACTGTTTTTCAAGTGCCTGGCGCCTGAACGTGAATATTATCTCGCTTTTATTGGCCGGGGAGGGTCAAATCGGCCTCATTATCCTGGAATTCTACCAGAGCAGTGATCATCTCGTCCAAGGACTGGGCGCCGGTGAGGTAGAGCTGCAACTGGTCAACGTAAGCCTGGCGGAGGGCCTGGCTGTCCCGGAATTGCCACTGGGGCATAGCCGGACCAGAGAGGGACTGGCGAACCTGGGCGAAATTGGGATCGTTTTGATCCAGGGCGTCGTAGTTGGCCCACAAGGTGGGCATTTTGCCGAAGTTTTCGGCCGACCATGTCTGGGCGAATTCGCTCAAGATCGCTTCTCTGGCAAAGGCGCGGGCCAGCTCAGAATTGGCCGCCACCCGGGGGATGTAAATTTGGTGGGAGAAAGCCAGCGTGCCGCCATCGCCGGGATAGGCAAACATCTGGACCACGTTTTGGCCCAGGACGGCATTGGCCTCGGTTGAGCGCGAGTTGGAAGCGTTGATCATGGCAATCTGGGCCGCCTTCAAGCCGTTGCGAGCGCCGTTGTTGTCGGTGAAGGTCAAGGTGCCGCCGCAACCCTGGTCAATAATTTGCTTCTGAAATTCAATCCAGTCGCGGCCGGCCTGGCTGTCCCAGTTGATTTTACCGTCGTCGGTGAGATACGTTCCTTCGGCGGCAATAACGGCCGCCATCCACGTATCCGGGGCAAAGTTGATGCCGTATTCCATTTCCAGGCCGGTAATGGCCTGGCCCTCAACGGTCAGTTCGGCCAAGCGGCAGGCGTAGTCGGCAATCTCTTCGTAGGTGGCCGGCATAATTGGCGTTCCGTCGTCGCTGACGGCGCCAATCTCCGCCAGGTAATTGACGTTGGCCTGGAAATTCATCGTTTCGCCCAATCCGGGTAGCGTCGGATAGTTGCTGCCGGCCGGGCCGGGGACGTACGCGCCGCTTAAGAAGGCGTCAATCCATTTATCTGGCGCCAACTCGTCCGTCATCATGTCATCCCAGGGCAGCAACTGGTCGTCAATCATCGCCGGGGCGATCTGGCCAGGCAAACCGCCAAAGTAGAGATCGGCCGTAGACTTCCCCGTCTGTTCCCACTCCAGGAAGATAGTCAGGTAATTAGCCCCCAGCCCCTCGTGGGTCAGGAGGTTCACCGTGACGCCAGGGTGGGCCTCTTGAAAGCGGGCAATGATCTCTTCCATGTTATACTTTTCGACCATCCAGCTCTCGACCGAAACGGCCATCGTGCCGGATAGCTCCGCTGCAGTTTCTTCCGCGGGTTCTTCCGCGGCCGGTTCTTCTGCAGTCTCCCCTTCCCCTTCAGCCGGTTCTTCGGCTGCGGCCGGCTCTTCGGCCGCCACTTCTGGTCCCGTAGAGCTGGCACCCTGGCCGGCGCAGGCAACCAGCAAGCTCAAAGCAACCAGGATCAGCAAAGCTCGGAAAAGTTGATTTACCAATTTCATCTGAGGGCCTCCTTTTTACAGAACTTAACCATCCATCTCTGCTTCTTATACGTATAAGTGATTCGAATCACTTATACGTATAAATGAAAACAGAATAAAGGAAAACCGTGGATTTGTCAAGACAGGATTGATTTTTCCTTATTTTGAAATATAATATGTTGCATCGAAACATAAAAACATATTTCTTTCTTGGACCTCCTGGTGATTGTTTAGGAAGGACGTGGTGTATGGACAGTCCCACCACCCCGCCGGAAGCTCCAACCGGCCGTGTGCTGAACTTAACGCCTAAAGATGTTAACCTGGGAATGCTGGCCGCGGTCACCAAAGCGCTTGGCTCTGACAAGCGGCTGGCTATCCTACATCTTCTCGGCGCCAACACCTGTAGCGTCCTGGAAATCGCCGAAACCCTCGACATTCCCCAATCTACCGCCACCTTACACATCAACATCCTGGAAAAAGCCGGCCTGATCAAGACCGATCTCCAGCCGGCGAAACGCGGCTTGCAGCGGGTCTGCGCCCGGCTCTACGACCAGGTGGTCATTCAGCTTCCCACGGAACGCACCAGCGAAGAAACGGCCGTGGAGGTCTCTATGCCCATTGGCGCTTTCGTGGACGTCGAGGTAGCCCCGACGTGCGGCCTGGCCAGCGAAAGTGGCATCATTGGCCACCTGGACGACCCGGCCGCTTTTTACGAGCCGGAGCGTATCCAGGCCCAACTGCTCTGGTTCCGGCGTGGTTACGTGGAGTACCGTTTCCCCAATCGCCTGCCCCCTGACGCCATAGTGGACAGCCTGGAAGTCAGCTTTGAAATTTGCTCCGAAGCGCCGTTGCACCATTCCGACTGGCCTTCCGACGTTACGGTGTGGATTAACGGCCGGGAAGTCGGCGCCTGGACCAGTCCGGCCGATTTTGGCGGCGAGCGGGGCGCGTTGACCCCGGCCTGGTGGGACAATAGTAACTCCCAGTATGGCCTGCTGAAAGTGTGGAAGCTGACTGCTCAGGGCAGCTTTGTGGATGGCAGACACGTTTCTAACGTCACCCTGGACGACCTGGGTCTGGCGGCCGGCGCTTTTATCCGGGTCCGTATCGGCGTTAAGGAAGACGCGCGTAACGTCGGGGGGCTGAACCTGTTTGGCAGCAAGTTCGGCAACTACGCCCAAGATATTGTCCTGAAGCAGCGCTTTCAGCGCAGTGGCAACAGCCGCGCCACTCAGAAATGAAAAAGACTCAGTAGATCCAGAATCAGCTCGCCGGGGATTGACAAATCCCCGGCTTTAACCCGGATTTGTCAATCCGGGTTGAGCAAAATTGGATGAAAGCTGATAGCTGATAGCTAAAAAGGAGGTGACCCAATCAAAAAGCCTTAACTCTCGGCAACGGTTTGTTTTTCCCTGGTTGAACTACGGTTAGGAGGAGATTGAAAATGAAACAGTTTAGTCGTTCCCTCTTTGTCTTACTGTTCATCCTGGTTTTTACCCTCGCCGCCTGTGGCGGCGGTGCAACCCAGGATACGCCCGAGGCCACAGAAGCCCCTGGGGCAAACGAAGCGCCGGACGAGCCAGAAACGGATAGTGAAACCGATACAGAACCTTCTGGGGAGCCAATACACCTGAGCTTTGTTGGCTGGGGCGGGCCGGAGGAGCAGGAAGTCTTCCAGCAACTCGTCGAAACGTTCAACGCTAACAACCCCGACATTGTCATCGAATACACACCCATGCCCGACGATTACGTCACCAAGCTCAAGACAATGGTCGCCGGCGGCACGCCGCCCGACATTGCCTACATTCCCGATGGGGACTTTTCCTTCTTCGTCACGGCCGGCGGGTTGGTCAGCCTCCAAGAGTTCGTGGACACTAGCGAGGTGATTGACCCGGACAACATCTGGCCGTCGGCCCTCGGCCGCTATCGTTACGACGCGGAGACCAAGACCATCGGCAGCGGGGACATTTATGCCCTGCCCAAGGATATAGGCCCAACGGTCCTCTACATCAATAAAGACCTCTTCGAGGCGGCCGGCGTTCCCCTGCCCAGCACCACCGAGCCGCTCACCTGGGATGAGGTCGTCGAAATCGGCCAGCAGATTACCGTGGACGCCAACGGCAACCACCCCGGCGACGAAGGCTTTGACATTAACACCGTAGAGGTCTTCGGCGTCGGTGACCTGTGGTTTGAAGACATCGTCTACGGCAACGGCGGGCAGATCGTCTCTGACGACGGCCGGACCTTTGTCGCCGACATGCCCGAAACCATCGAAGCTGTGCAGTTCCTCTCCGATTTGAACCATGTCCATCAGGTCCGCCCCACCTCGCAGCAGGTCGCTTCCCAGTCATATGGCCAGTTGTTTGAGACTGGCAAACTGGCCATGACCACCTGCGGCCGGTGGTGTGTCACCGGTTACCGCGACACGCTCTCCTTCGATTGGGACGCGATCCCCAACCCCGTTGGGCCGAGCGGTAAGATTTATGCTGCCGACGACAATTGTAGCTTTGGCGGCTGGTCTGGTTCAGTGGGCCTGGCCATCATCGCTGGTTCCAACGGCGCCGAAAATCCCGAAGCAGCCTACCGCTTCATCGAGTTTATTGCCGGCCCCGAAGGGCAGACTGAACAGGCCGCTCTCGGCTTCCAGATCCCCAACCAGATTGACCTGGCCAACAGCGACATCTTCCTGCAGCCGGACCAGAAGCCGGAAAACGCCGAGGTATTCATTGAAGCCGCCCGTTGCGAGCATCCCGGCCCGTGGACACGCACCCCGCTCTACGGCCAGTGGTTCGACGACAACTGGTGGCAGGGTGTCTGGCCAGAAGTGGTGGTAGACGGCGTCAAAACGGCCGAGGAAGCCATTACCGAACGCAAAGCTGCCTTCCAGGCTGGCCTGGACGAAGCCTGGGCGAGTATTGAAGAGTAATTGGAGATTGGAGATAGGAGATTAGAGATTAGGGAGAAGGGAAGCAATCTCCAATCTCTAATCTCCCTCCTTGTGGAGGTGGTTATGGCTGCCGTGGCGCTTCCTCGCTCACGCCTCAGCCGTGGGCAACAAATTGATGCGGTCTGGGGCTACTTGTTTGTTGCGGCGCCCCTGCTCGGCTTCCTCATCTTTGCCGCCGGGCCGCTGGTTGCTTCGCTCTTTTTAAGCTTCACCGAGTGGAACCTGCTCAGCGATCCGGAATGGGTGGGGCTGGAAAACTGGCGCAAGCTGTTGTTTGACGATCCCATCGTCTGGCAGGCAATGGGCAATACCGCCTTCTTACTGCTGGGCATTCCCATTTCGATGGCCATCGCCCTGTTCCTGGCCTCGATGATGAACCAGCCTGTTCCCGGCAGCCACGTCTTCCGGGTCATCTACTACATGCCCACTGTCCTGACCATTGCCGCCCTCTCCTTGCTGTGGTTATGGGTGCTGAACCCGGATTATGGCCTGTTCAACAATGGCCTCCGTTCGCTGGGGATGCCGGCCGCCTGGACGCGCCTGAACTGGTGGCAAGACCGCAACCTGGTTAAACCGGCGTTCATCATTATGGGTATCTGGCGCGGGGTGGGCTACCAAGCCCTGGTCTACCTGGCCGCTCTCCAGGGCGTCCAACGGACCCTCTACGAGGCGGCCGAGATTGACGGGGCCAACGCCTGGCAGAAATTCTGGGCCGTCACCTGGCCGGCCCTGACGCCGACAACGTTCTTCTTGCTGATCACAGCCCTGATAGGCGGCTTTCAAATCTTTGTCGAACCGGCCATTATGACCAACGGCGGCCCGGCCAACGCCTCGATTACGATGGTCATGTTGATCTGGAAAAAAGCTTTTCGCGATTTTGCGATGGGCTACGCTTCAGCCCAGGCCTGGCTGTTGGGCGTGATTATTATGACTATCACCATCGCCAACTTTCTCCTCGCCCGCCGCTGGGTATTTACCGAACAGGAATAGGAGGAACCCACGATGGCCACCATAACGTCCTCTCCCACAACAGAGCTGCCCGCTACGGCGGCCGGCCGTCGCCTGGGACGGCGGTCGTCACGCCACCTCAGCGTAGTGGTCGTTTTCCTCATCCTCACCTGCGGCGCAATGACCCAACTGGCCCCCCTGGCTTACATGGTCTCTACTTCGCTCAAGGACAGCCGGGGTATCTTCGAGTTGCCCATCCGCTGGATTCCCGATCCGATTGTCTGGCGGAACTACGTCGAGGTCTGGTCGAAAATTGAACTATGGCGCGGCTTTGCCAACTCGTTGCTTGTGGCTGTCACCACGACGGTGGCCGAGGTCTTCGTCAGCGCCGCGGCCGGCTACGCTTTTGCCCGGATGAGGTTCCCCGGCCGGAACACGCTGTTTATCATGCTGCTGATCACCATGATGATTCCCGGCGTGGTGACGCTCATCCCGTCCTTCGTCCTGTTCCGCTATCTCGAGTGGATTGACACCTTCAAGCCGCTCATCGTCCCACTTTTCTTTGGCACAGCCTTTGCCACCTTCCTGTCGCGCCAATTCTTCCTCACCCTACCGCGCGAACTGGAAGACGCCGCCAAGGTGGATGGAGCGAGCCCTCTCCAGACGTTCTGGTACATCTTCCTGCCCCTGGCCGGGCCTATCCTGGCCACGCTGGGCGGCCTGGGCTTTATTGCCCGCTGGAACGACTACCTCGGCCCGCTCATCTACATCAACAGCCAGGAAAAGTACACCGTTCCTCTCATGCTGGCCCAATTGAACGGGCTCTACGAGCGGGAGTGGAATTTGCTGATGGCCGGTTCGGTTATTGCCCTGCTCCCCATCGTGGTTATCCTGCTGGTGATGCAAAAGTACTTTGTCGAGAGTGTGGCGACGACGGGTCTGAAGGGATAAAGTGGAGCAAGCAGCCTCAGATGCCGGGCGGGTCGCATCTGAGGCTGCCGGACTCCTCAATGGTAGGAAAGTAGATGGGAAGAATGCTTGTCTTTACCGGGCCACGGCAGGCCGGTTTTGAGGAATACGAAGAGCCGGCCTTGCGGCCGGACGAGGTCCGGCTGCGAACGCTTTACTCCGGCATCAGCGCCGGCACGGAATTGACTGCCTACCGCGGCACCAACCCGTACCTACACAAACGCTGGGAGCCTGGGCCGAGACTCTTTGTGCCGGCCGAAAAAACCAGCCTGGAATATCCCGTGCGCGGTTGGGGCTACGAAGAAGTCGGCGAAGTCATCGAAGCAGGATCGGCCGTGGCCGACGTCCCCCTTGGGGCGCGGGTCTTTGGCGCCTGGGGCCACCGCAGCCACCACGTCGTTCCGGCCGACTACGCCCGCAGCCGGCTGCTGCCCCCTGGCCTGGAACCAATCCTGGGCATCTTCTCCCAAATCGGGGCCATTGCCCTCAACGGCGTCCACGACGGCCGGATTCGCCTGGGCGAGACGGTGGCCGTCTTTGGCCTGGGCGGGCTGGGGCAAATTGTCGCCCAGGCAGCCCGTCACTCCGGCGCACAGGTCATTGCCGTGGACCTGCACGACGCCCGGCTGGAGATGGCTGCTCAACTGGGAGTACACGCGACCATCAACGCCGGCCGGGAAAAGGCGGCCGAGGTTATTAAAGAAGTGACCGGCGGCCGGGGGGCCGATGTTTGCTTTGAAGTCTCCGGCTATACGGCTGCCTTAAACGAAGCCATCCGCGCCGCCGCCTATTCGGCTCGCGTCGTGGCTATGGGCTTCTTTCAGGGTGAGGCCCAGGGACTATACCTGGGCGAAGAGTTCCACCACAACCGGATCAACGTGGTTGGTTCCCAGATTTTCGGCCCAGATCCGGAGCTGAAATACCGATGGGACCAACTGCGCCTGGCGCAAACAGCCATCCGGCTGCAGGCCGAAGGTGTCTTGAACCTGCGCCCGCTGATTACCCACGTCGAGCCGTTCGACAACGGCCCGGCGTTGTTCGCCACGTTGGATCGCACACCAGAACAGGTGGTGCAGGCAGTGATCGAATTTCCGGCCGGTTAAGGTAGGCTATGATCTTACGCGCTGCTATTCTTGGCTGTGGCGGCTTTGCTCACAAACACGCCCACATTCTGACGACCTTTTTCCAGGAAGAGGTTGAGCTGGTTGCTTTTTGCGACCGCAACGAGTGGAAGGCCCGCGCCTTTGGCGACCAATACAGTGCCGGCCGGGCGGCCGTCTTTAACGATCACCGCACGTTATTAGACCAGGCTAAGTTAAATCTCCTGGTCGTCTGCCTGCCGCCTTACGGCCACTCTGACGAAGTGGAATTAGCGGCCGCGCATGGGGTCCATTTGTTGATGGAAAAACCTATTGCCCTTTCTTCGGAGCACGCCTGGCGCATGGTGGCCGCGGCCGAGCAGGCAGGAATTCAGACGCAGGTCGGCTTTATGAACCGCTTTGGCGAAGCGGTCGAGCAGTTCCACTCGTTGCTGGCCTCCGGCGCGGCCGGGCCGGCCGGGCTGATGAGCGCTCGCTACTTCTGCAACTCCCTCCACGCCCCGTGGTGGCGGGTCCGTGAGAAATCGGGCGGGCAACTGGTCGAGCAAGTCATTCACATGGTTGACCTGATGCGCTACCTGTTGGGCGAACCGGCAACCGTCTACAGCCGCCAGGCTAACCTCTTCCACCGGGACGTGCCGAACTACACGGTGGAGGACGTCAGCGCCACGGTGATCAGCTTTGCCGGCGGCGCGCTGGGGGTGATTTACGCCACCAATGGGGCCATCCTGGACCGCTGGATCAGCGATTATCGTGTGGTTGCTCAAAACGTAACCGCCGACTTCGCCGACGCCAACCAGGCCACGTTTTACTGGACCGATGAGCCCGGCCGGCGGCCGACAACCATTACTTCTACCAAAGATATTTACCTGAGCCAGATGCAGGATTTGCTGGCTGCCATCCGCAACGGCGGCGCTACCCGGACTCCACTACGCGAAGGAGCCAAAACGCTTGACCTGGCCCTGGCGGCCGCTCGCTCGGCCGAAGTGCGGGCGGAAATATCTATCGAGCAATGAGCGCAGTTGGCGGAGTTGGGCGGCCCAACTCCGCCAACTACGAGCAATGAGCAAGGAGCGATGAGTGATGAGTATTAAAGGTGGTGGTTGGATCCTGATTATGTTGGTTGCCTTCTGCTTGGTTGCTTGCGCGGGTGGGGCAGCTCCCTCCCCCACGCCGACGGCGACGGCCGAGCCGACGGTGGTCCCCACTTACACCAATCCTGTTTTTCCCGGCGATTTTCCTGACCCGTTTATTCTCCGCGTCGGCGACGTTTACTACGCTTACGCTACTAACGGCGGCGATACTAACGTGCAGACCATTCGCCTGCCGGCCGATTTTTCCGATTACGAGTGGCTGGGCGACGCCCTGCCTCGTTTGCCCGATTGGGCTGCCTGGCACCAGAGCCTCACCTGGGCGCCTGGCGTCTTCCAGCGGGGCAACAGCTACGTTCTATATTACACCGCCCGCTACCGGGAAGCTGGCTTGCAGTGCATTTCCCGCGCTGTGAGCGACAGACCGGAAGGCCCTTTTCAAGACGATTCGAGCGAGCCATTCATCTGCCAGACAGAGATTGGCGGCTCGATTGACCCTTACCCGTTTGTGGATCAGGACGGCCGGGCGTACCTCTTCTGGAAAAACGACGGCAACTGTTGCGGCAAGCCGACCGGCCTGTGGGTCCAGCAGTTAAGCGACGACGGCCTTTCCCTGGCCGGCGAGCTGGTTGAATTAATCCGCAAAGACCAGTTGTGGGAACACCCACTCATTGAAAACCCGGCTATGGTCGAGGATAATGGCAATTACTACCTTTTCTATTCCGGCAACTGGTGGGAAAGCCACACATACGCCGTGGGCTACGCCGTTTGCGAGAGCGTGACCGGACCATGCATCAAACCTCAGAAACAGCCAATTTTCGATTACGAGGGCAAGGTCATGGGGCCTGGCGGTGAAGCCTTTTTTACCGACGTAGAAGGTAATCTCTGGATGGCCTATCACGCCTGGACGGCGCCCAACGTGGGCTACCCGGGCGGTTCACGCAGTTTACGGATCGAGCCTGTTACCTTTAACGACGGCGCGCCGCTCATCACTGGACCAACGGAGGGCCCCCAACCACTCCCCTGACATGACCGCCCGAACCTATTTGAATCCCGTTTACGGCCGTGACTTTCCCGATCCGTTCGTCCTCAAATACTGCGGCGACTATTGGGCTTACGGCACAGGCTTTTGGGACGATGGCCGGGTCTTTGGCGTTTTGCGCTCACGCGACCTGGTTCAGTGGAGCGCGGTGGGCGGAGCGATGGAACCCCTGCCTGGCCATCAGTCGTGCTACTGGGCGCCGGAAGTGACCTACGATAACGGCCGATTTTATCTCTATTACAGTGCGGGCGACGGCAATCTCATGCACCTTCGTGTGGCCGTCGCTACCCAGCCGGCCGGGCCGTTTGTTGATAGTGGCCGCCGCCTGACCAACGAGCCATTTGCCATTGACGCCCACGTTTTCACCGACGAAGACGGCCGGCGCTACCTCTTCTACGCCACCGATTTTCTCGATCACAGCTACATTGGGACGGGGGCCGTTTATGACCAACTGCTCGACCCGTACAGGCTGGCTGGCCGCCCCCGGCCGGTGACGCGCGCCTGCTACGACTGGCAGGTCTATGATCCGCACCGGGTAGAAAAAGGGGGCGTTCGCTGGCACACTGTGGAAGGGTCGTTTGTCCTGAAGCGTAAAGGGCGTTACTACCACATGTTTAGCGGCGGCAACTGGCAAAACCCCAGTTACGGCGTCGGCTACGCCACCAGCGACCACCTGGAACGCCCGAATGAATGGCCGCAAGCGTGCGACGGCGAGCGGGTGCAACCGATTTTGCGCACGGCGCCAGGCCAGGTTATTGGACCAGGCCACAATTCAGTCATCCGTGGTCCAGACAACCGGCAGTTATTCTGCGTCTACCACCGCTGGACGCCTGGCGGCAGTGGGCGTCGCCTGGCCATTGACCCGCTCGACTGGGCCGGCGAACGACTGCTCGTCCTTGGTCCCAGCTACAGCCCAGAGCCGGCGCCGCTGGCACCCACGTTTGCCGACTTTTTTGATGGCGAACAGCCAAACGGCCTGGGAGGCGGGTGGCGCATCGCCGGCGGAGAGTGGTTGGTTCGGGACGGCGCGGCAATGCAGGTAGCTGTCGAGAGCGCGGCCGGAGCCTGCTACACCATCGGCGCCTCGGCTTTTGTCACTGAGCTGAGTCTGCGCGCCCTGAAAACGGCCGGCGCCGGCATTTTTGGCGTCAATCTCGGCAAGGGGGAACAGCCCGCCCTTCGCTTCCGGTTGGCCCCGGCTGCCAACCAGGCCATTATTGCCTGGTGTGATGGCGCTGGTTGGAATGGGCAGGTTATCCCTCTTCCTAGAACGTTTAACCACCATGTCTATCACCTGTTGCGTCTGGAGGTGGATGGCAACGCCGTTTGTCTCTCTCTGGATGATCCCAGGGTCCGCTGGCACGGCCGGCTGGCGGTTGAGCCGTCGGAAATTGCTCTCTGTACCGAAGGGGCGGCGGCTGCCTTTGCCGGTTTCACCACAACCGTCGGCTGGGAAGATCGGTTCACGGTTGGCGATGTGGCCCTTCAGGATCATGGCTGGCAAAGCCATGATATGGCTGGCTGGCGCTTAAACAACCAACAACTATGGTTTACGGACCAGAAACGCGAGGGGTGCTTGAGCAAAGGGCCGGACCTGGTCGCCTATGAACTGGTCGTCAACGCCCGGCTCGGCGACGAAAGCCTTCCGGGCGGCCGGTACGGCATCTACCCGGCGCTAACTGAGGACGGCCGCGGACCATTACTCACCGTTGAGTGGGATGAAGCTGGCTGGGCTTTGTGGTGGCGAGAAGCAGAAACGGCCCATCGCTATCCCCTCCCGGCCCATTTTGACCCTACCGTTTACCAGCAATTCCGCTTCCGCAAAGAAAACGGCCGTTTAACGATTCATTGGGAGAATGATGGGATTGGCGAAGCGCTTATTGAGGCGGCTCCGACCCGGGTAGGCTTATATGCCGGCCGGGCCGTGGCGGCGTTTGATCTGGTGCGTGTAACAGCCATTCCCTGATAAACCGACGACAGACGCGTGTCCAGGGCGAAGCCTGGACCAGCAACGGATGATTTTTTTCTCTGGCCATGTCGTCCATCATCATACTGTAAAGCTAATCTGAACTAACCCTTATGTCTGATCTTTTTTCATCCTCTCCGGCCGGTTTTTGCTGGGCGACTGGCATCGAAGACACCTTCATTCCCCAGGCGCGCCCTGGCCTGCGGGCCCTGGACGAGTACAAACTGACCCAGCACGATAAGTTGTGGCAGAGTGATTTTGACCTGGTCGCCGAGAGCGGCGTGCGGGCCTTGCGCTGGGGGATTCCCTGGTATCAGGTGCAGCCCAGGCCCGATGAATGGGACTGGCGCTGGACAGACAAGGCGCTGGAGTATCTGGTCACCGTCAAAGGGATTACCCCCATCCTCGACCTGATGCACTACGGCACGCCGCTGTGGTTGGATAACAGCTTTATCAACAACCGCTATCCGGAGCTGGTTGCCGGCTATACCCGCGCCGTCGCCGAACGCTACCACTCGTTGGTCCAATACTACACCCCTCTCAACGAGCCAACGGTCAACGCCGACATGTGCGGCCGCCAGGGGGAATGGCCCCCCTACCTTTCCGGCGACGATGGCTACGTCAAGGTTGCTCTGGCCCTGGCCCGGGGTATAGTTCTGGCCACCCAGGCGTTGAAAGCTGAGCAACCCGGCGCTGTCACCGTACAGGTGGAAGCATTATGGCACACCTCGACTCGTGTGGAGTCGCTGGCGTCCACCGTAGAGCAGAACAATGCCAGGCAATACCTTTGCTTTGATCTGGTCACCGGCCGGGTGGCAGACGATTACCCCCTGGCCGGTTACCTGTATGAGCATGGGGCTACGTCCGCCGATCTCGCCTGGTTCCGCCAGAACGCCGTTACCTTCGACCTCTTCGGTGCTAACTTTTACCCCTGGTCCTACACGGAGCTGGGCCTGCAGAAGAACGGCCGGCCCCGGCGTATCCTGCGCCACACGCACGGCGACAAGATTGCCGAGGTTATCAATGACGCCTATAGCCGCTACCATATGCCGGTCGCTATCACCGAGACCTCGGCCAGGCGGGACGTGGCCGGCCGGGCGCAGTGGATGGACGAGACGATCGATGCCGTGCGCAACCTGCGCCGCCAGGGCATTCCCGTCGTGGGTTACACCTGGTTCCCCTTCCTGACGATGATAGATTGGGCCTACCGGCGCGGCCGCCGGCCGGTTGAGAGCTATTTACTCTATCTTGGTCTATACGACTCGACCTTTGACGCCGGCAGAATCCTCCAACGCCACCGGACTCCCCTGGTTGATCATTACCAACAACATATGGCCCAGCCCATGCCCCCAGTATTTATACCTGACAAGGTGACGGCCGCTCACAGAGCGGGGTGAAGGAGGTGACAAGGTGAAGAAACCCTTAGTTTATGGCCGTGCTGAGTATAGCTAACTGTATGGATGGAATCACGCGCCCGCACTTTTTTCTTGATGGCTACTGGAACTTTTGGACCGATCCTGACGCTTCTTTCTCGCCTGTCTCATTGGTTGCCGATCAAGCTATTACCATTCGTGTCCCTGCGCCCTGGCAGTCTCACGCTGAGGAACTGCGCTTCTATTCCGGGGTCGGTTGGTACCGCCGCACGATGGAACTGCCTGCCGAATGGTTTAACGGCCGGGTGATTGTCCTCGGCTTTGAGGCGGCCGATTATCTGGCCGAAGTGTGGGTCAACAACGTGCCAATTGGCGAGCACGAAGGTGGCTACCTGCCTTTCGAGTGGGACGTGACTCACGCCGCCCAGCCTGGCCTTAATACCATTACCGTCCGGGTGAACGACCCAATTGAGCTATTCCCCGAAATCCCACATGGCAAGCAGTCCTGGTACGGCCCGCTCTCCGGCCTGTGGCAATCCGTGTGGATTGAGAGCCGGCCGCCCAGCCACCTGCTCAAAGCGCAGATAACGACCCGTGGTGAAGAGGTAGAAGTAGCCGTCCGCCTCAACCGGCCGCTCGACCCAGGCCAGCGCCTGGTCTACGAAATTATCGCCCCCGATGGGCGGCTTTGCGCCCGTAGCGAGTCAGAAGCGACCGGCGAGTCGAAAGCGACCGGCGAGTCGAAAGCGACCGGGGTGTCTATCCCTGTCCCCTCTCCCCGACCGTGGGATGTGACCTCGCCCAACCTCTACACCGTGCAAGTAACGTTGTACGATCAACTCGTGCGGCCGGTTGATGCGCTGGCCAACACCTTTGGCTTCCGGACGATCGAGACGCGGAACGGCCTGCTGTTTCTCAACGGCCGCCCTCTCTACCTGCGCGGCGCGCTGGACCAGGACTATTACCCGGACCTGATTTGCACACCGCCGTCAACTGAATACATTGAGGACCAGTTCCGCAAAGCGAAAGCAATGGGGCTGAATTGTCTGCGGCTGCACATCAAGATTGCCGACCGGCGCTATTACCAGGCGGCCGACCGCCTGGGCCTGCTCCTGTGGGTGGATTTGCCCAACTGGCGGACCCTGACCCCGGCCGCCAGGCAGCGGGCCGCAGATACCCTGACCGGCATGGTTGAGCGCGATTGGAACCACCCTTCAGTGATCATTCGTACCATTATCAACGAGAGTTGGGGCGTGGACCTGACTAATCCTGACCACCGCGCCTGGCTGGCCGACATGGTTGGTTATCTGAAATCCCTGGACCCAGACCGGCTGGTCATCGGCAACTCGGCCTGCCACGGCAACTTTCACGTCGCCGGTGACATTGCCGACTTCCACAACTATTGCGCCATCCCTGATAACTACGAGCAGTGGCGCGATTGGGTCGAAAATTTCGCCGGCCGGCCGGCCTGGATTTACGCTCACCCGTACGAAAATTTCGAAGCCTGGCGGCTATTCCTGCGCCAGCCCCGGGAGCCCCGGCCGGGGCCGGCCGCGCCGGAGGTGCGCTTTCGGGGCGACGAGCCGTTGATCGTCTCGGAATTCGGCAACTGGGGCCTGCCGGACGTGGCCGGGTTACGCCGCCACTACGGTGGCGAGCCGTGGTGGTTTGAAACGGGCCTGGAGTGGGCCGACGGCATCGTCTATCCCCACGGCATTGAAGAGCGTTTCAAGCACTACCACCTCGACCGGATTTTCCCCACCCTGTCCGACCTCTCGGCCGCCAGCCAGCGGCTGCAATTCGCCGGCCTCAAATACGAGATCGAACAAATGCGCCGCCACCCCACCATTGCCGGCTACGTCATCACCGAATTGACCGACGTCCATTGGGAGTGCAATGGGCTGTTAGATATGTGCCGCCACCCCAAGCTTTTCTACGAGGCCATTGGCCGGATCAACAGCGACGACCTTATCATTCCCCATTGGCGGCGGGTTGCTTTCTGGGAAGGGGAACAGGGCGACGTGGAATTGCTGCTGTCGCACTTCTCGATGGCCGACCTGGCCGGCAGTCGCCTGGAGTGGCGTCTCGACATCGCTCCAGACATCGCCGGGTCGTTTGCCGGGTTAGCGCCGCGGCCGGCTGCGGTGACGGCCGTGGGGGTGGCTTCGTTTACCG
Organism: Chloroflexota bacterium; assembly: GCA_022616275.1. Lineage (GTDB taxonomy): Bacteria > Chloroflexota > Anaerolineae > Promineifilales > Promineifilaceae. Next base: position 35,629 of record JAKEFB010000100.1, read on the forward strand.
TTCCGGCCGTCGAGCGCGGCACGCGAGCGCGCCTGGAATTTCGCCTGTTCGACGCGGCCGGGATGTTGGTGGCCAGTAATGAACAGGAGTTGTATTTCTTCCCGTGCCAGGCGGCCGGGCCCGGCGCGATAAAGGTGTACGCACCCACCCTGGCCTGGTCACTGAGCGAGTTGGGCTATTCCCTGGTTGACTCTCCGGCTACGGCCGACGTCGTATTAGTTGAGGAGCTGACCGACGAGCTGCGCCCCTACCTCTTGCAAGGCGGGCGGGTGCTGTGGCTGGCCGAATCCTCCCAGTCGCGGCAAACATTCGCCGGTCACCTCAACGTCGTCGAACGGAAGGGCAGCAGTTGGCAAGGAGATTGGGCCAGCACGTTGAGTTGGATTCGCCAGGACAGGCTGTTTGGCGCCTTGCCCACCCAAGGGGTGGTGGATTTTGCCTTTGCCGGCCTGACGCCCGAACACGTCATCACTGGCTTTAGCCCGGACGAGTTTGCCACCGACGTATACGCCGGTTTGTTCGTCGGCTGGCTACACAAACCGGTCGCCCTGGTCGGCGAGCGGCGGGTCGGCGAGGGACGGCTGATGATTTCAACCTTCCGCCTCTCCCAACGCCTGACCACTCATCCGGCCGCCGCCATCCTGCTCAGCCACATGCTCAGCCACATGCTCACTCACCGCGCCTCCCCATGACTCTGGTACTAAGAAGAAGGTTACCCAGGCACTAAGAAAATCAGCACTGCCGCATCAGGTATAACTCCTCCAACTGGACTACAAAAGGCCAGGTAGTGCGAGTATGAACACTGAGCGCAATAATAGACCGCTTTTTTTCGTCGGTTGCGGGTTTTTGTTACTCTTACTGGTCGGGGCCGCCCTCCTCGTATTCCTGGTTGTGCCTAACTTGCTTTTCCGGGTAGCAGAAAACGGCCCGGAACCCCCGGCCGTATCAGGCCAGTCACCCCCTCAAGAGGCTATCCCTACCCTGACCCTGCCCCCAGAGGAGGCTACAGTCCCGTTCACCCCGACTGTAGCTTCGGGGGAGGCCAGCGCGACGGCTCAATTTGTTCCGGCGCAGCCGGATTTATTAAGCGCGTTGTTTGAGCAGACAAACCCTGGCGTCGTCAACGTCCAGGTCTTCCTGGAAGAGGCCCTGGGCGGCCAGGGAGCAGGTTCGGGTTTCATCCTGGACGAACAGGGGCACATCGTGACCAACAACCACGTCGTTGCCGGCGCCTCGCAGGTGATTGTCGTCTTCTACGATGGAACCGAAGCGGCGGCCGAGATTGTCGGGACGGACGACGACAGCGACCTGGCCGTCATTCGCGTTCAACAACTGGCCGAAGGGGCCCATCCTCTGCCCTTAGGCGATTCGGACCAGACTGCGGTGGGCGAGTGGGTCATTGCCATCGGCAATCCGTTTGGCCTGGGGAGCAGCATGACGGTGGGGATTGTCAGCGCCCTCGGCCGGACGATTGCTTCCGGGATAACACCTTTCTCGATTCCCCAGGCTATCCAGACCGATGCTGCTATTAACCCTGGTAATTCCGGTGGGCCACTGCTTAACCTGGAGGGAGAAGTGATTGGCGTCAACGCCCAAATTGCGACGGGTGGCGCTTCACGGGGCAACGTCGGCGTCGGTTTTGCCATTCCGTCCAACGTCGTCCGCCTGGTCGCGCCGGCGTTAATCGAGGCTGGAGCGTACGACTGGCCCTGGCTGGGCGTCAGTGGTGGTAGCGTTAACCTGATAGTGATGGAAGCCAACAACCTTGAGACCCAACAGGGCGCCTACATCCACCAGGTCATCCCCGGCGGGCCGGCGGACGAGGCCGGCCTGCAAGGCACCACGGGCGTAGCCAACGTCAATGGTGTTGAAGCTCCTGTCGGCGGCGACGTTGTCGTGGCGGTGGATGGGCAGCCGGTCCAGACCTTTGACGATATGTTAGCCCGGATCGCCTTCATGAACCCCGGCGACACCGTCACGCTAACCATTCTACGTGACGGCCAGCAGCGCGAGGTTGACGTTACCCTCCAGGCCCGGCCGTCGGAGTTTGCCTCTCCCTAACCCCCAGGAACCCCATCTACCTCCGCCAATGGCGAGCGAAAGCGGTGCTGCTCAGACAATACACCCAAACTAGGGCAACGCCTTCACTTTTTCCTGAACATGCTATAATTTTGCCCGTGCTCAAGAACAAAAAGCTCCGGGGCCTTCTGCAACTGGTCTTAAGTGTGGCGCTGCTGGCCTTTTTAGTCAGTCGTGTGGGTCTGGAAGCCATCACCACGACCCTTAGCGATCTGAACTGGCCCTGGTATCTGTTTGCCTTTCTTCTCTTTCTACTCAACGTCGTTATCCGCGCCTACCGCTGGTCCGTTTTACTGGCCGGGTTAGGGGAACGGCCGCTTTTCGGCCGCCTACTCTACCTCTACTTTGTTAGCCTCTTTTTCAACAACTTCCTGCCTTCCGGTTTTGGCGGCGACGCGTTCAAAGTGCTGGAGCTGCGCCAGGAGCGCGGCCGGGGGGCGGAGGCGCTCAGCTCGGTGGTCATGGACCGGTTGATAGGTCTGCTTGGCTCCTCTCTCATTGCCGTTGCTGCCCTGCTATGGAACAGCGCCCGGCCGGCGGCCGTTGACCTCCCCCCTGCCCTGGGAGTGACAATTGCTCTCGTTAGCCTGGGCATTCCGGCTCTTTTCGTTCTGCTACGCCGGGGCGACCCTCTTGACTGGCTGGCCAGCGCCCTGCCTCTGCTGCGGCCAATCACCGACAACGCCAGGGTGCGGCGGCTGGCCAATACGATCCACCGCTACCCTTTTCCGGCTTTACTGAAAGCGCTTCTGGCCAGCATACCCTTTACGCTGTCTCTTATCCTGGCCCAGTTTGCTATCTCTGAAGCTTTATCGGCCGGCGTGCCTTTTTACCTGTTTCCCCTGTTCGTGCCTCTCATTTCTCTGATAACTTTGCTACCCATTTCCTTCAACGGGCTGGGCACACGGGAGGGGGCCTACATCCTGCTCTTCGTCCCGGCCGGCGTTTCTTACGAACATGCCCTGGCCATGTCGCTGGCATTTTATTTTCTCCGCTTCGCGACCGGCCTGGTTGGCGGTATACTCTACGCCATCCGCAGCGCCGGTGGTATCATCCGGGCCGCTTACGCCAACGAATAGGAAGAAATTGATGGTTCAACGGAAAGTGGCCGTTTTTGGCCTTGACGGTATTACTTTTGACCTGTTGCAGCCCTGGCTGGACGAGGGACGGCTGCCGAACCTGGCCAGGCTCCTGGCCGAAGGGGCCAGCGGCCGGCTGCGCTCGACCATCCCCCCTGTTTCAGCCTCGGCCTGGGCCTCTTTCGCCACAGGAGCGAATCCTGGCCAACACGGGCTGGTTGATTTTACTTACCCGTCCCCAGACAGCTACGAGATAAAAATCAGCAACGGCCGGACCCGCGCTGCGCCGGCCATCTGGGAAATCGTTGGCCAGGCCGGCGGGCAGGTCGGTGTGGTTAGTATGCCCATGACTTACCCGCCGCAGCCCCTCAATGGCTTTATGCTCTGCTCGTTTCTAACCCCCAGCCAGGACAGCGAATACACTTACCCGCCCGAATTAAAGCAGGAATTGGCCGCCGCCGTTGGCCCTTTTCCCTTGCATATGTCTGAAAAGGGACGGGGAACTGACCCGGCCCGCTTTGTCGAGGCCGTCAAGCAGATGGAGATTGGCCGCGCTCGCGCCGTCTGCCATATGCTGCAAACCCGGCCATGGGACCTGTTTCTGTACGTGATCGAGACGACCGATAACCTGCAACATGAGGTCTGGCACCTGCTCGACAAGAGCCACCCCCGCCACGACCCGCATCTGGCAGCCGCCCTCGCGCCCAAAATTCTCGACTACTATGAAACGGTAGACCGGCTGCTGGGCGAGATGGTCGCTTTGGTCCCGGAAGATGCTTTGATCGTCATTCTGTCTGATCACGGCTTCGGCCCGTTTCACAAATTTTTCCACATCAATAACTGGCTGGCGGCCCAGGGCTGGCTCAAGTTCCGGCGCAGGCCGTTGAGCCTGGCCAAACGCCTCGCCTTCCGGCTTGGGGTCACGCCCATTAATGCGCTCAGGTGGGTGGTGCGGCTGCGTTTGAGTGGAATGCGCAAAAACGTCAAGCGCGGCCGCGGCCGGGGCATGTTGCGGCGACTATTCCTGTCCTTTGACGACGTAGACTGGTCCAGGACCAGCGCTTTTTCAGTCGGCAATTTTGGCCAGGTCTATTTGAACGTCCGCGGCCAGCGGCCCCAGGGCCTGGTAGCGCCGGAGGCGGTTGAGCGGCTGCGCGACGACATTGCCGCGGCCGCGCTGGCCTTGCACGACCCGGCCGATAATGCCCGGGTCGTGCAGCAGGTCTACCGGCGCGAAGAGATTTTTCACGGGCCAAGCGTTGACCGGCTGCCCGACCTGGTGCTGCACACCGACCGCGCCCGTTACGTTTCCTTTGGCCACGCCGACTTTGGTTCGAATAAGATTCTTGAGCCGAGCACAGGCCAGACCGGCCACCACCACATGGTCGGCGTTGTCGGTCTTAAAGGGCCCGGGGTGCGCCAGGGCTTTGTCCTCGAGGAACCCTCCATTCTCGACCTTGCTCCGACCATCCTCCATTACCTGGGACTGCCCGTGCCGGAGCACATGGACGGCCAGGTGCTGACCCAGGCTTTCACCGATTCTTTCAACGAAGCCAACCTGGTCCGGCGCCAGGAAAGCGATCAAGGGCCGATAGTCGGGGACAAGGCCTATCAAATCGAGGAAGAAGAAATGGTGATGGCCAAGCTGCGTGACCTGGGTTACGTCGCTTAAACGGTTCCACCGGCAACCGCTGTCATTGCCCGTACTGATAAGCGCCTCTATGCGACCAACTGTGTCTGTAAAAATGTCCGGCCGCTCCAGCCGGCTTCCGGCGCTGATGGTGTCGTTCGCTGGCCCACTCTTGTTACTCCTGGTGGGGCCTGTCCTCCTCTTTCCCGATCGCTTCCCGCTCCCGGTTGTCCTGGCCAGCCTGGGCTTGTTGCTGGCCCCTTTTATTTTGCGCCGGGCCACAAAGGGGGTTTTCATTGCCCCAACCCCCCTCAATCTGCCCATTCTTCTGCTCCTGGTCGTGGCCCTGCCAGTCACGCTGTGGGTGACGCCGCTTTTCTGGCAGGCCACCTGGCCCAAGCTGACCAGCCTGCTGTGGGCTATGGCCGTCTTCTTTGAGGTAGTCAACTGGCCCTATGAGCCGGACCACCAGCCCCTGGCCCGGCCGGCCGGCCGGCGGATCGCCTGGTTGACGCTGGTTTACCTGGCGTTGGGTAGCGCTTTCACCGTTGTTGGCCTGCTTGGCCTGGGGGATACGGGAAAACTTCCCTTTCTCGGCCAGATCACTATTGCCTTGCCCAATCTGACCGGGGTCGCGCTGGGCCTGCCTGGAGGTATCCAGCCCAACGAAGTCGCCGGCACGTTGACCCTGTTTGCTCCCCTGGCGCTGGCTTTAAGCCTGGCTCTGCTTCTGGCCAGGCGACGAGAAGAGCCGGAAAGGATCACCTTTCACCCGCTCGGACTCGCGCCACGCCGCCTGGTCCCGGCCGTGGCCGGATTAAGCCTGCTGCTGGCGCTCTTCTTTACGGGCGTGCTACTCTTGACCCAATCCCGCAGTGGGCTATTAGGCTTTGGCCTGGCGCTGGTCCTGATGCTGCTCCTGATGGGCCGGCGTGGCTGGATTTTGCTGGGTGGACTGTCCGTCGTTGGCCTGGCCACGTTCCTGGTCGCCGGCCCCCAGCGGCTCATTTACATCTTTCTCTATGCCAGCTCCAGTTCCTGGCAATATGGGTCGGTCGGCCTCCGGCTCGAAATCTGGCAGCGTGCCCTCCGGGGCATCGCCGATTTCCCCTTGACCGGGATTGGGCTGGGAACGTTTCGCCATGCCTTAAACTTTCTCTATCCCTGGCCCCAGCCAAAAGGTGAAACCACAGCCGTCTTAGACTTAGATTTGGCTCACGCCCACAATCTTTTTCTGCAAACAGCGTTGGACCTGGGTCTGCCAGCGATGCTTATAGTCGTCGCCATTGTGGCCATTACCCTGGTCTGCCTGGCCCGGCTTTTCCGGCGCGTACCGGCCGGTTCGCCGGATCGCTACTGGGTCATTGGCCTGACCGGCGCTCTAACCGCTCACCTGGTTTTTAGCCTGACAGACACCATCGCCCTGGGTGCTCGCCCAGGTGTAGGCTTGTGGTTTCTCCTTGGCTTGACGATGGCTGCCTTCAGCCAGACCCGGACGACCCAGGGACAGCCGGCCGGCGAGATAGCGCCAGCCAGAAGAGTCCGGCCTGGTATTATGGTTGCCGGACTTGGCCTCTTGCTCCTGGCCTTAGTCTGGCTCTGGCTACGCCCGGCGGCCAGGCTAAACCGTGTGGCGACCCAGGCCACGGCCGCGTTATTGGCCGAACCGGAGCTGTTACCGGCGGTCGAGGCTACCCTTTCAGAACTGGCTCGCTACAACTGCCACGCGAACTGGTATTGGGGGCTGGTCTTACAGGCCCAGCAAAACGAGGCCGGCCGGGACGGGGCCTGGTCCGTCTTGTTGCAATGCACGGACCGTTTTACCCCCTACGTGGCCATCCTGGCCCCCGACCACCAGGCGCTGGCTGAATTTGCCGTCCAGGTCCAGCCGGAGAGCGCGGCGGCTCATTTCTGGCTGGCCGGCATCCAGGCCGAACAGTCGCCGGCCCTGGCCGTCGAACTCTACCGGCAAGGGTTGCGTCTAACCCCAGGGGACGGTCTGCGCTGGCTAGAGTTAGGCGACCTGTTGGTAGACAGTGATCGCCAGGCAGCGATTGCCGCTTACCTGGAAGCCTGCCGGCACGGCGACCCGGCCGGCAATGGCTGCTGGCGGGCGGGACAGACGGCCGAAATGGAAGGGGACGTCACCGCTGCGGTTGCTTATTATCGCCAATCGCACCTGGCCAAAGCATTAGACCGGGCGGCGCAGTTGGAATCCGGCGCACTCCCTGGCCCCCGCTCAAACAAATAAAACCTCGCGTGATTGCCAAAAGAGACGTTGTTGTGACGTTCCTCTCTCTATTTTCACCTGATCATTAACCGGCCCCCCGATAAGAAACAGCATTACCAATACCCTTTAACTTCGGCTATAATAACTTTTACCGAATGGGACTAATGTCCTAGATTTTTAAGCAAGGCAGGATGACGACTTTGGAACTAAAGCGACACCTAAATTTGGGTCGTGAGCAAAGAATACGACAGTGGCTGTTCCTCTTTTTGCTTTCAACTGTCTTGCTGTTTGGTAGTAGCTGCCAGGAATCAGGCGGTTTAGAGCTACCTTCGGCCGGCCCTGGCCGGCCGGGGATTCAACCGGTCACCGCCGCGCCAACCGAAACGCCTAAAGGACCGTTACCTTCATCTACCCCAGGGCTACAGGCAGCAACACCCACCTCTATTCCTACAGTCACCTTGATACCTGGCGCCGTAATGCCGGCGCAGCCAGGGAGCGCTGATGGTGGCGACTCGGAAGGTGACTCAAACAAAGACGTTTCGCCGCCGGCCGACGAGGACGACGAATGCAAGACCTGCCCGTTTGGTGACGGCCAGAGTTCTGACTCCGGCCCTGTCATCCCACCGACACCCACTCCTGTATTAAACGCGGCCGACGCGCCGCGCTTCCCGGAAACGCCCATTAATTCTTCCTTTGATGCGACTGTCTTTATTACTAACCTGGGACTGGTGCGTGATTCTTTCCGCAGTTTTACCCTGGATTGGTTCCCTATTCTTCGTGAGGAGCGGGAACGCAACCGGGGGGACTGTGGCTCCTATCTTGGTTGGTATACGCTATGGGTGACCCTGGCGCCCGCCTTTGCCTCGGTCCCTCCAGAATGGGAAAGCTTATATATTGAATATCGCGTTCTTTTGGAACAGGCAGTGATCATCACCACAGATATTCGGGTGATCTGTCCTGCAGTGCAACCAGGGCCGTATGCTCGGAACGTAGATCCTATTCCCTTTTTTACAGCCGCCTATCCTCGAATCGAGCAAATGGTAGCCGAAGGTTCACAACTGGCGCCATAGCCCGGCCTCTAATTTCAATAACTGGATATGTCTGGTATAATTCAGGCTACCCTTTGGGTAAAGCCTAAGTTCCCGGCTCTTACCTTCGCGTTCTCTCACTCTGTGCTGGTTCATTGGTAGTGCCAGTCTGCCCTATGACCGGGAGTGACAACGGCCCGCGTGGATAGTGCGGGCCTTTTCCATACCTGATTTTAGTGATCCCTTGTCGGAAGGGTGGAACTTGCCTGACGGTAATTACTCATGGCCAACATCGATCTCCCTCTAGAAAGCGTGTCCCACCCGGCCACCGGCCGGAAAGCCTTGTACCGGGTCCAACCCTCGCCAGGTTGGGTCTCTCTCAAGCTGCGCGAGCTGTGGGCCTATCGTGAGCTGCTTTACTTCCTGACCTGGCGCGACATTAAAGTCCGCTATAAGCAGTCGGTCTTGGGCGCGGCCTGGGCGATTATTCAACCAGTTGGCACGATGATTGTTTTTTCGATTTTCTTCGGCCGGCTGGCTAAACTGCCGTCCGATGGCGTTCCCTACCCGATCTTTAGCTACGCCGCGTTGCTGCCCTGGAACTACTTTGCCTTTTCGCTGGCCCAGTCGTCCAACAGCCTGGTAGGCAGCGCCAATCTCATCAAAAAGATTTACTTCCCCCGGTTGGTCGTCCCCATTTCCAGCGTACTGTCGGGCCTGGTTGACTTCGCCATTGCCTTTATCATCCTCCTGGGAATGATGCTCTACTTTAACATCCGGCCGACGGCCGGGATATTGCTGTTACCCTTTTTGATGCTGCTGGCGCTGGTCGCCTCGCTCGGCGTCGGCTTGTGGTTGTCGGCGCTCAATGTCCACTTCCGCGACGTGCGCCAGATTATCCCCTTTCTCACCCAGTTTTGGTTTTTTGTTACACCCGTCGTCTATTCCAGCAGCCTGCTGGAAGAGCCCTGGCGGACCCTTTACGGCTTGAACCCCATGGCCGGCGTGGTCGAAGGTTTCCGCTGGGCCTTGCTTGGCACGGATACACCTCCCGGCCCGATGTTGCTGGTCTCAACCCTCATCTCCTTCATTCTCCTGGTCACCGGGGCCCTGTACTTCCGGCGCATGGAAAAAAGCTTTGCCGATGTGGTTTAATAGACGACGGACGACGGACGACGGGTAATATGAGTGACATTGCCATCCACGTCGAAAAATTGAGTAAGCAATACTTCCTGGGCGAACAGGTGAAATATGGCACACTGCGCGACAGCCTGGTGCGGATAGCCGGTTACCCATTACGCCGCCTGCGTGGGCGGGCCAGGCCCACCAGGCGCGAAGCTATTTGGGCGCTGAAGGACGTTTCCTTTACTGTCCGGGATGGGGAAGTGGTCGGGATTATCGGCCGAAACGGGGCCGGCAAAACTACCCTCCTGAAAATCCTGTCGCGCATCACCGAGCCAACGGCCGGTTACGCCGATATTTACGGGCGGGTCGGCTCTTTGCTGGAAGTGGGCACGGGTTTCCACCTGGAATTGACCGGCCGGGAAAATATCTTCCTCAACGGCGCGATTCTGGGTATGAAACGTCGCGACATCGAGCGCAAATTTGACGAGATCGTGGAGTTCGCCGGGGTGGAACAGTTCGTGGATACACCCGTCAAGCATTATTCGACCGGCATGTATTTACGCCTGGCTTTCTCGGTGGCAGCGTACCTGGAGCCTGATATTTTACTGGTGGACGAAGTGCTGGCCGTCGGCGACGCCGATTTCCAGAAAAAGTGCCTGGGTAAGATGGAAAACGTGGCCCGGGCCGGGCGTACCGTGCTTTTCGTCAGCCACAACATGGCCGCCGTCAGCGTCCTTTGCCAGCAGGCCATTCAGTTGGAGCAAGGGCAGATCGTCCAAATAGGTCCGGTGGCCGACGTGATCCAGGCTTATCTGGCCACGGCCGGCTCGGAGGGCGCTCCACGCCGCACCAACAGCTACAACCCCTCAGCTCCCGTCTACATTGAAAGCGCTACACTCCAATCAGTGCAGCAATCCGACGAGGGGCGCACCACCGTTTCTCTGGTTGCCAACTGCCACGCCTCGCGGCCGGCGCCCTTTACCGTCGAATGGCATCTTACCTCCCTGTTGGGCCAGCGCCTGGCCTTCGGCAGCCCGGCCCATTTTCGTCGCCAACCGCTGGAAGCGCCGGCCGGCCGCTTCGACGTCCACATTACGATCAGCGACATGCCCCTGGGCGCCGGCCGTTACTACTTTGACCTGCGCCTGGGCGACCTGCGGGAAAAGATCTACTACGACGTTTTTGACCGGGCAGTCGCCGTGGACGTCGAGTCATACGACCCCTACAAGACGGGCCGATCCTTCAGCCCTAAAAAAGATTTCGGGGCCTTCCACTTCCCGGACCAATTTACGATTACAATACCAGCCTACAGTGGTAATGGAATTCAAAGCGAAGCCACAATCATCTCTGGCCGAGAGTGACGGCCAGGCCGTTGCTAACACCGCGGCCGATATGACGGCCGCCATCTGCCACTACAACCCCACCCGGCATCCTTATTTGCAGCGCCTGGCCAGCCTGTGCGTCGCCGCGCTGCAAAAGGTCCCGGACGACCACCTGACGATCCTGGTCTGTGATGGTAGCCCGGAGCCGGACCCCACCCTGGCTGAGATGGTGACCGGCGACCGGGTCTGCTACCTGCACGCCGGCCGGCAGCTCTCCTTTGGGGCCACTTACAACCTGGGCGTCGCGGCAGCCCAGACCGACTACGTGGCCCTGATTGCCAACGACATTCTCATTTCTTCTCTCCAACTCCAGCGCCTGGCGCATGAGTTGAAAGGCGACGTCGGCTGCGCCATGCCCTATCTCATTCGTTCCGATTACGCCACCCAGGTCGCCCGGCGGGCGCGTGTTCCCCGTCGTTGCTATCCAGCCTCCATGACCCTCAACGTCAACGTCTTTCGCCGTGACGTATTGCAGGCCGCCGGCCAGGTGCCGGAAGAGCTGTCCGGTTCCTTCAACGACATGGTTGTTTTTCATCGCCTGCAAGCCCAGGGTTATCGCATTGCCCTGGTTAACGTCGGAGAAGTAGACCATCTGCGGGCCATTACCCGCCGCATCGCCTCCAACATGGCTTATGAACAGGACCTGGCGGCCGCGCCTGCCCTGGCCCTTGATCTCTTCCACGGGGTTCAGCCAGGGCGGCAGAAAAATTTCTGGGCGCGGCTGTATGCCAACGCCGCCCAATACCCTCTCTCCCGCCTGCTCTGGCGGCTGGTCAGCGCCATTCCCTGGCAGCTCAACCAGCAGCGCGGGCTTGGCTACGCGGCCGCCTGGCTGGAGCCCTACCTGGCCTGTGACCTCAGCCTTTACGGCCGGGCTTTGACCCGCCGCCGGCCGGCGTGGAGGGAGAAACCGTGATCCCAACAGCGGTAGCTCTGGCTATAGCGGCCGGCACCTTCATCTTGGGCGCGGCGACCGCCCTGGCCTGGCAGCGGCGGCGCCACCGCTCCAAAACTGGCCGGCGGTTGAACCGCCAACCTTTAGCCGGTTGCGAGGACGTATTCCCGGTTGGCATCGCCCCTTTCCGGGCCCTGGTCAGGCTGGCCGGCGAGCGGAAAGCGGCCACCCTGAGCACCCAATTCGGCCACCCGCTGACTTTCACCGCCCAGGATGGCGAAGATATTTTGCTGGCTGAGCTTTTTGCCTGTAAACCGGCCGGCTATTACGTCGAGATCGGCGCTTACGACGGCGTCCACCTCAGCAACACCTATTTTTTCGAGCAGTTGGGCTGGCAAGGGCTGCTCATTGAGCCGCTGCCGGACCAGGTCGAAGCCTGCCGGCGCAACCGCCCCGGCAGCATTGTCGTCCACGCTGCCGTCGGCAACCGGGGCAGCGGCACGATCCAGATTACCGAGGTGCTCGGCGGCGATAACGGCACCTTTTCACCGGCCGAGCTTTCCTTCGTCGAGACCACTATCCAATCGGAGGCCAAAGCTCGCCAGCTTGGCCAGCAGTTTAAGAGCCACGACGTTCCTCTGCGCACCTTTGAGGCCATTGCCGAAGAAGTTGGCCTGGAGCCTGGTACAGCCATTGACCTTATTTCTATTGACTGTGAAGGCATGGACTTCGAGGTACTGCAATCCATTGACCTGAAGAAGTGGCGGCCGCGCCTCCTGCTCATTGAACGCGTCGAGCCGGCCCTGGTGGCTTACCTGGCGCAGCGGGGTTACGGACCACTCCTTCGCATTCGCGCCAACACCATCTTTAGCCGCGAGCCGGGGGATCGAGCCGTCTTATCACGCCAGGGCTATTGGCAGGCGCTTGGCCTGGGTAGGTGGTAAGGCCATGCCTGTAATCGTTTGTAACGGGATGAACCGGGCCGGGTCTACGCTGCAATATAACCTGGTCCGCGGCCTGGTGGAAAAGATGGGCTTAGGACAGGGCGAGGGGTTTATCCTGCGGGAACAAATCCACGACTGCCAGACACTGCTGCAGGCCTGGGGCCAGGACGGCCGGTGGCACGTCGTTAAGATGCACGATCTGCCCCCCGGCGCGGCCGAGATGACTGCCGCCGGGACGATGGTCATTGGCTACATTTACCGGGATATTCGCGGCGTCGCCGCCTCCTACAAGCGGGTCTGGCAATTTGAAGGAGAAAAACTGCTGGAAGAGTTAGACAGGGCGGTAGCCACCTATTACGCCGTCGGCCGGTTGCCACAGCACGTTCTGTGGCAGAAGTACGAAGAGGTCATGGCCGACCTGCCCCAGGCAGCGCGAGAATTGGCGGCTTTTCTTAACCTGGCCCCTTCGCCTGCTTTGCTGGACGAAGTCGTCCGCGAATGTTCGGTTGACAGCATGAAGAAGGTCTTGCAGCGCCTGGAGTGGAAGCTGCGGCTACAGAAATTTTTATCGCTGGCCCGCCGTAGTTTGCGCCGCCTGGGCATCGCCGTCGCCCGGCCGCAAACACAACCTGGAACCAAACAACGTATTGACCAGCAGACGTTGCTGCACCCCAATCACATCTCGGCCAACGGCGGCGCGCCCGACAATTGGCAAAGTTTGTTAAGCGAATCGGAAAAAGAATGGTTGACCGCCCGCTACGGGCAGTGGTTGCAAGAAGCCGGCTACCCGGCCGATACGGTGGCTCAGGTGGCAAAATGAAACTCTCCAGCCCGGTAAAGTGGAAAGTGCGCTCGGTGTTGCAGCGGGCCAATCTGTTAGCCCCTAGTTCAGAACAACTCCTGAGCCGCCGCTTAAAGGGCCGGCAGACGCAAGAAAAACCGGCCCGGCAGGAGTACCGCTTTATCTTCATCGTCGGCGCTTCAGGGTCAGGTACGACCATGCTGACACGGGTGCTCAGCGGCCCGCCGGGAGTGGTATGCCTGGGCGGGCAGTTCACCACTATTCCCGCAACAGATGAAACAGCCACCCTGTTAGCCAGGTACTTTAACAAAGCCATTACCCGTCTATGGGATCGTAAAGGACCGTTGGCGCTGTATCAACAGAGCCGCCAAATGTTGCCTCATCTGGTCGCTGCGCTGCTCGAGGAAGAAGGATACCGCAACCGGTCGCATGTCATTTATAAGCGTTCGGCCCCGTTTAACCCTGGCGACCGCAACCGGCCGGACCTGTCCGACCTGTTCGAGACGTTTAGCGATGCTCGCATTGTCGTCATTTATCGCGATCCCCGGGCCTCAACTTATTCCTCGATGCGGCGTGGTTTTGCCGAAAATCTGCGGGCCTGCGCCGTTATTTGTGAAGAACAGTTGACTTACCTGTCCGCCCAACTGGCGACTTTTGACCCAGGCAGTTACCTGGTGGTCAATTACGAGGATTTTTGTGCCCGGCCGGAGGCCTGGACCGGTCCCCTGGCCCGTTTTTGTGGGCTGGCGGAGGAGGATATTGCCCAGGCCATCCGGCAAGAAGGAGTGAAAGCCAGGACCAACGAACGCTGGCAACAGGAGCTGGGGACAGCCGAGGTGGAGTTCTTGCGCCAATTTTTTAATTCACGCCGCCTGACCCAATGGCCGCTTCTGTCGGCTGCTCCAGTTACTTTGTTGTAGAAGCGTTTTCTCCACTCCCGTCCTGGTATGGTCGCGAACAATCCAATCTATATCACCGGCTCCCAGCGCTCCGGCTCTTCCTGGGTGGCCCAGATGCTGGCCACCAGCCCTGGTCTCGCCTGGCTGGACGAGCCTTTTAGCCGAAAGAAACATTCCCAGGGCATCTGCGCGGCCGACTTTCCCTACTGGTTTACCTATATCAGCAAGCATAACGAAGCTTTCTTTCGCAAACCAATTCAAGATACCCTTTCCTGCCGCTACAATCTGACGGCCGAGCTACCGTCTATGTGGCAATGGCGACATTTGCGGCGGGTGATCCGAGAGTATCGTTCTTTTGTCACCTACCAGGCACGTTGTGCCCGGCCGTTAATCAAAGAGCCAACCGGACTCTTCATGGCCGAGTGGCTGGCCAACACCTTCGGCGCTCAAATCGTCGTCCTGATCCGCCACCCGGCCGCCTTCGTCAACAGCCGCCTGCGGCTAGGCTGGCCCCATGACTTCAACGACTTCCTGGCCCAACCGCGATTAATGAACGACCACCTGGCCTGTTTTGAAGAAGAAATTCGCGACTTCGCCGCTCACCCGCACGACCTGATAGACCAGCTCAGCCTGCTGTGGAAGCTTCTCTACCACACGGCCGCCTGGTATCGTCGCTGCTACCCAGATTGGCTTTTCATCCGCCATGAAGACCTGGCCCGCGACCCTATCGGCGGCTTTCAGGCCTTGTTCCAGAAGCTGGACCTGGACTTTTCGGCCGCCGTGCAGCAGATGATTCAAGAGTACTCTGATCCCGCCAACCCGGCCGAAGTACCTGTCAGCCAGTGGAAATCCCTTAAGCGCCACAGCCAGGCCAGCGTGGGGATATGGAAAGAGCGGCTGACGGCCACGGAAATTGAGCGAGTCCACGCCTGTGTTAACGAGGTGGCGCGTGTGTTTTACTCCGACGAGGAATGGCTGGTATGAACCGCCGCCTGAAACGTTATCGGCGTTGGTGGCGCAACAACCTCGTCGAGCCGGTCCGGCAATTGGGGCTAGGCAATTTTCGCCGCTACCTGGGCGACCGCCTGATTCTGCGTTTTAAGATTCGCCCGGTGAAAAGTATTGAGGGCTGGCTGACGCCGGCCGAAGCGGCGGCCCTGTATCGTACGGCTGCCAGCCTGCCGCCGGGTTGCACCGTCGTCGAAATCGGCTCCTGGAAAGGAAAAAGTACCTTTTGCCTGGCCCGAGGGCTGCCGCCCGGCGGCCGGGTGATTGCCATTGACCCTTTCGACGCCTCTGGCGAGAGCGGTAGCAGTGAAGTGTACCAGCGGCGCAAGGGCGACCAATCGCTCTACCTGCAGTTCCAGGAGAAAATGCGCCGCCTGGGCGTAGACGGCTGCGTCGAGGCGTGGCAGGGGTATTCACACGAATTCGTCGGCCGGCTGCCCGCAATGGATTTCCTGTTTATTGACGGCGACCATTCCCGGGAAGGCTGCGAATTTGACTTTTTGAACTACGCGCCCTGCCTGGCCAGCGGTGGCTACCTCGGCTTCCACGATTACCACCCCGGCCGGGGCGAAACCTGGGGACCTAACTGGGTCATCCAGCACCGCGTGCTGCCCTCCGGCGATTTTGAGTTCGCCAGCGTCTTTGACTCCCTCTGGCTGGCCCGTAAAAAACGGTAGAGCACAGATGGATTGTGATGGACTTTTATCGCGAATGACCCGAATGGGCGAATGGCGCGAATATTTTTGATTATGATTCGTAGTTCCGTGTTCCCATCGCTTAACACCCTCCCCCCACCCCCACCGGATAGAAGCGGCTGGCCGTGGACCGAAGCCAGCCCGCAACTGCCGGAGCAGATGCCGGACGGCTCGCCCTGGCCGCGCATTAGCGTGGTCACCCCCAACTATAACTACGCCCACTTTGTCGAGGAGACGATCCGCTCGGTGTTGCTCCAGGGCTATCCTAACCTGGAGTACATTGTCATTGACGGTGGAAGCAACGATGGCAGTGTCGAGATTGTTCGCCGTTACGAGTCGTGGCTGACTTGTTGGCTCAGCGAGTCAGACAAAGGACAGAGCCAAGCCATCAACAAAGGTTTCGCACAGGCTAGCGGCGAACTCTGGGGATGGCTTAACAGTGACGACGTTTATTATCCAGGCGCCCTAGCCGTAGTAGCCCAGATGCTGGCTCAACACTCTCGCACAATGCTGGTAGGAGCAGCCACGTTGACGGATGATCCTCACCAACTGGCCGGCCGGGAAGATCGCCGGCAACCGGACTGGGAGGAAATGGCCTACGACGGCCGGACCTTCCCCCAACCCAGCACTTTCTGGACGGCCGACCTGTGGGAACTATCAGGACCGCTGGCACAAGACCTACACTATGCGATGGACTTTGAACTATGGCTGCGGATGCGTCCCTATGCCAGTAATGTGTTCTTCACTGATGCATTGTTGTCATATGAACGCCTGCACGAAGAACAGGCACCCCTCCGAGCTGTGCGTCGGGGTGAATTTGAACCAGTCAACAGTGAAAAGGCTTATGCCGTTTTACAGGCTGCCAGGAGACGGGGTGAACGTCCTTTGAAATGGTTGCTAAAGAGCTATGGCCGGCGCTTCCAAACGGCTCACCGCTATGGGCGATATTCCATGCTGTGGAGGTCTGGATTCCATCGGGTTGCCCTAAAGATGGCTTTGGGTCGAGGATTGCGTAATAATCGTCGGCATGGTTCAAATTAGCTTGACACTTTTATGTGAAGTGCTTTGGGAATAACCGCGATACTGCATCTTTTTCCAGAGTAACGAGTGCGAATCATTGAGAATAAGCGAAAAATTTTTCAAGGTCCTTTTCAAAGTGTCAAGCTAACTTTCCGGGTTTTTGAACTATGCCTAATCGTCATAAGAATCTTTAACCCTTTTTGTCAATCTTTTTTTGAGGCTCGGGACAATGGCGAAACAAGGAAAGCAGTCTATTGGGGAGTTAGCAGTACTGATTAGTGCTATTGCGCTAATCATTGGTCTTATAGCGGATGGCGCTGATTTAGTAGAATTAGTTTCGGTTAACCCTTCCGATCCACAAGGGACATTCGTGGGCAAAGCCTTCTTCTTCTTGCTACTAACCCTGTATGGGCCAATTGCCTTACTTGCATGGATGCATGCTCGATCTTTGACTTCACGTAAAAGTCAGAATGCTATTGCCATGATGGCCGGGTGGGCTCATTGACTGTTTGGGAAATCAAGTTTTTCGTCAATCCGCTTGGAGCTAATCTTTCTCAACCCCAGCAAGCTTTGGCTTCATTACTTGCTCTAATAATCGCAGCGTTGCTGGGAACAGTTGTCTTTCGCAAAGTGGTTGTGCCCCTAGCGGATAGTCTTGCCGGACGGTTGTCACCGTTGTATGAAATAATGGGTGGTGAATATGATTTCCCTGTAGTGTGCTTTAGGATTTTACCGCAACCTGACTGGCGTCAACGGAAAATCCGGATGAAAGTTTTTAGTCAAGCAATAGCTAAAGTATTACACAGTCATTACGATTGGGGAAATACCGATTTGGCTACGTTACAAACAGGGACCGAATGGGTAGTTGTCGGGATTAAGCTGACTGCCACAGAGATATTTGACCTGACAAGAGAAACCTTAAGAACCTATAGAGCTGCTCTTCTGACAGAAGGAATAGCTTTAGAAATAAGCGAGGTCGATGTGGGGGTAGGAATGGAACGTGGGCAGGTTTTTTCGATCAGCCACCCGATCAGGGAATTAGATACAGTACCCGCTGGCATTGGTGTGGATGGCGCATGCCGTCTGGCTTCAGTTTCGGAGAAAGGTACCGTTCTGCTAACGAAGAATTTCTTAAATGCGCTAGAGGCAAGTGATGATGGTTATGATTTAGCCAAAAAGTTCACGAGGCGCCTTGGATACCTTGATCTCGGCTCACTACGACCGGATGTATATGAGGTTTATATCAGTGGTGAGATAGGTCGTCCACAGGTAACAGTTCCACAGGCATCAATTTTGTATGATACTGACGCTCTATCTGTTCGCCTTCTAGAACTTTTATCCCGGGCAGGAATACAGCCATGGCCTCAAGTGGAGAAGCTTAGAGATAATGCAGATAAATCAGTTCTTGCTATTGATGGTGTCATCTCGATAGTTGAGCCTCCTGGCTATAAAGGATGGAAACCAGATCCTAATCTCGTTGTTATCAATTTGCGTCAAAGGGCTGAAACTATAACCTACTGGCCGCCCAACTGGCATGAAGAGCTAAGAGAAAAATATGGTCAATTAGAGGAAGGCGCCATAAATAGGAATAAAGTGTTCATAGACAAATGGGATCCCCCGATACTTGATCGTGGAGGTAAACTGCGGCTCTGGTTGGGAATAAGCACATATAGAGACAATAGGGCGTTGGAAGCGGTCTTGAACCTGAACAGGAAGAAGAGACAAAGTCAGGAACAAGAGGGTGAGTTTGATTGGATCACATTTGAGTGGAAATCTGAGGATGAATGGGACCGAGTCTTTCGTTGGCGCGACGGCCGTCTTGTCGATCTTCGGTGGGAGTATTTTAATAACACTATAGACTTTTGGGAATACTTACCCAATATGATAGTTTTGACGCCAATTGTAATCTCCAGTGATAACAAAATAGTGTTTATGCGGAGAAGCAACAAGGTAAAGTACTACCCTGGTCACTGGTCTATCTCGCTAGAAGAACAGATCGATCCAAACCAGGATGCATTAAGTGAAACTTTGCTCAGGAAGGCAACTGAAAGGGCTGTTGAAGAAGAGCTTGGAGTTAAAATTAGAGAGATGGAGATCTTATCTATTTATAGAGAGTGGCATAACGGGGTCATAAATGTTGCCATTCTGGCACATGTTGATAGGATGTCTGGCTCTATTGAAAATGCATGGCGGCAAGCTGTGGACGAACATGAAGCTCAACAAATTCACTTTGAACCTTTTATGGATTTGGACAACATGCTTAATATCCTGCGAACTTCCAGTTATAAAGGGGGTAAATTTCATCCAGGCTCAAGATACCGATTATTGTTAGCACTGTTAGCAGAGCATGGCTTTGAAACAGTAATCCAAAAGCTAGGCGAGATCGTGAACTACGAAAATTAAGTGGTTGTAATCGTTGGTTCACTATTACGAGGGTGATTAACGGTGTGAAGAATAGTACGCAGTTGCTCCAACAAATTGGAGAATCATTACAAAGTGCAGGCATAAAAGCCGCTCCTAAAGCCAAAAGAATTCTTGAAGCATATAAACGCGACACATTAGCTATTGATGATGCGGTCTTAATTATAGCACCCTCAGATTTAAAGGGCTGGATGTCCCCATCACAATTTATGGTGACCCTGTCCCAGGATGATCGCTTGCTTAATTTACCCTCTCTAAGCGAACTAGAAAAGCAGTATGGTTTTATTCGAAAGCCACAAAGAAATGAGTCGAAGTTTACGATACTTCACTGGGAACAACATTGTGTAAACGACGAGTGGGTCCTAGAATTGCAAATGGGCAGAAGTTCAACGGAAGTAAACGTTGTAATCGAGTTTATGATTGATCATCCTGTATTGGAAATTTCTCCGGGGCGACACTGCACGCTTTATGAAGCCTATCTTACCAAGATCTTTGACTTTTGGACTCATTTACCTAATCTCGTTACAGTAACGCCCGTGATTAAAACCTTGGACAATAAAGTGTTATTCACCAAGCGCTCTGCAAAAGTTTTCTACTACCCTGCCCATTGGGAGGTGTCTATTTCGGAACAGATGAACCCGAACCAGTTGAGCGACAAAAGATTTTTCTTCCATGGAGCCATTGAGAGGAGTATCCGAGAAGAACTTGGTCAGGTTGAAATTTCACAAATCCAAGTTTTAGGATTTTATCGCGAAGTTTCAAATTTAAACGTGGATGTCGGTGCATTAGTCATGGTGAATGAGAAAGAAAATGAGATACGAAAGGCAATAGCTGCAGCACCGGATTTAGACGAACACTCTAACATTGAATTCGAGCCGTGGAACCCTGAAAACTCAGTACAACTTATTTCTAGCACTCACTACAAAGCTCGAAGTTCATCTGCATTATCTGGGCCATACCATCCAAGTGCGCGAATGCGACTACTGTTGGCCATGTTGGCAGACTTTCCCCACGAAACATTACTGAGTTTAATCAATCAGCAATAGCTAAGAAACACTTGTCTGGCAGTTCTCCAAATAAAACCAGACCAGCGACCACATCTGGTGGATCAGCGATAACGGCCGCTTCATGAGCGACTACCCCCGTTGGGAACCAGCTTACGACGTTCCTGCCATTCTGCAAGAGATTTACGCTATGAACCGGGAGCGGTGGGGTGGAAAGACCCCGTAGGTCTCCAAGAGCACGCTTCGTGCTCCGGGCACGCTACGTGCCCCAACCTACGGGGTCTCAGTGACCATGAACGTCGCTTTCGTCACTATCTTCGACAGCCTGGATATGAGCCGGGGATCGGGTACTTATTACTTCATGAGCCGGGAGATGGAGCGGCAGGGGCACACCGTGTACCGGGTGGGTCCACTTGATTTCCATTACCCGCCAGCCAGCCGGGCCATCCGGCGACTGCACCAACAGATGGGCAAACGGTACGTGGCCTTCCTGGACCCCTTTGTGGCCCGGCACACCGGCCGGCGAGTCGCCCGCAAACTGGCCGCCATCCCTCATGACGTGATCATCACCAACGACGTCGGCGTGGCCGGCTACACCCCGACGGAAAAACCGCTCGTTCTCTATACGGACGTGATGATTACCTACAACTACGCCGAGCGAAAGTTACCCCAGGCCCGCCTGTCCAACCTCTCTCCTTTGAGCCTGTGGCTCTGCCGCCAGACCATCCGCCAGGGAATCAAGCGGGCCGACTTGTGCGTCTTTCCGGTCCAGTGGGTGGCCGACGAGGCGCTGAAGTACCACCCGGCCGGGCAAAAGGTGCGGGTTATTCCCTTCGGGGCCAATATCATTGACCCCGGCCCGGCCGTGGCCGCCGGCCGCAACTTGGCTCAGGCTATTGAGCAAAACCGTATTGACCTGCTCTTTGTCGGCAAAGATTGGGCCAGAAAGGGCGGCGACGTGGCCGTGGCCGTGACGGCCGAACTGCACCGCCGGGGCATCCAGGCCACGCTGCACTGCGTTGGCTCTACGCCCTCTTCCCCGGTTGACGAAACTTTTGTCAGGCGCTACGGCTTGCTGGACAAGGCCAACGAGCAGCAGCGGAAGCAACTATACGACCTCTACCGTTGCTGTGACGCTTTTATTTTACCTAGCAGCTCAGAAGGCTTTGTCATCGTCGCCCTGGAGGCGGCCGCGTTTGGCCTGCCCAGCCTGGCGTACTGGGCGATGGGCGTCACCGATGCCGTCAAAGACGATCAAAGCGGCCTTCTCTTCCCCCTGGGCGCGCCGGCCGAAACCTTTGCCGAGGCGATAGCCGGTTGGCTGCAGGACCCGGCTGCATATAGCCGCCTGGCCACAGGCGCCCGGGCCTACTATGAAAACAGCGTCAACTGGCAGAAGGCGATCAGCACCCTCTTTGCCGAAATCGAACAGTGGCTGGCCGCCCGGCCGGCACGGAGGCAGGCATGAAAGTTCTCTACGCCGCTCTGCGCAACGACCCTCGCGACCTGGACCGCTCCAGCAGCGTGGATTACGGCTTTTACACCGCCATCTGCGATAACGGCCACGAGGTCCACATTGTCGGCCCCTTCCCACCCCGGCCGCCCCTGGCCGAGCGTGTCGTCAAGAAAGTCCACGACGCCATTACCCGCAAGCGCTACCTGAAATGGGACTTGGCCTCAATCTGGCGCGCTTCTCAGGCCGTCAACCGGGCTGTGGCCACCTGGCGGCCGGACGTGGTCTTCTCCATGTTCCCGGCCACTCTGGCTTTTTACAACCGCCAGGCCCCGGCCGTCTTCAACACCGATTTGACCTTTTACTCCTGGCAGGCCCACGGGGCCGGTTTCAGCCGCCCGGCGCTGCGGCTGCTGCATTGGATCGAAGGCCGGGCCATTCGTAACAGCGCCCGGGTCATTCTCCACAGCCAATGGTCCAAACAGGACATCATCGCCCGCCACGGCGCGCCGGCCGAAAAACTGTGTATCATGCCCATGCCGGCTGCCATCCCCGCCCACGTCGTTCCCGAAACCATTGACGTTCAAACCCTCAAACGGCTGGAATTCCCGCTGCGGCTGCTGCTGGTCGGCAAGGAATACCATCGCAAGGGCGTGGATATTGCCACGGAAGCCGTCGTCCGGCTCAACGATCAGGGTATCCCGGCCGAACTCACCGTCTGCGCCACGGCCGGGCCGGCGGCCCCTTACGTCACCTACGTGGGGCCGTTTCGCAAGAGCGACCCGGCCCAATTGGCCCAATACGCCGAGCTTTACCGCCGGGCGCACCTGCTCATTCACCCGGCCCGCTTTGAGCCGGCCGGCATTGTCCCCGGCGAAGCGGCCGCCTTCGGCACGCCGACCATTACCAACGACGCCGGCGGCCTGGGCACGACCGTCAGACACGACGTTTCCGGCCTCGTCCTGCCCAGGCACAGCCCGGCCGAAACCTACGTCGCCGCCATCACCAACCTAGTCAACCAGCCCGACTGCTACTACGCCCTCTGCCACAGCGCCCGGAAACGGTACGAAGCTGAACTCAACTGGCGCTCCGCCGGCCAGACGGTCGAAGCTGTTTTTCAGGAAGCGGCGCACTTGTAGTAAAGTGTCAGGTGTCAAGTGTCAAGTGTCAAGTAAAAGGGGAGAGTTTGCTGCGCCACACCTGGCGGACGCCGTATACAGGTGTCAAGTGTTAGGTAAAAGGGGAAGAAAATGGCTTTGATCAAGCGATTCGAGGATGTGCAGGCCTGGCAGGAAGCGCGTAACCTAACGAGGCAAATCTACAGGCTTAGCTCCACTGGTTCGTTTGCACACGACTTTGGATTACGAGACCAGATCCGCCGGGCGGCCGTTTCAAGTATGGCTAATATCGCCGAAGGGTTTGATTGTGGCTCTACCAAAGAGTTTGCCCGTTTTTTAGGCATTGCCCGCCGTTCGGTCGTGGAAGTTCAGTCGCTCCTATATGTAGCCCTCGACGCTGGCCATATTGACGAAGACGCGTTTACAGAACATTACGCACAGGCAACAAAAACCAAGGCCCTGATAGGAGGCTTCCTCCATTCCCTGAACAAACGCACCAACACCTGACACCTGACACCTGACACCTGGCACCTGACACCTGACACTTGACACTTAACTCCATGCGTATTCTTTTCATCGTCTCCCAGGACCCCCTTTCGCCCCATTATCGCGGCGGCAGCTCGGCCATCTACTACGAACAACTGGCCTCGCTGGCGGCGTTAGGGCATGACGTGTATTTGTGGCACTTTGCTTATCCACACAAGCGCCCTCGCTTCGACGAATTTGTCGCCTCCGACGCCGAGGTCTGGTCCGAAGTCCAGGCAATGTGCGCCTGGGTGGCGATGACGACGATGCCTTACCCCGGCACCTTGTGGGACCGGGCGCAGAACAAGGTCGCGACTTTGTTATCTGGGGAAGACGTGGTTTTCCCAACTCTACGCACCGCCGGCTACTCCCAGTTAAAGGGACTGGTCGCGAAGCTGCGGCCGGACCTTATTTGGGCCCAGCATTTCTGGGCCGCTCAGGTCGCCGTCTTGCAAAAAGAGATACCGGTCGTCTTCTCTCACATTGACTGGCTTTACCGCATCAAGGCCCTGCGCGGCCGGGGGCACGAAAATGGGCGGATGCAGCGGGCCGAAGAGCGGGTCGCCCGCCAATCGGCCGCCGTCGTCAGCGGTTCCAGCGTCGAGTGCGAGGAGTTACGCCAGTTGGGCTGCCGCCACGTGGCCTACATCCCTGTCGCCTACCGGCCTTTTGACCTGGACTTCGACCACGTCCCGGCCGACCTGCGGCTGGTCCACTTTGGCGGGCTGGCCACCACGGCCACCCGGGTGGGGTTAGAACGTTTCTTCGAGGTTGTCTGGCCGGCCCTGGCCCCGGCCGAAAGGCCCCAATTTTACGCCGCGGGCGACACCTCCACCGCCACTCCGGCGCTTCAACAACACCTGGCCCAGGTCGTCTGCACCGGCCACGTCACCGATTGGCCGGCGGTGCTCCGGCCTTATGACCTGCACCTGATCCCCTGGGAACACAGCACCGGCCAGCGCACCCGGCTGCCGGTCGCCTTCAACTTTGGCCAGGTCGTCGTCGCCGTGCGGGCCGGCGTGGCCGGCTTCCCGGAGGCCGAGGATGGCGTCAACTGCCGCCTGGTCGAGCGCCTGGAGGAGATGGCCGGCGTTATCCGCGAGCTGGCTGCCGACCCCGACCAGCGCCTCCGCCTCGGCCGGGCCGCCCGCCAGACGTTCGACAGCCATTTCACGCGCGCGGCGCTCCTGCCTCGCTATGAGCAGGTGATTAAAGCGATGAGCGATGAGCAACGAGCAATGAGCAGCAATGAGCAATGAGCGATGAGTGATGAGCAATCCAAAATCCAAAATAATTTGGGCGCTCATCCCGGCTCGCGGTGGCTCGAAGGGGATTCCCCGCAAAAATATCCGGCCGCTGGCCGGCAAGCCGCTCCTGGCCCACACCGTCGAGCAGGCCCTGGCGGCCAGCCAGGTCAGCCGGGTGATTGTCTCCACTGACGACGAGGAGATTGGCGCGGTCGCTCAACACTATGGGGCTGAGGTCGTCTGGCGGCCGGCGGAAATCAGCGGCGACACGGCCACCTCGGAGTCGGCTTTGCGGCACGCCCTGGACGCCCTGGCCAAATCTGAAGGGTACGAACCCGACCTGGTGCTTTTTCTGCAATGCACCTCGCCGCTGCGCCGGCCGGGGGACATTGACCAGGCCATTCAGACCCTGGTCGCGGCCGGGGCTGATTCTCTGCTCTCCGTTGTGCCCTCCCACCGCTTTTTGTGGCGCGTCGCCGAAGAGGGCCAGCCTGCTTCGCTCAATTACGATTACCGCCACCGGCCGCGCCGCCAGGACCGGCCGCCGGAGTACGTCGAAAATGGCTCCATTTACCTTTTCAAGCCCTGGGTGCTGCGCCAGGGTAACAACCGGCTAGGCGGCAAAATAGCTCTCTACGTTATGGACGAGTGGAGCGCCATTGACGTTGACTCCCCGGCCGACTGGCAATTGTGCGAATGTTTACTGGCAGCCAACGACATAACCACATAACCACACAACTACATAACTACAACCCTACAGGAGGATTCTTGCATACTCCATATTTACAAATCGAAGACCGCCGCGTTGGCCCTGGCGAACCTTGCTTCATCATTGCCGAGGCCGGGGTCAACCACAACGGCAGCCTGGCGATGGCTCTGCAGTTGGTAGACGTAGCCGTCCAGTCCGGGGCCGACGCCGTCAAGTTCCAAAAGCGCGAATTGCATAGTCTCTACCCACCCGAGCTGCTGGCCAATCCGAACTCGGCCGAGTGGGCCTACCAGTACATCCTGCCCCACTTGATTGAATCCGAGTTAAGCAACGACGACTTCCGGCAGGTCAAGGCGCACTGCGACGAACACGGCATCCGCTTCATGTGTACGCCCTGGGACAAGGGCAGCCTTGATTTCCTGGAAGAACTGGGGGTGAGCGTCTACAAGGTCTCCTCAGCCGACGTGGTCAACCTGCCGCTGCTGGAGCAACTGGTGGCCACCGGCAAACCTCTCATCCTCTCTACCGGCATGGCCACCCTGGACGAAATTGAGCGTACGGTCGAGTTTCTCCAGGAGCGGGGCGCGTCCTTTGCCCTGCTGCACTGCGTCAGCACCTACCCCGCTCCCTTTGAAAACCTCAACCTGCGTTTCATTGAAACGCTCAAGCAATTTGATGTCCCTGTTGGTTATAGCAGCCACGAGCGGGGCATCGCCATACCCCTGGTGGCTCTCTCGCTGGGGGCCTGCATCATCGAAAAGCACATCACCCTCGACCGCACCCTGCCCGGACCGGACCACGCTGCCAGCCTGGAACCCCAGGGGATCGGCAAAATGATCCGGGATATTCGCCACGTCGAAGCCGCCCTGGGCCATACGGAGAAGCAGTTGTCGGCCATGGAGAAGTTAAACCGCCAGGTGTTGCGCAAGAGCCTGGTAGCCGCCGCCGACCTGCCGGCCGGAACGGTCATCACCCATCCGATGGTCAAAGTCCAGGGGCCAGGCAAAGGGTTGTCACCCCAACATATTGACGAGCTGCTTGGCACGGTCCTGAAGCGGGACGTGAAGCGCGACGATTACTTCACCGAGAGCGATCTGCGCATCAGCCACAACGGCGTGATCCGGGCCAACGGCCTGCGCCGGCCGTGGGGCTTCAAAGCCCGCTTCCACGACCTGCCGGCTATCCTGGCCCAGCAGCCCCGGCTCGTCGAACTGCACTTCAGCCAGGTAGACGTGGACCATCCCTTTGTGCCGCCCCCCCACCCCTACCCGCAGCAGTTATTCATCCACGCCCCTGAGTTTGCCGACAGCAAACTACTCGACCTCTGCTCGGACAACGATCAGGTCTGGGAGCGGGCCGTGGATTTGATGCAACGGACCATTGACAAGGCGGCCGAGATGCGGCCGTTCTTTTCCGGGCCGGTTGGCGTCGTCATTCACGTCGGCGGGATGAGTATGGACGAACCGGTGACCAGCCATGACCGGCTACTCCGGCGAGCGGCGGCCGCTTTCCGGCGCCTGGACCCCAAAGGGACCATCCTCTTGCCAGAAAATTTGCCACCCCGGCCGTGGTACCTGGGTGGGCAATGGTTCCAGAACGTCTTTATCCGGCCGGAAGAGATGGTCGAGTTTTGCCAGGAACTGAAGTTGGGCATGGCCCTGGACATCTCGCACGCCCAGCTCTACTGCAACATGGCCGGCGAGAGTTTATACGACTACGTCCGCTGCTGCCTGCCCTACGCTCGCCACCTGCACCTGGCCGATGCCAGCGGCATTGACGGGGAGGGCTTACAGATTGGCGACGGGGTGATTGCCTGGGACGAAATCCTGGCCTTGTTAGCCGACCAGGACTTTACCTGGGTTCCTGAGATCTGGAGCGGCCACCTGGATAATGCGGCCGGCTTTATTGAGGCGGTTAACCGCCTGGCTGAATACGAGGTGTTGTAATCTTATGGCCCTGGATCAAAGCTACATCAAAGACGAGTTGCGGAAGTACATTCGCCGGGAGTTGTTGCGCAATACGAATTACCCGTTGCAAGACCACGATTCGCTCATCAACGGGGGGTTTTTAGATTCTTTTGCTGTGGTGGACCTGATCGTTTTCATTGAGGAGAAATTTGGCGTCTACATTCCTAACGAGGTCATAGACGCCGATAAGATGGACTCCCTGGAACAGATGGCCATTTTTGTCCTGGAGTGGGAAAATCATGATCCGCTATAATTATCAAAACCTCATTCAGCCTGTTGTCGAGCGCGCCGAGCACGACCCGGAGCACCTGAGCCTGGTCTTGATCGGCGAGGACGGCGCCCACACGCCGATCACGGCCGGCCAGTTCCATGACGGCGCAGCCCGTTGGGCGCAGGCGCTGCAATACATAGGCATTGGTCCAGGCGACATCGTCTTGCTCGTCCTGGGCCATTCCCAGAAACTGATCTTTTCCTTCTGGGGTGCGCTGTACCTGGGGGCTTTACCTTCCATTTACCCCACGCCGACTACCCGCATGGACCAGGAGTTATACGTCGGGCAGGTCCGCTCGCTGGTGGCGCAGTCGGGCATCAAGGCGGTCATCACGCCCAACGAGTTCAAGGAGTCTACCCAGGCCCTCCTGGCCGGAACTGGCTGCGCGGTTATCAGCACCGACGAGATACCGCCGGAGGCCAGGCAAGAGGGCGGTTTCCGGCCGGCCTGGGAGAAGTTTGGCTCTGACAAGATTGCTTTCCTCCAATTTAGCAGCGGCACCACCGGCGCTAAAAAAGGCGTCCTGATCTCTCACCAGGCGATTATGAACCAGGGGCGCACCCTCAACCAGGTATTGGATTTGCAGTTGGGAGACACGGTCATAAGCTGGTTGCCACTCCACCACGACATGGGCCTGACGACCGGCTTTTTGATCCCTATCGTTACAGGCGTGAAAACGGTCCTGATGTCCCCCGTTCACTGGGTCCGCGACCCGAAGATCCTCCTTTGGGCGGTCAATGATTACAAAGGCACGCACTCCTGGATGCCCAACTTTGCCTACAACCACCTGATGCGCGCCGTCCGCCCCGGCGACATTGAGGGCGTGGACCTGAGTTCCTGGCGGCAGGTGTTGAACGGCGCCGAACCGATCCGCTACGAAACCATCCAGGCCTTCGCCGCCCGTTTCCGGCCCTACGGCCTGCGGGAAGAGGCCTTGACAACCGGTTATGGCATGGCCGAGAACACCCTGGGCATTGCCGTCAAGCCCCATGACCGGCCAATAAAGGTAGACTGGATCTCCCTCAGGGCGCTGCAGGAAGAGCGGCAGGCTGTGCCGGCCGATCCTCAGGCGCCAGGAGTTATCGCGATGGTTGCCTCAGGGACGCCGGTTCCCGGTACAGAAGTCATTGTCGTCAATGAGGCTGGCCAACGCTTGCCGGATCGCCAGGTCGGCGAAATCTGGCTGCGCGGCGACAGTCTTTTCGCCGGCTACTACCACCAGCCGGAATTGACGGCCGGCTCTTTCCGGGACAGTTGGTTCTGCACCGGCGATCTGGGCTACATGATTGACGATTGGGTCTTCGTCACCGGCCGCCAAAAAGATCTGATCATCGTCGGCGGGAAGAACATCCACCCTGAAGACGTGGAGGAAGTGGCCAACACGGTTCCCGGCGTCTACCCCGGCCGGGTCGTGGCCTTTGGCGTCTGGAATGAGCGCCAGGGCACCGAAGGGGTGGTGATCGTCTGTGAGGTCCGGCCGCCGATTACGGAAGAAGAAAAGATAGCTATTAGCAACGAGTTGCACCGCCGGCTGGCCCAACAGATGGACATTGCCCTGGCCGACGTCCGCCTGGTCGAGAACCGCTGGATCGTCAAAAGCTCCAGCGGCAAACTGGCCCGCCCGGCTTGCCGTGAACGCTATCTACAGGAGTTCCCCGAAGCCTGACGATGCGTACCTTAAGACAGCCTTACCAGCAGTTCCGTAAGACGGGGCTGTATGAAAAGTGGCTCTCAGCCCGGACGCAGTGGGACGGCCGGCGCTACGACGGGCTATTTGACGGCGTGCGCTTCTTTGGCCTTTTCCTGGGCCACGGCCGCAGCAGCCACAGCCTGGTGGCGGCCCTGTACGACGCCCACCCCCAGGCCGTCATGGCCGACGAGGTGGATAGCCTGCGCTACGTGGACGCGGGCTTTAGCCGGCAACAACTCTTTACCTACATCGCCACGGCCGCTGCCAGGCACGCCCGTAAAAACCGGCAAAAGACCGGCCACAACAACAAGCCCTACGTCTACCAGGTCCCCGGCCAGTGGCAGGGCCGCTTTGAGCAACCGCTGGTCGTCGGCGAGGCCAGCCTGGCCACCGCCCGGCTGCACGACGACCCCGAATTGCTGGCCCGGCTGCGCCGGGTCGTCGCCGTGCCAGTCAGGTTCGTCCAGGTGGTCCGCAACCCTTACGACGGTATCAGCCGCATCCACTTGCTGACCGGCATGCCCCTGGACAAGGCCATTGACCACTACTTCTGGGTCTGCCAGCGGACGGCCGGCATTCGCCAGCACATTGACCCCGGCGACCTGCTCCTGCTGCGCAATGAAACGCTCATCCGGCAGCCGGAAACCTGCCTGGAAGAGATGTGTACCTTTTTCGGGCTGCCAGCGCCGGCCGATTATCGCCGGGCCTGCGCCGGTATTATTTTTAAGAAACCGAACCAGGTACGTTACGCGATAAATTGGCAATCGCAACAAATTGACGCCGTCGCTGCCAAAATCGCGGCTTATGATTTTCTCGCAGGTTATTCGTATGACAATTAGCCCGAACGGCCATCGTGATCTGAACATCGTCATCCTCATCCCCCGGGGAGAAGCGGTTCGCAACGTCATTTACACCGACACGCTGCCTGTTCTTAGCCAACGGGCGCGGTTAACCCTGCTATCCGTTATCACCGACGAGAGGTTTGTCCAGCAATCACGTGCTTACGTCGCTGACATCCGGCCCATCAAGGAAGAACCGGAACACAAAGTCGTCCGTAACTTCCGCCACCTGTTGTATGAAGCCCATTTCCGCTGGATTGACAGCGGCGTGGCCCACTACAACCGGGAATTGAACAAGTTGAAGGCCAACACCTGGCTCAAGAAGGCTCGCCTGCTGGCCACCCAGGCCGCAGTGCGGCCGCTGGCCAACCGGCCGGCTTTAGAAACCCTCTCTAAAGTCGAGAACTACCTAACCTATCGCTACCGGACCACGGCCGAATTTGACCGCCTCTTCCGAGAACTACAGCCCGACCTGGTCTACAACGCCTCCCACATCCACGGCGTCAACGGCGGTGGCATTGCTGTTCGCGTGGCCCGGGCCATGGGCATTCCTACGGCCGGCTTCATCTTCTCCTGGGACAACCTGACCTCTCGCAGCCGCATTTTCGAGCCCTATGACCATTACCTGATGTGGAATGAGAGGATGCGCCAGCAATTAATCGGCCAGTACCCTTTCTTAAAGCCGGAGCAGGTCGTCGTCACCGGCACACCTCAGTTTGATTTTCACTTCAAGCCCGAATTCTGGCTTAGCCGGGAGGAGCTATGCCGGCGAATTGGCGCTGACCCTAGCCGGCCGTTTATCCTGTACACCACCGCCGTTGGCCCGTTCTTCCCCGAAGAGTACCGCACCGTCGAACTGGTCATCCGACTGCTGAAGGAGATCGATCTACCGGAAAAGCCCCAACTGGTCGTGCGTATCTACCCCAAAGCGCCAGACCCCAAGATGTTAGAGCTGGCCCAACAAAATATTCCCGACGTTATCTTCCCGCCCATGTTGTGGGACCTGCAATGGTTTACGCCGTCCTTTGAGGACCAGCCGATTTACACCAGCCTGCTGCGCCACTGCGCGTTGGGCATTAACGCCGCCTCGACTGTGTCGTTGGAGTTGATGATGCACGACAAACCGGTCATTAACCTGGGCTTTGACCCACCGGGCAGCCAGTTGCCGCATGCCCTGCGCTTTAGCAAGCATATCACCTTTGACCATTACCGGCCGGTAGCCGAGAGCGGTGGCGTGATGGTTGCCTGGTCGCCCAAAGAAATGGGCGATCATTTAATTCACGGCCTCAGCCAACCCCAGGCCGGCAGCCAGCAGCGGCAACAATTTATCCGCCAGATGTTTGGCGACACCCTGGACGGCCAGGCCGGCCGTCGCGTGGCCGAGCAACTGGTGCACCTGGCCGAAAGCAGAAAAGCCCGTGACGTTCGAGCAGCCGCCTACCAGGCCGCGTGATCCTCGCGTCGAACAATGGATCCAGCTCGCCGCTGGCCCTCCCAGCGTCGTCCGGGCTGAAAACCCGTCCACGGCCAGGCGGCTACGTTACTGGTGGTGGGGCATGCGCCAGGGAATGGTCCTCTATTTCTACAACCACGTCGTCGCCCGGATTCCCTCCCACGCCATCCGCCTTTTCTTCTATCGCCGCCTGGGGGACATCGGCCGGCAAAGCAGCATCTTGATGGGCCTGACGCTCTTCCATCCCGGCAAGATCATCATTGGCGACAACTCGGTCGTCAACATGGGCTGCGTGCTGGACAGCCGGGCCGGTATTTACATCGGCAACAACGTCAGTATTAGCCCCTTCGTCCACATCTGGGCCGGTGGGCACGACATTGACAGCAAAAACTTCATGTCCCACGGCGGTGCGACCATTATCGAAGATTACGCCTGGGTCGGCTCCCGCGTCACCATTCTCGGCGGCGCTACCGGCCCCTGCCTGACGCTGGGCGAAGGCTGCGTCGTCTCGGCCGGCTCCGTCGTCGTCCGCGACGTGGAGCCCTACACCGTCGTCGCCGGCAATCCGGCCCGCAAAATCGCCGTCCGCAACCGCGACGTGGACTACAAGCTCAACTACTTCCCGCCCTTCCGCTGAAGTTTGGCCTTAGAGAGCGCCCTGTTGGCCGATGAACAACTGCTGAGGAAATGAATCATGTTATTTGTAGCTAATTTGCGGCCGCAAAGCATCGAGTCGTTTTCGGCCCGCGATACTCGTCCGCAGGCCTGGCTGTTGTCCAGCCACCGTCTGTCCAGATCGACATTGCGCTATGCCCTTGCTGTTCGCGAGCAAGGGCAAATCCTCTTTGCTGATAATGGAACTAAAATAATCATCGAGGAGACTCTGGACCAGTTCAGTAAAGCGGCTGAATCCCTTAACCAAGAAGTGCGTAAGCTGAGACGAGCACTAGGTCGCACGCCACGTGGTAAGCAGGTGCCTCCAGCTCTACGAAAGCGCGCCTCAGACCTGGCTAACCAAGTTCTGGCTGTTAGCGAAGCGAGGTCAGATGCTATTGATTGGGAGGAACTACTATCCCTGCAGTTGTCAATGCGGCCGACGCACCTTATCGCGCAAGAGGATTTTGGCACAGCCTGCCTGATTGGCCTGGGTCTGGAACGAGAGATCACAGGTTGGCCTATTTCGGCGTTCGTTAAGCGGAACCGGCGTAGTCTGCAACTGTGGCAACGTGTGGTCGAACATCCTGACTGTCGTGATGTCAATGTTTATGCTGTCTTAAGCGCCATGGATTACAATACTGCACGTGCCGCCGGGGAACTGGCGGCACGCACTGGCGTTACACATGTCGCTTTGGGTACGGCATCCATCACGCTGGACCGTTATTCGACAGATTTTTACGTGAAGGGGTACAGTTCATTTCGGCTCAATGACCCGGCTCCTCGTCGCTATGTGCGATTTGCACAGATTGCCCTTGGTATCGCCGACGGTTATCGTCTTGCGAACAAGCGCCTGGAAGCCTTTCATGCCCTGGGCCTGGGTGCGCCCACATTTTTCCCGTTATTGGCAGCGGCGACGGATGGCCAGACGACACTAACCGTGGATGCTACGAGCCCAATCCATGACGCGGTACGGGATAGAGTTATGTATAACCCTGTCGAGAACGGGAACCGTGAAAATCTACGCCAAATTACAAGCGCAATTGTGCGCGGCAAAGATTGGCCCTTTCTTTGCCCATTTTGCCAATCGTTTCGTCAGAAATATGGTCACCAGCCCGATATGGCCCAGGCATCTTGGGTAGCCCAAGGCCAGCCTACCATCACAAATGAACTGCTACAAGGGGGTATGCCCTTGGCAGACGCGCTTCCATTATTTGCAGATTTGTCCCCACCCGTCTCAAGAGACGCCGAGCACACACACATAGCACATAATCACTGGGTCGTGAGCAAATTGGCAGAGAGCGTACCTGACGGACCGAATAGGAAAAAATGGGCAGAGGCCCAGATCGGACAACTACTAGATTATGAATCCTTGACAACATCTCGTGGACTGCAGGCGGCCAGGAGCATCCTTTTTGAGTACTAACTTTACAGTACCTATTTGTCTTGGTACGTTAGGACCATGTTCATGAATAAACTAAAGGAGAATCTGTGCTATGGAAGTGATCAATATCTTAGACTTACACGAGGATCTTGCTGCCGGGCAGCGTGCGGCGAAGTTATATCGGGAACTTGAGCAATTAACGCTTGAAGAGTTGCGCAAGCACAGTGACCAGGTATTTAGTCAACAAGAGCTTTATTTTACGGCACTTTCCGGTGAATATTCAGAGCAGTTGGTGGCTCTACGCCAACTTATTGCCAGTAGCGACGCACTCTTGAACGTGCATGACCTGGTTTCTACTGTCAATAGCCTTCGCTCTCGCGTTAACGCGCATGAGCCATCCATCGTGAATGCTCTGAAAAGAATAGCCGATCTTGCCCGGGTTGAACTCGCGGAACAGCTAATCCTGCCGGAACTCAGAGAGGTATTCACCAAAGCGCGTAACTCCCGGTTGGATGCAGAGGAGTTAGCACGATCGATGCTAAGTCTGCCCATCCAAGAGCTGGGAACAATGCCCAAAACTATGCTTGAGGGCACTTCGCAGACTCGTCTCTGGGGACTTCACACCCTACTGTTAACCGAGTTGGTGGTTGCGGAGCCCAGGGCTGACCTGCTGGACTACGGACAGTTGAAAGCGATACAGGCCGAATCGGCTCGACGCATGCGTACATTCAGAGATCGGGTGCGCCAGGGTGCCGGGATGCTTAACGATAATATCGCTACCCCAGATGACATCATGACACTTTGGGGAGCCCTGTTTGACCTGGAATCCTGGCTTCTGGAAACGGGTTTCGCCGATGTGGCGCGGGCCAGCGCGGCTGCCACCTATCAGGTTCAGAACGGAGCCAGCGATGCAGAACGTTGGGCACGAACGGCCGGTCAAGCGTATGAAGCTATCAGAACTGCTCTGGCGCTAGACGCAGGTACGCGTCAGGTTCTTATTGCCTACGCGCTCCACGACGAAGACACCTTATCTAACTTTGCCGCCAGTAGCCATCTTCGTTTAGGACCTGCGACCCTGGATCTGAAGCGCTCATCGCTGGCACAGGTGTCGCAGGTTGAGGAAGGTACCCTGGTCGAAATTGATGCCGTTGTCCAGGATGCAGATTACGTGGCTGGTGGACCAAGACCAAGAACACTACTTATTCTTGGTAAACCAACAGCCACGCAAGTGACCGCGCGACTGCCTTTCACCTCGGCCGACTCTTTCGGCATCATCCCTGGTATCTGGGTTCAAGTGCGTGGTACAGCCTATCCCAATGGTAAAGGTTCGGTCAAAGGTCCTCTAGTTGAAGTGCGCCGCATCCGTCGCGGCGCGGTAGCCAACGAAAGCTTTACTGACTGGCTCATATGGGCAGGGCGGGACATGTTTGAATACCGTCCTGGGGAATTGGACATAATTGGCGGCCGCCTGGCTGGCACCAGAGAGACGCTGAACGAATCCAGCGCGCGCCTACTACTGCAATAGGAGAGAAACTAATGGCTAACGCGATTCCACCACAATGTGAAGATATTTGTGATGATGCGGATAGGGCAAGGGAAATATATGATCAGCGCTGGAAGGATTATTTTGAGGCGCGGCAAGCCTGGGAAGAAGAAAAAAGCGTTTGGGATGAGAGCACCTTCGGCGACGCAGGTACCGTTCTAGCCACCATTGCGGCGTGCGCCACGATTACACTTGGGTGGTGACTGTTAGCAGTGGCCGGCGGTGCGCTGGTCGTCACTAGCCTCGAGATAGATCGTTTTAGGGAGATTGCAGCCGCCAAGGCGGCGCTGGATAAGGCACAACGTGAATTAGATCAGGCTTATAATGATTTTTATAATAAGTTAGGCCGCTGCATCAGATGCAAATCTCATTACGCGCAGAAAGGGGCGAAGAAATAAAATTCTCCTTCAAGAACCTGTCAAGTCAAATGATGATGTTACCGAAGGGGGGTTGACCACCCCCATCATCTACCTCGTCTCGCCGCCCTATTCCGGCTCAACCCTGCTGGCCTTGCTGCTGGCGACTCACCCCGACGTCGCCACCATTGGCGAGCGGGGCCATTTTTACCGCAAGATCATGGCCTCGCCGGTGGTTGGATCGCCTTACTGCTCCTGCGGCCGGCTCTTTGCCGGGTGCGATTTCTGGCAGACAATCAAGGCGGCTGTGGCTCGCGAGGTAGACGCCCGCTGGCTGCAACTCCCTTTCTCTACCTTCCAGCTCATCAATAGACCTCGCCGCCTGCGCCACCTGGTAGACCAACTCTGCCTGCGCTACGCGCTGGCGGACAAAACAGACCGGTTGCCCTTTCCGCTCAAGAGGCGTTACCAGGCTGCCCAATACGCCAACGCCGCCCTCATCCGGGCCGTACTGGCCACCCGTGGCGCTCGTGTCTTCCTGGACTCCTCCAAGGTGGTCGAGCACGCCGTTTACCTGGACCGCACAACGGGCTTCCAGGTCCGGGCCATTCACCTGGTCCGCGACGGCCGGGCCCAGGTCCATTCCACCCTCAGTCACCATCCCGAGCGGGACGCGGCCAGCGCCGGCCGCCAGTGGATGGCACTGGTTCATCAGCAGGCGGCCATCCTCGACCAGGCTCGCATTCCCTACCTGACGGTCAAGTACGAGACCCTTTGCGCCGCTCCCCAGGAGACGCTGGCGTCGATCTGTGACTTTTGCGATCTGGACCCCGACCGGGTCTCACTCCATTTCCGCCAGGTCGAGCAACACTTAATGGGCAACCCTATGCGCCTGGAAAGCTCGCAGGAGATCGTAGATAAACAATCCTGGCGTAGCGAGATGACCCCGGCCGACCTGCGTCTTTTTGACCAGGTAGCGGGAGAGTACAACCGGTCGCTAGGCTATGGGGCTTAATATTTCGGTAATCGTTCGTCACTAGCGCGACGTTGGAGCAGATCTCTTGGAATACTTATGGGTAATCAACTGTTGAGAAAACGAACTGTACAAATAGCTGTGCTTGTGAACCTGCTTATCATTTTGTTACTAGCCTACTTTTTCATACGGCAACAGATGACGCTTTTACAGACTGATTCGGAAGGGCAAATTGAGGCTGCCTATGCGACGGCCGAAGTTCAAAACGATCTGCTAACTACAGCCGAAGCACGAACACAAGCCTCTATGGCAACAGCAGTAGTAGAGGGAAGCCTTCGTGCAACAGCCGATGCCCAGGTGATCGAGCTTGTCACGACGATTGAAGCTCAGGCTCAGATCACTCTACCGACTACCATAGAATCCCAACCCTTAGTACAAGACCAACAAGCCCTCGCCTATCAATTGGCCCTTGAGTCCGAATTGATTCTCAATGAGCAACCGGCTTTATTAGAGCGAAGCGTATTACTCGCCATTGAAGCAGTCCAGCGCTACCCTCATGCTGGCACAGTCAGCATTTTGAAAAATGGTGTCACTTTGCTTCCTCGTTATGATAGAGCTTTGAGCCACCGGGATTTTGGCTACATCTTAGCTTATAGTCCAAATGGAAAATATGTTGCCTCTACTGGTAACGATAATGATGCGGTCCTTATTTGGGATATCGACAATGACCGTGAAGCAGCTCGATTAGTCTACGAAGACCGGATAAGTAAGATTGCCTTCAGCCCGGAAGGTCTCTATCTAGTGATCGTATGGGGAGATATCTTCGCAGGTGAAAATAATGTAACTATTTGGGAGATAGCCACAGGCCAAGAGACAATTTCGTTCCCCCTTGATAGCGCTGCCATAACGCTAAAATTTAGCCCAGATACGAATTACCTTGCGATAGCAACAGAAGAGACCGTCAGCGTGTTGGATATAACTACCGGACAGGAGGTGATGAGTCTACCTAACAACGGCACGGATGTCACATTCAGCACAGATGGGCAATCTGTGTACACAGTCAATGATGGGGTACAGCAGTGGAGCATCGCAACAGGCCAGCATGAAGGCGCTATCATCAGCGAGGAAACCATCGAAGGGCAAACGGTCTTCAGCCCACAGAGCAAATATCTTTTTCACAATGGCTACAGCCCTAAGATATGGGCACTTGAAACGGGCATGGCCGTAGAACTTGAAACGAGTGCCCCTTATCGTTTTTTTGAAATTATATTTAGTGCTGATGAGAAGTATTTGGTGACTACCCAATTGGAAGGAAGTTTAGCCGGGGATACATTTGGACAAAATCTTGTCCAATTATGGGATGTGGCCACCGGGCGTGAGATGATGCACATTGAAGACTTTGCCTTTGATGTAACTTTTAGTCCAGATAGTCGTTATTTGGTAGTGCCCATGGGTGAAGTAGCTCGTGTATGGGAACTACCAAGTCAACAAGAGGTATTCCGGATTGTGCGCGATGAAACGATTTCCAGTCCAACCTTTAGTCCTGATGGGCGCACCGTGATCGTTCACAATTCCAATTCGATTACAGGAAGAAAATCCACTGATGTTTGGGAAATGATACCAGCTCAATGGTATTGGCGTTTTGAGCACGGTTCGCCAAGCGGTATTTACTCCATGGCATTCAGTCCGGATGGCCAATACTTGGCCACGGGTGGAGAGGAAAATATTATCCATGTATGGGACACAGAAACTGGAGAAGAAGTAGCCCATTTCGACCACCAACAATATCATGTTTTAGTTGTCGCGTTCAGCCCAGATGGCAGATACCTCCTTTCAGGAGGGACAACCATTCCTTACGGAGCTGAATACACCAGTGTGACGCATCTGTGGGATATGGTGACTGGAAGTGAAGCCATTAGTCTCACCCACGATTACCAGGTTGTTGATGCCTCATTTAGCCCCGATGGGCGGTACTTCGCCACCATTGGTCAAACTGCAAATACGGTGAGTGTTTTCGATGCGGAATCGGGAACCGAGATCTTTTCCATACAAAATAAGGGCTACCTAGGCGTGCGCTTTAGCCCTAATGGTCAGTATATGGCTACGATGGATCTTGATACTATCTGGCTATGGGACACAACAAAGTGGCGCGAGGTTATGGTAATAACGGAAGTTTATTCTGCCAATTTTCGGTTTGGCCCTGATGATCGAGTAATTGTTTTTGAAGGCAGAGATACAGAACGTAATAGCACTTTATATGTTCGGGAGATTGCCACTAACCGCGAAGTTCTGAAGCTCCCATATGAAGACGGGGTACGAAGCATTGACATTAGTCCTGACAATCAGTATTTAGCTGTGAGTAGTGGTAGCTTTTGGGAATATAACTCCGCTTTGCAGATCTGGAATATTGCAAGTGGAGACAAGCTAATCGATTTACCTACTAATAACGAATTGGGAAAAGTTACATTTAGCCATGATGGCCGCTACTTGGCTTTTGAGAGTACAGAGGGCGTTGTCAGTGTGCTTGATATGACCACACAAGAAGAAGTTGCTCGTTTGATGCATCCGAGAGCGATTTTTAGTATCTCTTTTAGCCCCGACAACCGGCAACTTTTGGTCCAAAGTGGTATCTCTACCGTTTACCTACGGCGATGGCTCCCCGACGACATAGTCGCTGAAGCGTGTAATCGGTTATCACGAAATTTGACCCTTGAGGAATGGCAAACATTCATTGGAGATGAACCCTACCATCCGACGTGCCCAAATTTGCCCAGTGAATAATTTCGTTGCTAAAGAAAATCTCAGGCATCAAAGTGCGGTTGGTTCTGTTATTCAGTCCTTACTTACTTTGTTAGGATAACCTTGCCCTTCACACCAGCGTTGCTACCTTTAAGGCAAAAGTGGGTCTTTTTTACACGTATCCTGAAAGTAGGCTTGACCGCCGGGCGGTCCCGGCCAGGCGCATTACCGGTTTATTTTCTTTACCTTCATTAACCGGCTTTATCGAGTGCGAAAGAGCGGCAAACGGCAGGGTTGAGATAGGTTTACGGTGTGGAATTTGTACCTCTGACGACCGAACACGTAGACCAATTTGTCGCCCTCTTCCAACGCGAAAAGGGCACGGTTCGGGCGCACCAACTGGCTGAACACCTGCCCTGGTCATTCTTTGACCAGCCCCTAGCCCGGCCGGAATTGCCCGTGGTCGAGGTCGTCGTCGAAGACGGCCGGGTCCTGGGCTGCATGGGGGCCATTCCCCAGACCATCCTGGACGGAGAAAAGGAAATCCAGGGCGCTTTCTTCGTGGACTGGCTGGTAGACTCCGCACAGCGGCGGCGCAAAATCGGCTCACAATTGATCCTGCGAGCGGCCGAGCGCTTCCCGGTCTCCGTTCACATGGGCTCCACCCCGGAAGGGTACGCCACCTGTGCCACGCTGGGCGCGCAGGACTGCGGGCGTACCGTCACCGCTCGCCGCATTTTGCAGCCGGGCAATTGGGCTAAAGGCACGGACAAGGGCAATTTCCTGACTCGGCTGGCCTGGTCCGGCGCCCAAACCATCCGCGCCAGGGCTTTGCCCTCACTAGAAGCCGGCGGGCTGACCGTGCGGCCGGTCGAACCGATGGCCATTGACCGCCAACTGGCCAGCTTCTCTCGCCAACTGGCTCAGAGCCACGTCTGTACCCTACGCTTTGGCGCTCGCTGGCAATGGCTGGTCGCTCAGTCCCCCCTGTACACCGGCTACGCCTGCGAAATATCCCGCTCCGGCGAGGTCATTGGCTACGCCGCCCTGGTCGTGGCCTTTCGCTCGCACCGCCGCGTCGGCACAGTGGCCGACGTTTGCGTTGGCCGGATTGAAGACGCCCCGGCCGTCGTGGCCGCCGCCACCGGCGAGTTGGCCGGCCAGGGAGTGGACGGCGTGGCCTTGACCGTCTCAACCGGCGTGGCCGAACAGGTCATCGGCCAGCTCGGCTTTGAACAACTCGGCGACCCCATGATGGGCGCCTGGCTCCATCCGGGCTATGACTACTTGCTGGATAGGCCCTGGTTTATGACCGGGGCCGAAAATTTAAGCATTGCCGCCGGCATTGACCTGCCGGTCCGAGCGCCTGTTCTCAACTCAGGCAACAGCCGATGAGCATTACCCTGATGTTAATGTGGGACTACGACACGCCCACCGGTTTTGCCGTCAGCTCCCTGAGCCGCCAGGCTGACCCGCTAAGCGACTACGCCTGCACCGACCGTATCCTGGAATTGCTGGCCAGGCATGGCATTGTCTCTACCTTTGCCTGCGTCGGCGTGGCTGCCGAGTCAGGCCCCCTGCCCGTCCACAACCCGGCCCAAATCCGGGCCATCCACGCCGCCGGGCACGAGGTCGCCTCACACAGCCACCGGCACGAGCTGATCCCGGCCCTCAACCGGCCGCAGCTCATTGAGACCGGCCGCATCTCCAAGGTGGCCCTGGAAGATTGCATTGGGGCCGAAGTGGCCGGTTTCGTGCCTCCCTGGAACCGGCCTTTCCACCACCCGCGCAGGCTGGCAATTTCCACGAAGGACTTGCGAGCCGGCGGCTGGCACTGGCAGCACTCCGTCTCATCGCTATGCGAAGCGCTGGCCGAGTGTGGCTACTACTGGGTCCGGGTGCTATACACCCCTGTCCACGAACAAATTGCCCGGAAACTTTGGCCCGGCCGGGCCAGGGCCATCCGGCCGACCACAATTGACTGCTATAGCGGCGTCTACACGCTGCGCCTGAACTACCTGGGCTACGACGATCAGTTGATCAACTGGCTGGCGGCTTACCAGGGCCAGAATATACCTGGCCAGGATCTGGCCCTGGTGATTTACGCCCACCCGCATGGCATTGAACACCGGAACAGCCAGCATTGGGAACACCTGGCCCGTTTCACACGTTGGTATAGTGAGCACAAAGATGCGTACAACATTACCTTCACCACCCCAGCCAAATGGCTTAGACGCCAGAGCGCCGGCCGCCTCCTGGCCCACCCCGCCTGACCGCCGGCCGGGCCGGCCGCGCCTGCTCTTGATTTCACCCGTGCTGCCCTACCCATTGCACAGTGGGCAGCAGGTTCGGGTGCATAACAAGCTGCTGGCCCTCAGGGACTATTTTGAGACCACCTTCCTGGGCCTGGTCCCTCCGGCCTGGCTCAACGACATCGGCCGCCGGCTGGCCGGCCTGGCCGACGAGATCATTCTGCTGCCCCTGCGTTCGCAAGACGGTCTGGCAGCCCGCATGCAGCACGGCCTGGCCGGCCGTCTGAAAGCCGCCCGCTCCGGGCTGCGCGCCTCAAACCACATCATGAACGAAGTCGAGCTGAGCCCCCGGCGCGTGGCAACCTGTTGTGACCCGGCCTCCTTTGACCTGGTGCTGTACGAATACTGGCACACCTGCGGCAGCACCCAGCTCTTCCAACAGCACCAGGTTCCCTGCGTGCTGGATATGCACGACATGCTCTGGCGTGTGGTCGAGCGCCGGCTGCGGTGCTGGCCGTTGCCGGAAGGGGTGCGGCAGCGCCGCGTCCAGCTCTACCGCCAGCAGGAAGAGGTGGCCTGGCAGCGTTACGACGCCCTGATTGCCATCAACCGGAGCGAACAAAGTTACGTCCAGGAGAAAATACCGGGCAAACCCGTTTTTTACACACCGATGGGCATTGACCTGGCCCGCTGGAATTACCGTTGGGAACCGGCCGGACCACCACGCCTGGCCTTTTACGGGGCCATGAGTAACCTGGGCAACCAGAATGGGGTTCGTCGCTGTGTGGAAACCATCTTGCCCCGAGTCTGGCAGAAACGGCCGGAGACGGAGTTCTGGATTATCGGCGGCAACCCACCGGCCGACGTGCAACGGCTGACCCAGGACCCGCGCATTCACGTCACCGGCTTTGTGGCCGACGTAGCCGCCACGCTGGCGACAATGACGGCCGTGCTCTGTCCCTGGCAGGGCCAGTTCGGCTTTCGCAGCCGGCTCATTGAAGTAATGGCTACCGGCGCGCCGGTCGTAGCCTCTCCAGATGCTGTTTATGGCATGGACCTGGCCGCCGGCGAAGGGTTGTTCCTGGCCGATAGCGACGACGGGCTGGCTACCCACTGCCTGGCCTTGTTGAACGACCCGGGTTGGGCCAGGCAGCAAAGTCTATCGGCCCGCCGGCAAATAGAAGAACAGTTCTCATTTGCCGCTACCTACGGCGTGCTGGCCCGCGCCCTGGTGGAGTTTGCATGTGAAGCTAGACCAGGCAGAAGTCACCGCCTTTTTTGACGAAGCGGCCACCCACCGTCCCCTCATCCCCGATAGCCAGACCCTGAGTGGTTGGGGAAAATACCTCAAATACGAGCGGGCGGCGCACGCCGTCTACCAGGCCGGCGCTCGCACCGTTTTGGATGTGGGCTGCAACATCGGCCACGTCGCCCATTTCGTGGCTACGCGAAGAGGTAATGGCCATTTGCCACGGCCCTTTGTCGCCGGGGTGGACCTGAGCCTGGCCTCCCTGCAACGCGCCAGGGTCCAGGCTCCACCCTTGGCTGCCTTTGCCGCCGCCAATGGCCACCTCCTGCCCTTTCCCGATCACTGCTTCGACCTGGTCGTCTGCCTGGACGTTCTGGAGCACGTCGTCGAGCAGCCGCCGTTGCTCCGGGAAATCGCCCGGGTGCTCAAGCCCGGCGGGCGCCTATTTCTGGCCACACCCAACCCCCACTGCCTGGGCTCTTACCTGGGCTACCAGCTTTACCGCTTCTTGCGTGCCCTGAGCGGCCGGCCGGAGACTGACAAGGACCGTTTTGTCAACCGGAAGGAGCTGCTTAAGTTGCTGGCGGCCTCCGGTTTCCGGGCACAAAGTGTAGCCGACGATTACCTCTTGCCCCGGCCGTTTATCATGCTGCGCAACTGGGTACTGACGCCCCCTCTCCCACCGCAATGGGGACTGGCTTACCAGAAATTTTGCAATAACCTATTCGGCTTGTGTGGAGAAAATTTACCGATGTTTCTGCGTGATCGGGTGTGCCACACTCTGGCCATCCAGGCGCAGAAAGATTGACGGATGAGTTGTTACACATGATGGATGCTATGTTCAGGCGCCTGGTCATGCT
This sequence comes from Chloroflexota bacterium, assembly GCA_022616275.1. Lineage (GTDB taxonomy): Bacteria > Chloroflexota > Anaerolineae > Promineifilales > Promineifilaceae. The sequence goes on from JAKEFB010000100.1 coordinate 79,152, forward strand.
GGCCGGCGCTCTTCTTTTACTGAGTGGTTGTGGCGGCGTCCCCACCCCTTTGCCGACCACGACTTTCCAATTTACAGGCGACATGCTCACTCGGGAGCCGGCCGTAACGCCGTCGGTTGGTCCCGCCATTTCAACGACACCAGACGTGGCGGCGACTGGCGCGCCGGCCGCCCCTGGCGGAGACGGTAAAGAAGCCCTGGCCACGGCCAAAGCCGGGACGGTGGACCTGCCCCAGTCACCCCCGGCCACTCCCCCGGCGCCGGCCGGCCCCACGCCGACCCCGGTGCCCCTGGTCCCGTTACCCCGGCCCGAGCTGCGCCCGGTGACCAGCCTGGCCCGCCCGGCCGACCCGGTGGTCCTCACGGGTGCTGACGTGCCTGCCTTCCTGGGGCTACCTCCCGGCGACCTGGTCGCCTGGCGTTGGAGCGAGAATGGCTGGCAGCAGATCCCGCTCCAGGTGGACGAACGAACGATCGTAGACTTGCGGGCGGTCAATGGCCGGACCGACGCCTCGGCCCCTGTCTTTCTGTTTTATACCGATCCGGCCGTCTACCCCGACGGTGACCCAGCCCTGGACGAAGACGACGAAATTGTCTTCATGGCCCAGGATGCCGGCCTTGAATTGACGCCGGCTACGACGCCGCCCGGCGTGGTTGCTGGCTCAGCTCTCCAGGTGACGATTACCGACCCCCTCGACCCGGCCGTCGTTGGTTACGTCTACCTCTTCCAACAAGACGGCTCGCTTGACCCTGGGGCCGGGCAGCAATATGTACGCTACGCCTTCAACCCCCTGGCCGTGGCCGTGCCTGATCCAACCAAGCAAAACAGCACTGAGGCCGCCGGACCGCGCACCGAGGACTCGGTCGTGATGACTCCTTACTACGGCCATCACTTCTCCGCTCGCTGGATCCTGGACGAGCTACACTTTTTCCCGGACGATAGTGGTGATTTGATTGACCGTTTCCGAAACCAACTGACGCCCAATGACTGTGACCGCAGCGAAAACAGTTTCTCGGCCGCCGAGGGCTTTTTTGTCGTCAACAAGTCCGGCCCGGTGCGGGCCATTCGCTCCTACATCGGGGCCAATAGCGGCGTGTATACCCAGCGCCTCCACCTGTTCTACGCCCAACGCCAGGACATCGTCACCTACGTCCGCGTCCACGCCGTCCCCGGCGTGGTGGACTTCGTGGACTACAACGAGAACGCCCTGGGCATGACTTACGCCAACAACCTTAACCCGGCCGGCGTCCTCATTGACGGGGAGCCAGAGGAAATGCCCCCCGGGGCGCTGGAATGGGAACTCGCCAGCGGCGACCAGGGCAGCCTGGTGATGCTCCACCAGGTAGACACGACCATCCCCGAGGTCAATTGGACCAATTATTACCAGGACGCCACCAATCCGGCCCAGGTCCAATGCGCCGGTGACCGGCACGCTTATGGCAGCAGCGGCCCCTTCCTGCACCCCCTGCCCTGTACCGACCCGGCGCGGGCAGTGGTGGACCCGCAAAATTGCCCCGTGCCCTATCACCTGGCGCTCACCCGGATCATTTATTACGAAACGCCCAACCTCCCGGTTGAGGCAGCCCAGCAGTATTACACCCAATGGCAGACACCGTTACAATATCGCCTGGAACCGGCCGGTTAACCGAAGACGTCGTCCCGGCCGGCCAGGCGGATTTTCGCCGCGTCCCCGTCACCCAGGCCGACCCGGCCCGGCTGGACGCCTTCCTGAAGAGTTCGTTCCCCGATCCCAAAGGGGAATTCTTGCGACAGCATGGCGCCTGGTGGCACCGGGGCCATGAAAACCGCTACGCCATCCTGGCTGAAGACGGCGCTGTGGCCGCCTACTACACGACCACGCCGGTCCGTTGCATGGTCAACGGCCAGGCAGTGGACACCTTGTGGTGGATAGATTTAATGGTGGCGCCAGCCTTTCGCCGCCGGGGGCTGCAAACGGTGATGGACGACGAAGTCCGCAACCGGCCGGGGCTAAAGCTGGGCATGCCCAACTACCCCCACTCCAAAATTCTGGCCCGGCACGGCTGGCACGTCCGGGGCGACTCGCGCAACTATTTGCTTCCCCTGCGCCCGGCCGGTATTCGCCCCGTCCAGGGGGCGGCCGGCTGGCGCGGCGGGGCCTTGCGCCTGGCCGCCAGGGCTTTGTCGCTGCCGGCGGCTGCCTGGCGGCGCCGGCTGGGCGGCTACCGGCCGCGCACCGCCCGGGAAGTAGCCAGCCCCACCGCGGCCGAATTAGCCGGTGTCTACGAGCGCTACAAGCCTGAGCAGATGATCACCAATTGCCGGGACGCGGCCTTTCTCCAATGGCGCTATCTCGACGCTCCCCACCGCGACCAGGTCCGTTTTTATCTGGCTGGTCCGGCCGGTAGCCCCACCCACACCCTCATCAGCCGTGACGTGGTTTTTCGTGGTTTAAAAGCGACCCGTATCCTGGACATCTTTGGTGATTTCGAGGATGCGGCCGGGCTGAACGACATTGTCCGGCTGGCGGTGCGGGATGCCGCTCTTTATGGAGCGAACCAGGTGACGGCGATGGGCGCTGTTCCGGCGTTGCGCCGGCTCCTGCGCCGGGTTGGCTTCCTAGTCAGCCTGCCCATTTACTTTTGCTACCACACCAGCGACCCCGTTACCCTGGCCCAATTTGACCAGGGGTTCTGCTATTGGACCCTGGGCGACAGTGATAACGACAACGCCTTCTGAAAAGTTAGCCACCTCTCGCTGGCTAAACGCCCGGCGGCTGACCATTCTCGGCGTGGCCGTCTTGGCGGCTATAGCCCTGGTTGGCAATCCCTTTTTCTACGACGCCGGCAACAGCGGCCGCTACCTCATCGGCGTCCTGCGCATCGTAGACCCGGAACTGTTCCCCAATGACCTGGTTGCCGATGGCCTGTCGGGCTTTGAAAGTATCTTTTACAACGGGCTGGGGCTGCTCCTGCGAGCCTTTGGCGCCGCCCCTGAACTCCTGGAGCCGCTCATGTTCTGGCTCTACGTCGTGGCCAGAATTTTGCTTTTCGTCCTGCTCTTCTTGCTGGTGCGCACCCTGACAGCCGAGTGGTGGGCTTTTCTCCTCCTGGCCGCCTGGGCCATCCACGCCAAAGCCCTGCCGCTGGGCGGAACCCAGCTCTTTGCCAACACGCTGCGCCACACCGAGATGGCCTTCCTCTTCGAGCTGGCCGCTTTATATTGCCTCTTTCGCCAGCGACAGTTGTTGTTCTGGCTGCTGGCTTCCCTGGCCATCTTTGTCCACGCCCTGCTTGGTCTGCACTTCTTCCTGAGCATCGTTCCGCCCCTCCTGCTCCTCTCTTTCTTAGCCGGCCGCAAGATTGACAGGACAACAATTCCTGGCCTGGCCATTGCCGGCGCGGCCGTCCTGCTCTACTACGGCGTGATGGCCCCCCAACCTTTTTCGGCGGAAGAAGCCCGTATCTTTCTCTCCGCCAAGGGTGAGATTGGCCACATCTCCTTCCTGGGCACAACTCCGTACCGATGGCTGGAGCTGACCACCCTGCTGGGCCTGACCACCCTGGCTTACTGGCGCTTGCTGAAACCGGACCGGCATAGCGCTCTCCTCTTGGGCGGGGTCTTTTCCGGCGCACTCGTCGCCATCGCCTTCTCTGCCCTGGCTATTGTCACCGGTCATCCTCTCCTGGCCCTGGTCCAGCCGCTGCGCATCTTCTTGTGGGTCACGTTCTTCGCCCACTTCCTGCTGGCCCTGGCGGCCGGGCGAGCATGGCGAGACTCACCAGTACTGAGCGTCATCTTGCTGGCTTTCTTCGCCCTCTCCATCCTGGACTCTTACTGGCGCGTCGCCTTTGCCGGGTTAGGCATCCTCTATATGGCCCTGCCCGGCCTGCGCCCCCTGGCCACCCATCTTCCACCCCCACGGCTGGCCATCGGCTTCTTCTGTGGTGGTATGGCGGCGGCCGCCATCCTCGGCCGGGGGCTGCCGGAAAATGCGGGCACGCCCATACTCGTCGCGCCGGCTGTGGCTCTCACCCTGCTGGTTGTTCCCTTCCCGGCCAGGAGCCACCGTTGGTTGCTCGCCGGCGCGCTGCTGGCCTATAGCCTCGTCTTTGCCTCGACGGCCGCCTATGCCCAATACGCCGCCCTGAACAACCCGGATTGGGACGCCGTCTGCCGCTGGGCGCAGATCAATAGCGACAAGGACGACGCTTTTATCGCCACTTACACCGCCGAAGAGTTCCGGGTCCGTTCCTTCCGCACGGCCGCCAGCCACAACTACAGCGCCCTGGCCTGGGTAGACCCCCGGGCCTTTACCACCGGCCAGGAACAGGCGACCCGGATTCAACAAGGGCGTGACGGCGATGTCTGGGATACCACTTACCTCCTCTCCCTGGCCCAGGAGTGGGGCGTGGAGTACGTCATTCTTGATGGCCCCTACGAACCGGCCGTGGAGCCGATTTTCCAGGCCGGCCGCTTTTCGGTTATTGTTGTTCCCAGCGAACCTCCCGGAGGTTTGGAACCTCCGGGAGGTTGAAGTGAGCACAGTGGCTACATTTAGCAACGGTCACGTCGGCTTCGTCTGTCTTAACTGTCGCTCGCCCTTGGTGGCCGCCGGCCAGGGCAGCGATCAAAACGACGGCGCACTGAAATGCCCTCGTTGCGGGACTGCTTTTGACGTCGTCAACGGCATTCCCCGCTTTGTCTCTCCGGAAAACTATGCCAACTCTTTCGGCTTTCAATGGAACCGGCACGCCAGGACCCAACTGGACAGCTACACCGGCGCGTCCATTTCCTGCGACCGCTTTTTCCTGACTACCCGGTGGCCAGAAAGGCTGGACGGGGAGACCGTTCTGGAAGCCGGCTGCGGCGCCGGGCGCTTTACCGAAATCCTGGCCCAGACGGGCGCCCGATTATTTTCCTTTGACCTGAGCACGGCCGTAGACGCCAACCAGGCCAACAACGACGGCCAAAACGTGACCTTTTTCCAGGCCGACATTACTAACATTCCCCTTCCCTACGAGGCTTTTGACCGCGTCGTGTGCCTGGGCGTGCTGCAACACACCCCTGACCCGAAGGCCGCCTTCATGAACCTGGTGAACTTTTTAAAGCCCGGCGGCTGCATTGCCATTGACGTGTATGACTTGGCCAGCCACCGTTTCCCCCTGCCTAAATATTGGCTGCGCCCCGTTACCAAGCGATTGCCTCCAGCCTTCTTATACCGCCTGATCGCCACCGCCGGCCCTCGCCTGTTGCCACTCAAGCGCCGGCTGCGCCGCCATCGCTACGGCCGGCCGCTCAGCCATCTGATCCCGATTTATGATTACGCCGGCCAAGTAGACCTGGACGACCGGCAGTTACAGGACTGGGCCATCCTCGACACCTTCGACGGCCTGTCCGCCTGGTATGAAAAGCCTCAGACCCCGGCCGCCGTCCGGGAATGGTTTGAGGAGGCCAACCTGGAGCAGATAGAGGTTGGCCCAGGCCCCAATGGCATTAACGGCCGGGGCGTGCGCCCACGGATTGCCTGATGCCCGCCGTGGAACGAAAACAGGTCAGGCTGCTTTTTCTCGCCGGCTACCTGGGCTTTGGCGGCAGCGAGCGTCAGTTATCCTTGCTACTTGAGAACCTCGACCGGCGTCTCTTTGAAACCCACGTCGTCGTCTTTAACCCCAGCCCGACGCTGACCTACGAAACGCAATTGCGAGCGTCAGGGGTGACGTTATGGCTCGTTCCCCCGGAGTGCCGGGGAATCTGGCGGCGAGCACGCTTTCTGTATAAATTGCTCCGTTCTCTGGCTCCTGACATCGTCCACTCCTGGACCACGTACGCTAACCCCTACGCTGGCCTGGTTGGCCGGTTGGCCGGCATCCCCGTGCGCTGGGGCTCGTTGCGCAACTCGCTCGTGGCCGAAGGCGTGGGCGACCTGCCGGCCCTGTACCGCCTCCTTTGTCTGCGTAGCGTCTCCCGGCTGATAGTCAACGCCGCGGCCGTGCGGCAGGAGCTACTGGCCAGAGGTTATGCGCCGGACCGGATCATTTTGCTACCCAACTGCGTGCCGGCGCCGGCTGGCAATGGCCAGGCGCCAGACCTGTCCTCACTCGGGATTGGCCCTTCCAGCCGGGTCGTGGGTCTGGTCGGCAACATCCGGCCGCAGAAGAATCCCCTGCTCTTTGTCGAAGCGATGGCCACCGTATTACCGAATTTTGCCGACGTCCAGGCCATGATCGTCGGCCAGCCCCTTCCCCAGGACCCCACGCTGCCAGACCGGCTAGATCGGGCCATCCGGCGTTCCAGGCTGGACGGCTGGCTCGTCCTGGCCGGCTTCCGTGGTGACGTGCCGGCGTTGATGCGCCGCTTCGCCGTCTTTTGCCTGACCTCCGATTACGAAGGCATGCCCAACGTCGTCCTGGAGGCGATGGCCGCCGGCTGCCCGGTAGTAGCCACGCGGGTCGGCGGACTGCCGGAACTTATCGAAGACGGCGTCAACGGGCTGCTGGTTGAGCCGGGCGACACGGCCGGGCTGGCCCGGGCCGTCAGCCGCCTGCTGGCCGATCCTGCCCTGGCCAGGATGTTGGGAACCAACGGGCAGAAGACCATCGAGCACCATTTTTCCTGTGAGCAGGCCGCCCGGCAACTGGCCGGCTATTACCAGGAGGCACTGGCCGAACGATTTGGAAAATCGTTCTACAAGTAAAACGATGAAATTGGTTGTTATTTCTCATAAAGACTCCTGGCTGGATAACCGGTCGCCCTCCGGCTTCGTCACTACGGGCGGTTTTCCTCAGCAAATGCAGGCCCTGGCCGGCTTATTTGACGAAACCGTTCTCCTGGTTCCCAGGATAGCCAGTCCGGTTCCCCAGGGCGTGGCCCCATTGGCAGGCCACAACCTGACGGTACAGACCCTGGAGGCTTTGCCAGAACGAGGCTGGCGGCGCAAAGCAATTATGTGGCGCTGGCTGCCGGCCAATCTACCCCGTATCTGGCGAGCCGTCCGGGCGGCCGACGCCGTCCACACCCCCGTCCCTGGCGACGTAGGTACCATTGGCATTCTGGTGGCCCTGGCCCAGCGTAAACCGCTTTTTGTGCGCCATTGCAGCTTGTGGGGCCAGACGAACACTTTGACGGCCCGCTTTCTGTTGTGGCTGCTGGAGCGCGTGGCCGGCGGCCGGAACGTGGTCATGGCTACCGGGGCCGCCGGCGCGCCGCCCAGCCGGTTCAACCCGGCCATCCGGTGGATATTTTCCACCTCCTTGACCGAGGCAGAGTGGCCGGCCCTGCCGCCCCATGCCCCCTGGCGCGCCGGCCAGCCATTGCGACTGGTCACGGTCGGCCGGCTGGAGCCGATCAAGAATACGGCCGCCACTCTCTATGCCCTGGCCGAGATACAAAAGGCTTATCCTCAGGTTAGCCTGGACGTGGTCGGCGACGGCTCTTGCCTGGCCAGCTTAAAGCAACTGGTCCGGTTCCTGGGCCTGGAAGCGTCCGTTACCTTTCATGGCAGCGTACACCGCCGGCGGGTGTTGGAAATCGTCGCCGGGGACCACGTCTTTGTCCTGCCCTCCTTTGTCGAGGGCTTTCCCAAGGCGGCGTTGGAAGCAATGGCCTGCGGCCTGCCTGTCGTGGCCACGGCCGTTTCCGCCCTCCCCCACCTGGTAGGCACCAAAAATGGGATTTTGCTGGAGACGCCCACGGCCGGAGCAGTGGCCAGGGCCATCCGAGAACTGCTGGCCGGCGAGAGCAGCCTGGCCCAGATGTCGGCCGGGGCTCAGAGTACGGCCCGGCACTATACATTGGAGCGCTGGCGTGATACCATTGGCGAGCGGCTGGCCGAAAGCTGGGGTCCGCTCCGCCAACCGGCCGGCCGGGAGCCAGTCGCTCCTATGTTTAGCGGTGTAACTTAATTTGACAACCTCCCGGAGGTTTGACACCAGAGGGCGGCAGTAGGCATTAACCTCCGGGAGGTTGTTTGCGATAAACTCCAATGAATCTCATACGACAAGCGGCCGACATTGCCACCCGATTGCTCTGGTATACCAGGATGCTTGAAGTCGCCCGGCGGCTGCTGGCCTCGCGCGGCCGTTTCGTCCTCGTCTTCCACGGCGTGGCCGGCCGGCGCTATAAGGATATTCCGCACGCGGTCCAGCCGTGGCACACCGCTGCCGAATTCCAGCAAACGCTGCGCTGGTTAGCCACCCGTTTCTCCTTTTTGACGCCCGAAGAGTTCTTCCGTGGCGACCAATCGGGCGTATTGTTGACCTTTGACGACGGCCTGGCCAACAACGTCACTCATGCCTTGCCGGTCCTGGAAGAGTTTGAGGCCCCGGCCGTTTTCTTTGTTTCCACCCAGCACGTCATTGCCCCACGAAACTGGCTGCCGCAGAAACGGCGCCAGGCGCGCCGGCACTGGGCCAGGGAAGAAAACGTCCCTGAGGAAATAGCGGTAGAATTTTTCGACGGCATGTCAGTAGACCAGTTGGTTGACTGCGGCATTCATCCGCTCATCACCATTGGGGCGCATACCGTCTCTCACCCACTGCTCACCCAATGTGATGACCAACAGCTTACCTATGAGTTGATCGAAACTCGAAAATTTTTACGGGCCGTTACCGGCCAGCCGGTGGCCACAATGGCTTACCCAACCGGCGACTATGACCGGCGTGTGGCCACGGCCGTGCGCGACGCCGGCTACCAGGCCGCTTTCGCCGTGGACAGCCGACGGGTAGGGATGCCCCTTTTTGAGATTGAGCGCCTTGGCCTCTACGAAGCCCACCCCGCTTACCTGGCGGCCAAGTTGTCCGGTCTGTACCGCCGGCCGATTCGCGAGCCGCTTTTGCCCGAACAACACAAGATTGGGCATGGTTCAGGTTAGCTTTACGATTGACCACAGACGACAGACGACGGACGACGGACGACAGCATGACAGATAAAAGAAGGCTGCTCCTCCTGGCGCTGCTTGTGGGCCTGGCCGTGGCCAGGCCCCGGCTCTTTGCCCAGGACGAGGCCAATTCGCCCTGGTTTGACGACTTTGCCCCCAGCCGGCAGTTGTGGATCTCGCCGGGTGGCGCCGGCGACGGCCAGCCGGGAAACCCGATGAGTTTTGCCGACGCCGTGGCCCAGGCCGGGCCAGGCGACCTTTACTGGCTGGAGGCTGGCGTGTACCAGGGCGGATCCAACTTGATCATGACCCAAAACGGCACGGCCGAAGCGCCCATCCTTTACCGGGCCTGCCCTAATGCCCGCGTCACCCTGGATGGCGGCGTGGGCTACCTCAGCCAGCACACCTGGCTATGGGGGTTGGAAATCACCAACCTGACCGATCCCGGCCAGGCCGTCTCCTGGATCAATACCCCCGACGGGCCAGTGAAGGGCGGTTCGGCGCTGGTCAATGTGCGTGTGGCCGGCGGCCGGCTCATCAACAATGTCATCCACGACTCGCGCAGCGGCCAATCAGGCATCGGCGGCTGGGATGGCGGCGCAGGCCAGGTTTACTACGGGAACCTCGTCTACAGCAACGGCCACGAGCCAGACACCAGCCGCCCACCCCACGGCGTTTACGCCCAAAATCGCTTTGAACGGGACGGTTACAAATACTTTGTCAACAACATCTTTCTCGACCACGCCGAACTTTGTGGTGAGAAATGTTACAACTTTAACGCTCACACCCAGGGCAGCGGCTACGTCTCCGGCTTCTACGTCTTCCAAAACATCTTTGGCAACGGCCGCTTTGCCATCGGCGGCGCCAACGCCCACGCCTCGCCTTCCGATAATCACGTCGTCACCAACAACTATTTCTTCAACGCCGGAAAAATCCAGCTTGGCTTTCGCAAGCCCTGGCAGGGCCAGTTTATAGACAATTACGTCGCCGGGAACAGCGGCGTCCTGTTGACAATTTGGGGCGCCGGTGAGGAAAATTTCAGCCTGCCAGACGTCACCGTTGTCCAAAATAACAGTTTCGTTCACAGCAGCAACCGGCACTATCTGGACCTGTACGCCATGACCTCCACCGCCCCGGTGGGGACGGCCGGGCTGCGCTCCGACGACGTCATTGACGAAAACTATTATGGCGAAGGGATGGCGGTGAAGTATTGGGTAGACGACAAGACGCTCAGTCTGAGAAGCCTGGAAGAATGGCAGGTGCAAAGTGGCCAGGATAGAGGCGCGGCCGGTTTTGATTTGAACTCAACCGTGGGGCCAGATCCGGCAGAAAACGCCGTATTTCTCATACCCAACGAGTACGAAGCGGGTCGCGGCCACCTGGCCATTTACAACTGGTCAGGATCGGCCACCACTCCGGTTGACCTTTCCGGGCTGCTGGCCCCGGGCAGCGACTTTGTCATCAAGGACCCCCGGGACTTCTATGGCGACCCGGTGGTCGGCGGAATTTTCACTGGAGAGCCGGTAGACGTACCCACCCCAGAAACGTTCCAGGCCTACGTCGTTTTGCCCGGCCGACCGGCCGGCAACAGTCCCTGCCTGCCCATTGGCGACGACCGCCAATTTCTGCCCATCTTTCTTTTTGGCGGCATTCTCGTCGTTGTCTCCGGGCTTGGCCTGGTCGTTTACCGGCGTTTCCACCGTCATAGCGGACAAGATGTCCACATTTCCAGGGCATTTCGATCGACTGAGTGTATCAACAGGCTGGCTTATGAAAGGCCCTAAACAGGATGAAAAGACCGTCGCCTATTTTGATAGTTGCGGGGCCAGGTGGAGTCCCGGCCGTTACCGCTATGTCATCGAGATGCTTAGCAGGCGCGCCGGGCCTGACTCCAACCTGATTGACATTGGTTGTGGCAGCGGCAATATTCTGAACTTTCTCCAGGCCAGGACCCCTATTCAAAAGCTGGTGGGCCTGGATCCGAGCCCGGCCTACCTGGCCACGGTCCAGGAACAGCTTCAGTGTGAGACCATTTTAGGCTCCATTCTTGACGAAGCAATTGTAACTCAGCATACCGGCCGCTTTGATTTTGCCATTATGGGTGACGTGCTCCACCACCTGGTTGGCAATACCCGGGCCGTTTCCCGCGTCTATGCCGGGCAAGCGATTGCTAATGCTCTCCGGCTGGTGAAGGAAAGCGGCTACCTCCTCATCCTGGAGCCCCTGTTCCGGCCGGGGTTTGTGGTTACTGGCATTTTTTATCTGAAGGTATTGATGACCAGCCTCTTTCCCGAGCGCCTGGAATTATTCAACAAGCGCTGGGTCAACATTGGCGCGCCGGTGGTCTCGTTTTATAACGAGGCCCAACTGGCGCAAATGATTCACCAGGTTGCCGGCGCGACCCTGATGGATGTCAGCATCACACCCTTGAAAGGAATCGGGTTCGGTGTGCGCCATGGGCGTATGACGCTCACAATCCAAAAGCGACCATAAAAACATGGATAGGACTTACTCCCTTCATTCTTTGCCGGCTAACCCGGCCCGCGCGCTGGCCACCTCCTACCCGGTCCGGGTGCTCTTCTTTTTACTGATTCACATCCCTATCGGGCTGCTGGTTAGAAGCAGCACCACCCTGGCCACCCTGCACGCCCTGGTGCTGCCTGCGTTGGGGGTTTTCTTTCTCTTGCGGGACCACGAACCACGGCGGCTCTGCAACGTGGTGGGGTATATGGTCGGAGCGGAAACGTTGTGGCGTTTACGCACGGCTCTCAATTATGAATACGACAAATACGCCATTGGCATCTTGCTCATCCTGGGTCTCTTGAAATACGGCCGAGACCGCAAGCTCGACTGGCTGCCGGCCCTCTACTTCGCCCTGCTGCTACCGGCTATTTTCTATATGCCGGCCTTTGATAGAGAGGTGGTTGCCTTTAACCTGGCCGGGCCGGTGCTGTTGGGGATAGCCGCCATCTTTTTCAGCATGATAAAAATAGACCAGAGCCAGTTGCGGGGCTTCTTACTGTCTACACTGGCTCCCATCCTTGGGGTGGCGGCCATTGCTGCTTTTTCGACCATTACGACCGAGGAAATTGTTTTTACCGGCGGCACCAACCCGATTACCTCCGGCGGTGATGGTGGCAACCAGATATCGGCCATCATGGGCCTGGGCGCTGTCATTGCCTTGACCCTGGCTGCTCTCTTGAGAGGTCACCGCTTTTTGCAGTTCTTTATGATCGGCTGCACCATCGATCTGCTGGCCCAAAGCGCCTTTACCTTTGCCCGGGGTGGATTCTTCACGGCATTGGGCGCCATTACCATCTTTAGCTTTTATTTGCTGCGAGACCACCGCCAGCGGGTGATCTTGTTGCTGGGTATTCCCATCGTCTTACTGGTCAACGTCTACCTGGTCTTCCCCATGCTAAACACCTTTTCGAATGGCGTCTTTTTTCAGCGCCTGCAAGACTCGGACACGACCGGCCGGGATGCGATCGCCTTTCAGGACCTGGAACTTTTCCAGGAAAATCCAATGCAGGGGGTGGGACTGGGGGAGTCAGTGTATGCTCATGCCGAAGTCTTCCGAATCACCCAGCCGCACACCGAAGCCACCCGGATGCTGGCGGAGCATGGACTGCCGGGTCTGTTAGCCCTGCTGATCTGGTTGTGGTTGATGGCCCGGCGAATTCTGCGGCCGGCCCCTCCGACAATGAAGATTTTTGCTGTCACTTTTCTGGCCTGGTCGTTCGCAACGACGCTGCACGTGGCTATGCGATTGGCGGCTCCGGCCGTCTTGTTTGGGCTGGGGGCGTTGGTCCAATTCACTCAGGAGCAGCCGGCCGCCCAGGAACTGCCGGCCCCGGCTGAAGCGCCGGAAACAACCAACGCATAAACAGACGACGATGAAGTGGACTACCAAGGCTCTCATCCAGCGTACCCTCGCCCAACTGCCGGCCGGACAGCAGGTGTACTACCTGGGCCAGCGACTTGGCGGCGGGCTACGCGGTTTCACTGTAGATGGCAAAGTTCGCCAGGGATTGGCCCTGATGGGCGCCTTTCAGGAAGCAGGAGAAACTATCGCCGGAAGGGCCACGGTCGAACTCGGCACAGGTTGGGCTCCGGTCGTGCCCCTGCTTTTCTGGCTCTACGGGCAGGAACGGTGCGAAACGTTCGACGTTTCCCGGTTGCTGCGCCACTCACTGGTCGTCAAGAGTGCCCGGCAACTGGCGGCTATGACTGGCGACAGCAATAGCTTGCTGGCGCAGTGGCCGGGCGGCGCGGTGCAGCCTGAGCGGCAACGTGTTCTGTCCGACCTGGTAGCCAGGAAAGCCAGTGGGCCAGAGATTTTACAGACCTGCCAGGTAAAGTACCACGCCCCAGGAGACACGGCCGCCACCGGCCTGCCGGCAGCCAGCACAGACGTCGTTTATTCTAATACCGTATTGGAGCACGTTCCTCTCCGAGAGCTTCAGCGCCTCTTTGACGAAGCCGGCCGCATTTTGCGGCCGGGTGGTTATATGCTGCACCAGATTGATCCCAGCGATCACTTCTCCCACGGCGATCCATCCATACCGGTTTTGAACTTCCTGCAATTTTCCCAAAACGAGTTTGAGTGCTATAATTCTACTTTGTTCTACCAGAACCGGTTGCGTGCGCCTTTTTATTACCAGCTTGTCCAGGAACATGGGTTTGAAATTGTTTACTGGACCACCGATCTCAACCAGAAAGCCTTAGCTCAGTTAACCAGTCTAGCTATAGATCGTGCCTTTGCTCACTTTTCCCCCGAAGAGTTGAGCGGCACGGGCATACGGCTCGTGGCCAGAGTCTCTTCTTAAACCCAATAGATCCCAGGTCTGGCGTCAGACTCCGTGTGTAAGGATACGATAGTTCGTGCTCCTACTATCGAACTATCTTTTCAGGACGAGTCTTGGCGAGGGTTCGTGTATTATGACAGAATTACCTACTGTTACGATTACGATACCTGTACTCAATGAGGCAACTTATATTGGCAGCGTTTTGGACGCTGTCCTGGCTCAGGATTATCCACAAGACAAGTTAGAAGTGATCCTTGCCGACGGGATGTCTACGGACGGTACCCAGGAGATTATTCAACGATATGTCCGGCAACAGGCTGAAGCCAACGGCTGGAGGACCGGCCCATACCTTACCGTGATCAACAACCCAGGCCGGATAGTCTCCACCGGGCTTAATACGGCCATCCGCGAGGCCAGGGGAGACGTCATCGTCCGGGTAGACGCTCATACCATCATCGAACAGGATTACGTGCGGCAATGTGTGGCCGCCCTGGAGCAGAGCGGCGCTGACGGCGTGGGGGGGCCGATGATGGCTGTTGGCGCCGGCTACACCGCCGAAGCGATTGCCCTGGCTTCCAGCTCGCCCTTTGGCATTGGCAACTCCGTTTACCGCACTTCCCGCTACTTTCGCGAACGATTCGTCGAAACCACCCATATGGGCGCTTATCGCAAGGGGACGTTGTTTAAAGTAGGCCTTTTCAACGAACATTTCGTCCGCCATCAGGACTATGAGCTGGACTACCGCATTCGCCAGGGCGGCGGTAGCATCTTTCTTTCGCCGTACATCCGTTCTCACTATTTTGTGCGCGGCAGCCTGCAAAAGCTGTGGCGCCAGTATTTTCAATACGGCTTCTGGAAAGGTAAATTTTTACGGGAAAGCGCCAGCTCCCTCAAGTGGCGCCACGCCGTTCCTCCCCTTTTCGTTTTAGCCCTGGCGGCCACCATTATCCTGGCCCTCGCCGGCAGCCCGCTTGGACTGCCTTCCTTGTTCATGACTGGCGCACTTTACTTGCTGTTTTTGTTGCTGGGCACAGCGGCTACCTGTGCTAAAAAAGAGTGCTTGAAATATTTGCCCATTACGCCGATAATATTTGTCTGTCTGCATCTCAGTTGGGGACTCGGCGTGTGGTTTGGTCTATTCCTACCAGAACTGTTATCTCCCAAACGTTGGCCTCGCTAGTCAAAAATCGGGTTGTATCGGGACGGATATTGTTATGGAACTAAAGCTTCTTCTAGTATTTTTACGGCGCTGGGCCTGGCTCCTGGGCCTGGGCGCCTTGCTTGGGGCTGGGGCTGGCTACCTGATTAGCCACTACCAGACGCCTGCCTACCGTGCCTCGACCAGGGTCTTGATTACCGGCGATCTCAACGAATTGGACGAAACAGCCAGCCGGCGAAGTCTCCAGGAATTGGTCGGCACGTACACCCAGTTACTGTTGACCAGGTCTACCTCCAGCCTCGCCTCCGAGCGCCTGGGTTATTCGGTTAATCCGGCGAAAATAAACGTTCGGGCGATCCCCAATACAAAGTTGTTTGAAGTCACCTACGAAAGCGACGACCCGCAGCGGGCGGCTGAAACGGTCAATGTGTTGGTAACGGTGTTGATCGAACAAAATGACACGTTGCAGTCCAACCGGGTCATTTCCTCGGCCAGTGGTCTCAAGACGCAAATTGACGAAGTGAAGGTCCAGATGGAGGACCTGGAAGAAGAAATTGCCAGCATCTACCAGTTGACGCGAGAACAAAAACAGGAGGATTTATCCAGCCAGATTGCCTCACTGGAAACAGACATTGACAATCTACAGCGAGAAATTTTGAACCTGACGGTCCAATATAACGAAGCCAATCTGGCGGCCGCGGCCAGTGAAGGCGCTGAGGGTGAGGAAGTAGAGGGGGAACCGGAAACACCCCCATTGACCCTGGAACAAGAAACAACCCTGGAAGGCAAGCGCAGCCAACTGGCCAAGCTAGAGTCGGACCTGGCCAGGTTTCGCCAGGCCCACTTTGACCTGACTGTCCTGGGCCGATTTGAACCAGGGCAAAATACGGACGATAGTATACGCCTCAACCAGGCCCAGACTGAGCTGGAGCTGTACCGGCAACTTTATTCCGACCTGCTCAGCGACTACGAGCTGGCCCGTATGACCAACCTCAGTGCCACGCCCAGCGTGGTCCAGGTAGACCCCGCCGTAGCTCCTGGGGCCCCTTTGCGTCCCCAGCCGGTGGCCAATACCATCTTTGCCGCCAGCGCCGGGCTGCTCCTGGCCGGCTTGATCGCCTTTGTCGTCGAGTACCTGGACGATTCTCTAAAGTCGGGTGAAGAGATTAACCATCTCTTTGGCGCGCCGGTCCTGGGCCGGATTATGTATGATCGTGGCGCGTTCAAAAAACAGGAGGTCCACGCCGCGCTGCACCCACGTTCCCCGGTCACCGAGTCGTTGCGCTCGCTGCGGACCAACCTGGAGTTTGCTAAAGTAGACCAGCCGCTCAAAAGCTTGCTGGTCACCAGCGCTAACCCGTCCGAGGGCAAGACCGCGGTCGCGGTCAATCTGGCGGCGGTGATGGCCCAGGCCGGGCAACACGTGCTCATTGTGGATGCCGACCTGCGCCGGCCGACGCTACACCAATATTTCGACATTCCCAACAACGTTGGGCTGACGAGTGTCCTGATTGATCAGGTGAACCTGCGCGATGCGCTGCATAAAAGCCCCGATGAGTACATCGCCATTCTGCCCAGTGGTCCTATCCCGCCCAACCCGGTTGAATTGTTGCGCAGCGCCAAGATGTCGCAGATCCTGGAGCAGATGGCCAAAGTGGCTGACGTGATCATCATTGATGGCCCACCCGTGGTTGTGGCCGACGCGCCGGTTCTGGCCGCCAAGGTCAGCGGCGTGTTGGTCGTCGTCCGTTACGCCAAAACCCGCAAAGCGATTGCCACCGGCATGGTCGAGCAGTTGGGGCGGGTCAACGCCAGGGTGGTTGGCGTCGTGCTAAACAGTATCAAGTCTCGGGCTAATCCTGATTACTATTACGGCCGTTATTACCACTATTACCAAAAAGGCGACTCCAAGAACGGTTGGAAGGGCTTACACAAGCAGCAAACTGCTGTCCAGAAAACTTCCAGCGTAGAAAAACAAAGCAACGGTGTTCGGCTCAAGCAGTAGGTTGCTTGTTAACAAAGTACCAGCACGAGGTTAAACTGTTTCTGCCTCGTGAGCGTTTATAGCTGAACGTTTATGTTGAGGCGACAGTTAACACTGTCGCCTCAACTGTTTTCTGGCGTACTGGTCTGTTCTTATTGGTTTTTAGAACATCAGAGTAGGACTTCTTTCCGATTGTGACACTCATGGCCAAGCTGCATAATACGATATACAGTCTCTCTACCAGTATCAGGAGGAAAATATAATGGTAGTTTCCAGTCGCAAAGTAAAGTTTGTTCTTTTGGCGTCGGTCTTATTGGCTGTCATTGCCCTGGGGGTGGTTGGCGTGGGGGTGGTGCGAGCGAACAGCCTAGCTCCTGTCCCCAAGTGTTCCGAACCCGAGCTTCAGCCCAGTGGCAATTATCTTGTCGTTTGCAAACCAGGTGATGGCGCTACGATCGCAAGAGCCAGGGTACAGAACATTAACAATATCCCTGGCTCTTTCATAACGCTCCAGTTCATACCTGAAGGAGCCCGAATTGAATTTAACGACCCCGATGGAGCCTGCTATCGGTGGCAGGTGAGAGACACAAATCTCAATGTGAATAATTACACCAGGGGCTATCCCAACTTAGTCGCTGGCGGCTGTTAGTGACAGCTATGTAGGACTTCTTTCCGATTGTGTTACTCATGGCCAATCCGCACAATACCATTATACATTCTCTCTACCAGTATCAGGAGGCAAATATAATGGTAGTTTCCAGTCGTAAAGCCGGGTTGGTTTTGGTGGCGCTTGTCTTTCTAGCCGCCAT
>JAKEFB010000101.1 GCA_022616275.1 Chloroflexota bacterium
CACCTGGCTTCACCAACAACTCATCCAGGCTGGTTTACGCCAGTAATTTCTCGTACCGGCCTCACCACAGTAAAAGCGGCTCGGTTTGTTTTTAAGCCAAGTGCGCTTTCACTGACTGGGCGACCTCGTAAGGAATGCCGGGGACGGAAGCAATTTCCTCCACCGTCGCCTCGCGGATGCCTTCCAGCGAGCCAAACTGATCCAGTAATACCTTGCGCCGCTTGGGGCCGACGCCAGGGATGTCGTCCAGGATCGAAGCTACGCCCACCTTCGTCCGCCGCTGGCGGTGCCCCTCGTTGGCAAAGCGGTGGGCCTCGTCGCGCACCCGCTGCACCAGGTATAACGCCTCGGCGCGGCGCGGCAAGAGAATCGGCCCCGGCCGCCCCGGGACAAAGATCTCTTCCTCCTGCTTGGCCAGCGCCGCCAGAGGCACTTCCTCCGTTAAGCCAAACTGCCGCAGCACCTCGGCCGCCATCGCCAGTTGCCCCCGCCCGCCGTCCACGATCAGCAAATCCGGCAAAATGGCCCAGGCCGTGTCCTTGCGCAGCTTGCCGATCTGGCTGGGATCGTGCAGCTCCCCGGCCTGACTGTCGGCGTAGCGCTGGAAGCGGCGGGTCAGCACTTCCTTCATTGCCCCGTAGTCGTCGTTACCCACCGTCTGGACGTTAAAGCGCCGGTAGTCGCTCTTGCGCGGCACGCCCTGGACAAAAACAACCATTGAGCCGACCGTCTGCGCCCCCTGGGTGTGGCTGATGTCGTAACACTCAATCCGGGCCGGCGGTCGCTCCAGCCCCAGCGCCTCCTGCAACTCGCCCATCGCCTCCACGTGCTTAGAGCGGTCGGCCGCCCACTGTTGGCGCAGCGTGGCCAGCGTATCGGCCGCGTTCGTGGCCGCCATCTCCACCAGCTCGCGCTTCTTACCCCGCCGGGGCACCTCAATCGTCACCTTCGTGCTGCGCTTCTCCCGCAGCCATTGCTCGATAATCCGCGCCTCCTCCACCTCGTTAGGCAGCAACACTTCCTTGGGGATATGCGCCGCTTCGTCGTAAAACTGGGTCAGGAACTCCCGCAGAACTGATTCGTCGCTCTCTCCCTCTGTCCCTTCCAGCAGAAAATATTCCCGGCCGATCAACTTCCCATGGCGGATGAAAAAGACCTGGACGCAGGCATCTCCCTGCTCGCGGGCAAAAGCCACCACGTCCTGGTCGGTGCTGGCCGTGCTGATGACCTTCTGTTTGGCCACCACCTTGTCAATCGCCTTGAGCTGGTCGCGGTACATGGCCGCCTGCTCGAAGTCCAGATCTTCGGCCGCAGCCACCATCTTCCGTTCCACCTGCCGGGTAATCTCGTCCGTCCGGCCGTTGAGGAAATCCATCAACTGCTGGATCATCGCCCGGTACTGCTCCTGGTTGACGTTGCCGATACACGGCGCGTTGCACAGCTTGATGTCAAAGTACAGACACGCTCGTTCGTCCTGGCCGGTGATAATCCGGTCACAGGTCAGGTAGGGGAAAATCTTGCGCAGCATATCCAGCGTTTGGTGGACAGCCCAGACGGAAGTATACGGGCCGAAATAGCGCGAGCCGTCCTTGTCCATCCGCCGGGTGACGGTCACCTTGGGAAACGGATCGGCCCAATGGACCTTAATGTATGGGTAACGCTTGTCATCCTTCAGCCGGACGTTATAGTGCGGCCGGTGCTTCTTGATCAGCGTCATTTCCAGCAGCAGCGCTTCCAGCTCGGAAGTGGTCGTGATGATCTCGATGTCGGCGATCCGCTGCCGCAGGTGGTGGGTCTTGAACGAGTCTACGTTCTGCTGGAAATAAGAGCGCACCCTGCTACGCAGGTTGATGGCCTTGCCCACGTAAATGACCTTGCCCTCGGCGTCCTTGTGCAGGTAAACGCCCGGTTTCGTTGGCAGGTTATCCAGGATTTCCTGTATCTTAGGTGAAACAACAAAACTCATGTTCTAATTATAGCAATGAGGTAATATACTGCTCAAGTAGGTTAAAGGACTTCATAATAATGGATCTGGAATATCTGCTCTCCCACTGGGCCAGCGTTCGCGCCGCTCCCCTGGAAACGATGGATAAGTTCGGCGACGAGGATCTGGCCTACCGGCCGTTTCCCACTTCCTGGTCCGCCCACGACCTCCTGCTCCACATCGCCCAGGAAGAGAACGGCGAGTTTAACTACGGCATTGTCCAGACGCTCGACGACTTTCCGCCGGCCTACAACCCCCAGGATTACCCGACGATCACCTCGATTAAATCGCTCCTCGAGGCCGTTCATACCCCGATAATGGCCTATCTGCAATCCCTCGACGAAGCCGGCCTCGGCCGGATCATTCACACCCCCTGGGGCGCTACCTACCGCCAGATCGAGATGATCGGCCACCTCATCGAGCACGAGATCCACCACCGGGCCGAACTATCGTTGATCTTGGGCTTGCTGGGCCGGCCCGGGCTCGATGCTTAAATAGCGCCAATGGCCAAAAAACGTAAAGACCCCCTTCTCGACGCACTGGCCGAAGGCCGCCCGTTCGAAATCACCCTGCCTGAAGACGGCGACCTGGCTTCGATGCGCGCCGCTTTGAAACACGGCCAGGTGCTGACCCTCTCCCCTGTCACCGATTTTTGCGAAGTCCAGACCGGCGACATCGTCTTCGTCAGATGGCGCAACGGCAGCCATATTCTCCACCTGGTCAAGGAAATCCAGGGCGACCAGTTCCTCATCGCCAACAGCCTTGGCAAAATCAACGGCTGGGCGCACGGCCGTGACATTCTCGGCCGCGTCACCAAAATCATTGACCCGCCACCACGCCCGGCCGTCCCTGAAATGCTGGATCTCCTCCAGGCGGCCTACCACAAACTGGTCGAGCGCGAACAGCCCGGTGAGGACGACATCCGTCGGCTCTACGCCGTGGCCGGCGACATGCGCTGGTACGCCGAGCGCCTCGGCCCAGACCGCTGGGAACGCCTGCCTCGGCAAAATAAAGCCAGCTTCCGCTGGCACCTCTGGCACATCACCCGGCAGGCCGTAGAAGCGGCCGGCGCGCCCTCGCCCGAACCGGTCCAATACTTCGTTGACCACGGCAAAGAGCATGTCGGCCAGGTCGCCGAGATCATCGCCCTGTTTGGTCTAAACAGGTGA
>JAKEFB010000102.1 GCA_022616275.1 Chloroflexota bacterium
CCGGCCAGCATTTGATCTCGATTCAGGGCGTAAGCGCCCATGGCGACAAAAGAGCCGCCGAGAAACTCGCGGGTGCTGATGTAGTAGGCGTCAGGCCAGACGCCGTACTTGGGATAATCGGGGAAGTTGGCGCCGGTGCTGAAGGCGTAGCGGTAATACGACCCGGTCGGGTCGCCGCTGACGGACAGGGCGACGCAGTTGAAGTAGGGCGCGCCCGAGGTGAACTGGGTCAGCAGCCAGCGGTCGGCCAACTGGTCGTAGAGGACGATGGGGTCGCCGGAATTCTGGACCTGGCAGGCCCCGCCGAAGCCGGCCCACAAGGTGTTGTTGGCCGCCGGCCCGAAGACGGAGACGCCTGTCTTGTCATAGATTTGGAAGTACAGGTTGCTCATGGCGACGTAGTGGTTGGGGCCGACGTCGCCGACCGGGTCGGGCGGCGAGACGCCGGCGATGTTGCTCGGCCCGTCAAAGCTAACGGTTGGCGTGGGAATGAGGCCGCTGCCGATGAAACTTTGGACGAGTGGGTCCACGTCCTGCGGGCCGAGGGGGCCTTCCAGGCCGCTGGGCAGCTCGGGGATCTCGGCGGCGCCGGGGGGAACCGGAACGGGGGAGATGTCCCGCAAGGGGGGCGAGACGTCGAACTGGACGGCGGTGCTGACGCCGCGATAGATGCCGGAAGGGGCCTGGGCGCCGAGGGTTTCCTGGGCAGAGGCGACCAAAGCGCCAAGGGCCAGGGCCAGCAGCAGGGTGGCCATTAGCAGGACTCCTGTCCAGCGGGAACGGTGGTTAGCTTTTTTCATGTTACCTCCTCGTATGATAGGTATGCCAATAGGGGGTTTTTGTGACCTGACGTGGATAGTTTAACACGGTTCAACAGACATACCAACGATAACGCCCCTCTGCTATAATCAGCCTGTGTTAACGCCAGAAGAACGCACGTTGCTGCAAATGTTTGTCGAGCGCAACCCGCCAGGGACAGCCTACCTGCGGCGGGTGCGCCTCTTGTTGTTGAGCGACAGCGGCCTGGCGCCGGAAACGGCCGCCGGCCAGGTGGGGGTGTCCATCAACCAGGCCCGCCAGTGGGTGCGGGCCTTCAAGCGCCAGCGGCTGGCGCTCTTCCCGGACTCGGTATTGCGCCCCCTACCCCCTTTCTCCCCCGACGACCTGATGGCCGAGGCCGGCCGGCAAATCATGGCCGGTATCCTCCAGGAAATCCTGCTCCACGAGAGTGGCCTGCAAGCAGGCGGCCTGCAGGAGGGGGTCCAGGCCGAGGCGGTCCACGAATCGCGCAAGGCCATTCGCCGGCTGCGCACTGCCCTGCAGCTCTTTGCCCCGTTTTTTGAGGTGGGCCTGCTGGATGGTTACCGCCGGAAGTTCCGTAAATTTATGCGCCGGCTCGGCCGCTCCCGCGACCTGGAAGTGTTTCTGCTTAAGCTGGCCCAATTTAGGGAGGCCGGCTCGTTTTCGGCCGGGGAGCGGACGGCGCTGGCGGCGCTGCAAGAAACCTGGCAGGAGCACAAAGCGGCGGCCGACGAGGAAGTACAGGCTTACCTGGCCAGGGGCAAACACCAGGCCTTGCTGGCCGATTTTGACCGCTTCACCGGCTCGCCGGGCGAGGGTGTATTGGCGGCTCAGGATCCTTATACGCCGGTGAAAGTGCGCCACCTGGCCCCGGCCTTTATTTACCAGCAACTGGCCCCGGTGCGGGCCTACGAGGGCCGCCTGGCCGGGGCTTCTCTAACCCAGTGGCACGCCCTGCGGGTGCAGGGCAAAAAGCTCCGCTACACGCTGGAGTTCTTTGAGCCGGTGTTAGGGCTGGGAATCCTGCACCACATCGCCACCATGAAACAAATGCAGGAGTGCCTGGGCGAGCTGAACGACGCCCGCGTGGCCCTGGAATTCCTGGCCCAGACCCCAGAGGCAGAGGCGGCCCCGGCCGTGGCCCTCTACCGGGCGGCTAAAGAAGGGGAGATAAGCGAGTTGAAAGAAGGCTTCCTGGGATTGTGGGCCGAATTTGACCGGCCGGCCTGGCGGCAAGGGTTGGCGGCGGCCGTGGCGGTGTTGTAGTGGGGAGATTGGAGATTCGAGATGGGAATTTTTCGACGGCTTTTTGGCGGTGGGGGAACAACCCCAGCCAACCAGGGCGATAACGAGGGTTTTTTTGTTTACGTCCAGTGCAACAACTGCGGCGACAAGGTGCGGCTGCGCATCCATAAGCAGCACGATTTGAACCTGGCCGAGGGCGGCTACGTCTGGCACAAGACGATCGTTGACAACCGCTGTTTCCGGCCGATACCGACCGAGGCCCACTTTGACAGCCATTACCAGATGACCCAGGCCGAGATAGAGGGCGGCCAGTATATTACCCAGGCTGAGTATGAAGGGGCTTGACGCAAAGGGTTTGACGCAAAGACGCAGACTTTGGCCTGCCAAAGTTCACGCAAAGAATTTGGGTTTATCTGTGGCCATCTCTGGTCGTCCTGGCGTTTTATGAGCGAGGAGAACTCTGAGGAAATTATTCTCTATACGTCTGACTGGTGCGCCCAGGCGACGGCGGTGGAGCGTTTCCTGGAAGAACACCAGGTCCCGGTCCGGGTGATCAACATCAGCGGCAACCCGGAAGCACAGGAGGAGCTGGTGGCCCTGAACGACGGCCACGCCAGCGTGCCGACATTGCTTTTCCCGGATGGCGACAAGCTGGTCGAGCCGTCCTTTGGCGAGTTGCGGGAAAAGCTGGCGCTGGGACCACTGCCGGGTTTCCTGGAGCAACTGCGGAGCCTGCTTGGCCGAAACGACGACGAATCATAATCAGGGCCGGACGCGGCGGCCGGTGTGGCCTTACCTCATTATCCTGCTGGCCTTTATTTTGGACCGCCTGTCCAAGTGGTGGGCGGCCGAAGCCCTGGCCGGCAACCATACCATAACGCTTGGCCCTTTCCTGACGTTGCAGGAAACGTACAACGCCGGCATCGCCTTTGGGCTGTTGCCGGGCATCGGCCCGGCCGTAGGCTGGCTGTCTGTTGGGGTGATCGTGGGGCTGTTTATTTACCAGGCCCGGCTGCCCCGGCCGATGTCGGCCGGTGGGTCCGGCAATTCTTTCCACCACTTCTGGTCGCCGGTGTAGCCGTATTGAAAGGCCACCGGCGCCGGGGCAAAGGCCCGGCCCCAGGCGGCAAAGCCGGCCACCATGTCGTCCAACGAGTCAAATTGCTGCTCGTCGTCCACGAACAGGATGCCCTCCCGGACGGTGGGCGGCATCTTCTCCTGCTCCCAATGCTTGAGGAAGAGCCGGTAGGCGGGGTTGTGCGAGCGGGCGGCCGCCAGCCAGGCCGTGGCTTCCTCGTCGGTCACAGCCCGCCCGCCAGGGTCGCCGTCGGAGTGGAACCACTCCACGTCTATGCCGACGCCCATGACAGAGGGGTGGTGGCCGTACTGGTTGAGCATGATGTGGATCAACTCTTCAACCGGCACTTCGTTGCCCGGCTCGACTTGCAGCCAGACCTGGAGGCCGATCTGGTCGAAGAGGGTCAGGGCCTCTTCGTTGTTGTCTTTGGACGAGAAGTGGATGTTGAAATCTTCGTGCGTGCCGGGAAAGGTGAAAACGGGGCCGGCTATGCCGTAGTTGCCGACGATCCAGATGGCCTGGGGGCTGGCGCCGGGGAATTTGCCGGCCATCTGCCAGCCGACGCTGGCCCAATAGGCCGGGCCGGGGTCGTAGAACGGGCCGTAAGTGGAGAAGCGAAAACCCGCGCCCAGGGTTGGGGGCACGGCCGCCGGCGTGGCTGGTTGGGTCGGAGTCGGCGTTGGCGCGGATGTCGTTCGACAACTAATGAGGAGAAACAAAGTAATAAAAATCGCGCAACAGGTCAGTTTCATAGGGCAATTCTGAATATAGGTTCGTCGTACAGCTTTTCGCCGGTTTGCTGAAACCCGAGACTGGTGTAGAGATGTTGAGCGCGCGTATTCTCAGGATGTACGGCCAGGCATACCTGTTCACAATGTGGGTGCGTTTCTTTAACTAACTGGATAAACGCCTGCAAGGCAATCTTACCATAGCCCTTTCCTTGTTGACGATGATCAATGAAGAAGTGATAAATCCAATATTGGTCGCGACTTTCAGGGAAACAGGCCAACTCAATAAAACCAATCATTGTATCATCGGCATAGATTGCGTAGGGACGCCAGAGCATCCCACCGGGGCGAATGTAAGCTTTCGCAAGTGCAATCGCTGCAACTGGAGTGTACTCAGCAAGGAATCGTTGCCGCTCTGGATGTGCAGCCAGCCGAAGCGTATCACGCCAATTGGCCTGCGTTACCTCCTGCACAGTAATGCGCCTCATTATCCTCTCTGTACCCCTAACTCAGTCCCCAGTCACTTAAGCAACCTCAGTGCAGGCTCCAGTCCTCAGTCCTTGCGATTGGCCAGGCTAACCGCACCCATCACTCATCACTCCCTGCCCCACAACGACAGTAGGAAGAACAGGCCGGCCGCTACCCAACCGGCAATCCCCAGGGCTGTTTGTTCGCCCAGGTACAGCAGTGTCCCGGACAGGAGCAGCCCGGCGGCCAGGACGCTCCAGTTGAGCCGGCCGGCCCGCTTTTCCAGCCGGTCCAGCCGGCGCAGCAGGGCGCGGTCCGGCGTGGTCTGCACCCGCAGCTTGCCCGCCTCGGCCGCGGCCAGGACGCGCTGGGCCTGGGCCGGCAAGGCGACGAGCGGCCGCAACCACTCCAGCAGCAGCTCCCAGCTAAAGTCGCGCGTCTCCTGCTGGCCGATAATCTCCCGGCCGTAGCGCTCAATCTGCCGCCAGGGATTCATCGTCGGGTCCAGCAACGTGGACAGGCCAGAGAGCATCCCCAGCGTCCGGCCCAGGTAAATGAAGTCCTGCGGCACCTGGAAAGGAAATTCATAAAGAATGTCGCGGAACTCCCGACCCATTTCCTGCACTTCGCGCGGGTCCGGCTGGGTCAATTCCAGCAGGTTGCGCCCCCACAACTGGTCCAGCAGCCGGCCCTGTGCCTCGGCAATGCGCTCCAGGTCGGCGCCGGGCAGGAAGAAGCCCAGGTTGTTATAGGCCTCGGTCAGGCCACGGGCGTCGCGCTGGGTGATACTGACCAGCATCTGGCGCAAATTTTCGCCCATCAGGGTTTCCACGTGCCCGACCATGCCGAAGTCCACGAAGGCCAGCCGGAACGGCCGCCCTCCGTCTCCGCCCGTTCCGTCCGGCAGGACGAAGAGGTTGCCGGGGTGGGGGTCGGCGTGGAAGAAGCCTTCCTTGAAAATCTGGCGGAAGTAGGCGTCCATCAGGCGGGTGGCCACCTGCTTGCGGTCAACCCCGGCCCCGGCCATGGCCTCCACGTCGGTAATCTTGATGCCGCCGACGTCCTCCAGCACCAGCACCCGGCCGGTGGAGTGCTGGCGGTAGACGGCCGGAACTTTAATGCCCCGGTCGCCGGCAAACATCTGGGCAAAACGAACGGCGTTCTGGGCTTCGGCCTCGTAGTCCAGTTCCTCCCATAAGGTGGCGGCAAACTCGTCCATCAGGGCCGGGACGTTGGCCCGGCGGCGAATGGGCGGGTAGCGCATGGCCCAGCGGGCGACGACGCGCAGCGCGGCCAGGTCGGTGCGGACGATGTGCTCGATGTTTGGCCGCTGGACCTTGACGACGACGGCCGGGCCGCGCCTGTGGCCGGTTTCTCTCTCCGGCCACAATCTGGCGCAATGGGCCTGCCCCAGCGAGGCCGCGGCCAGGGGCGTTCGTTCAAAGTCGGCAAAATGGGTAGTTACGTCGTCAAACTCGGCCGCCAGAACGGCCTGGATTTGCTCCGGCGGGACCGGCGGCACTTCGTCCTGCAGCCCGGCCAGCTCTTCGGTAATTTCCGGGGGCAGCACGTCCACCCGGGCGCTCAGGAACTGGCCCAGCTTGATCAGCACCCCGCCCATGCGCACGGCCAGCTCACGGAAACGGCGGGAGATGCGCCGCAGCCGCGCCGGCCGGCTCCGCCGCACCCAGCCCCTGGCCAGCGGCAGGCGCACTACCAGGACGTCCCACCAGACGAGGTGGGCGACGACCCCGGCAAAGAAACGCAAAATCTGCCGGTAGCGGCCGTGATCAATAGCCTGGGCACTCATTCGGGTTCCAATTTTACCAAAGAAAAAAGGCTTCGCCGGTATTGAGCGAAGCCTCTGTGGCCCATACGGGACTCGAACCCGTGTTTCGGCCTTGAGAGGGCCGCGTCCTGGGCCGCTAGACGAATGGGCCGTTAGCGCCCGGAATTCTAACAGACCGCCGGGTGGCTGTCAAACTTGAATCACGAATAAAGCGAATGCGCGAATGACGCGAATTTTTCTTTAATTTATTCGCGTCATTCGTGCCATTCACGTTTAACCTTATTGCCCTAATAAAGCGTTGGCGGCGGCGATGGCCGGGATGAGGCGGTCCAGACTCTCGTTAATCCCGGTCCGGGCCGCGCCATAATTCAGGTTGCTGATCACCCCGCCGCCGTTGGCGCATAGAGAGAGGATCGCTTCGTTGGTGTTCAGCGCGTGTTGCGCCGCCCAATGGTGCTCGTTGTAAATGCCCGTCCATTCGGGCGGCACCGAGTCGTAGGTGCTGGCCGCCTTAATGATCGCGATCAGGAAGTAATACTCGGCAAACTCGCCGCAGCTCTCGGCCGAGCCGTTGTACAGCCGGTCGAGCAGGCCGCCCAATTGCTCCAGGTAAAACCGCAGGTCAACCATGTAGTCGCGGAAGGTCGCGCCGTCAAAGCCGCCCGCCACCGGCGGCTCATCGTCGCCGCCTCCGCCGGCTACCGGGGTTGCCACCGGGGCAGGAACGGGCGGGGCTTCGACCACGGCCACACTTTCGCCGTCGCCGGTCAGGGTGACGACGCTGGCGGCCAGCCAGGCCGCCGTCCCGTCTTCCAGCTCAACCTGGTACCAGTCGCCGGCCTCGTTCTTGCCGGTAACCTCGAAGATGTCCCCCTCGGCGGCCGTCTCGACGACCGGGTAAGCTGTGCCCGGCCCGCTGCGCAGGTTGGCCGAATTTTCGGTGACTTCGGCAAAGACGCCCGGTTCCAGGGCTACTTCCACGACGACCTCGCCCTCAATCTCGCCAACTTCGGCCGAAGCGTCCTGGTAACCCGGCGCGCTGACGGTGACAGTATAGCCGGACTGGGTTGTATCTAGCTCGGTGAAGGTCGCCTGGCCGCCGGCGTCGCTGGTCTGTTCGGCGTCAAAGTCGGCGCTTGCCAGGAGCAGGCGCACCGTGGCCCCTTCAATCGGCTCGCCGCTCTGGCGGTCCGTCACGGCGACGACCACGGCCGGGGCGGGCGTCGGCGAGGGGGTGGCGGTCGGTTCCGGCGTGTCCGTCGGCGCCGGCGTATCCGTTGGTTCCGGCGTGTCGGTCGGTGGGACCGGTGTCTCGGTTGGCGGGAGCGGTGTCTCGGTTGGCTCCGGTGTACTGCTCGGTACGACTTCGGCTACCGGCGTCGGCGTGGCGTCCTGGCCACAGCCAACCAGCAGCAAGACGGCCAGCAGGCAAAGGCTGGCCCACTTTTTCCACGATGGTATGCGGTTCATGAACTTCTCACTCCCTGACCGGAGTTTAGAGCGCGACGATTGCGCCGCAATCGCGAGCTAGAGAATAAGTTGGGTGGCTGGCACCCTAACTCTACTCAGGTATCTAAACTCAAGTCCTTACTAAAGTGGCGACGATGACTGGCACGACTGAGATTTTAAAATCCAATTGGGAGGCTATCCCCTGGGCTAGCTCCTGGATAGTTACATTATATACAATTCATAC
>JAKEFB010000103.1 GCA_022616275.1 Chloroflexota bacterium
AGAGGCGCCACCGGGTAGTGAAAGCCGCCCAGCCGGTTCAACACCCGCTGGACCCGGGCCACCAGTTCGCCGGGACTAAACGGCTTGGTCATATAATCTTCGGCGTACTGTTCAATGGCCTGAACGACCGTGTCCTCGTCTTCGACGGCCGTCAGCATAATCACCGGCAGGTCGCTATATTGCTGCACCCGCTCGCAAAACTCCAGGCCGGTGATGCCCTCCATGTAAATGTCCACCACGGCCAGGTGCGGCAGCCCCTCGTGGGCAATCAAGGCCAGGGCTTCTTCGCCGCTTTCGGCCGTGGCCACTTCGAACCCGGCCAGTTCCAGGGCCCGCCGGACGATCAACAGGATGTGGGAGTTGTCGTCAAGGACCAGGATGCGTTTCGTTGTCATGGATTATTGGACGACGGACGCGTTTCCAGGGCGAAGCCTGGAAACGCGTCCGTCGTCTCCTAAGAAAGGCTTCCCCCCACCCGAAAACGGTAGCCTGTACCCCGTTCCGATACAATGTACTCATGAACGGTGGGCGGCCGGGTGATTTTGCGCCGCAAGCGGGAAACGTGGACCCGCAGCCGCTCTTCCGGCACCCTTTCCAACGGCCACAACCGCCTTAACAACGTTTCCGTCGGCACAATGCGCCCGGCCTGCCGCAGTAAAATGTAGAGAATTTTCGTCTCTGTAGGCGTCAAGGAAATTGTGTCGCCATCCACCGTGATTTCCTGGTTAGAAAAGTCAATCTTGAGGTGGTTGTCAATACTCGTCTGGGCGTCCACCGTATAATCAAAGTCGCCGATACGCCGCAGCACTCGTTCAACCCGGGCTACCAGTTCCCGCGTTTGAAACGGCTTAACCACGTAATCTTCGGCAAACTCTTCCAGGGCCCGGATAACCACTTTTTCGTGGGACAGGGCCGTCAGCATAATAATCGGCAGGTCGCTAAACTCGTGGACCTGCTGGCAAAACTCAAAGCCGTCCACCTGCGGCATCAGAACGTCCACGATGGCCAGGTGAGGCAGGCCACGGCGGCGCAGCAGATCTAAAGCCTCCTGGCCAGAGACGGCCGTCCAGACCTCGAAGCCGGCCTGCTCCAGGGCAAAACTTACGATGGTCAAAATGTCTTCGTTATCGTCTACGACCAGGATGCGCCGGAGGCGCGTGCCTGCCTCCAGCAAAGGATCCGCTTCAAGAGTCATCCTGCTTCCATTATAACATTTTGGTGTTGTCGCAACACATTTTTCGCCAAACCCCTTTCCTTATCTTTTGATAGTCGTAAAAATGTGGCGTTATGGTTCTCGACGGTAAAATTGTAAGGTCATGACCATCATTTACCTGGCCGTTGCCTGGTTCCTCGGCCTGTGGCTGGCGGCGACCGCCGGCCGGCCGGGATGGCTGTGGGGCCTGGCCGCCGCAATGGCCCTGGCCGCCACGCTGGCCACTCACCGCCAGCCGCTCCAGCGCCTGGCGCTGGCCTGCCTGGCCTTCTTCTTCCTGGGTGGGGTTCGCTATGTGGCCGCCGTGCCGGCCATAGACGATAGCCAGGTGGCCTTCTATAACGGTCAGGAAGTGACACTCGTTGGCCTGGTGGTCGAAGAGCCGGACATACGCGATCAGGCCCTTTATTTGCGGGTGGCGGCCGAGAGCCTGGTGTTGCCCGGGGGCGTTATCCGGCCCGTCGAAGGGTTGGTCCTTATCCAGGCGCCACGCCGGCCGGCCGTACCTTACGGGACTCGTCTCCAGGCTACCGGCCGGCTGGAACAACCCCCCGAGGCCGAGGAATTTGATTACCGGGCCCATCTGGCCCGCCAGGGCATCTATAGCTTTGTGGCCTGGCCTCGCATCCTGGCCCTGGCCGAGGACCAGGGCAACCCGGTGCGCCAGGCGATCTACACCTTCAAGGGGCGCGCTCAGGCTACCATTAGCCGCCTGTTGCCCGACCCCCAGGCTTCCCTGCTATCCGGCATTCTCCTGGGTGTGGATAGCGGCCTGCCGCCAGAGCTGGCCGAACAGTTCCGCACGACGGGCATGACCCATATTATTGCCATCTCTGGTTTTAACATCACCATCCTGGTCGCAGCCCTGCTCAAGACCAGCCAGCCGGTGGTCGGCCGGCGCTGGGCGACCTGGCTGGCGTTAGGTGGGGTCGCGCTTTATGCCATCCTGGTCGGGGCCGGGCCGTCCGTGGTCCGGGCGGCGGTCATGGGCAGCCTCTACGTCGTCGCCCATCGCCTGTTAGGCCGTCCCAGCTTTGCCCCGGCCTCCCTGTTCACGGCCGGCCTGGCCATGACTCTCTTTGACCCCCTGCTGCTGTGGGACGTTGGCTTCCAACTCAGTTTTGCGGCTACGCTGGGGCTGATGTTCTACGCCGGACCGCTCAACCAGAGTGCCCGGAGCTGGCTACAGCGGCGGCTGCCGGGGCCCGCGGCCGGCTGGCTAATGGGCTGGCTGTCCGACGCCCTCCTGGTCACCCTGGCCGCCCAAGTGCTCACGCTGCCGCTGATGGCCAGCTACTTTGGCCAACTATCACTGGTCAGCCTGGCCGCCAACCTGTTTATTTTGCCCGCTCAACCGGCCATCATGGCCTGGGGCAGCCTGGCCACGCTGGCCGGTCTGGCCTTCCCGGCCGCCGGGCAGGCGTTGGCCTGGGTCGCCTGGCTTTTCCTGGCCTACACCACCGGCCTGGTGCAGTTCTTTGCCGGTCTACCGGGAGCAACGGCCCCCGTCGCCGTTTCCCCGGCCGGCATCGTCGCCGTTTACGCCGTTATTTTTAGTCTCACCTGGCTGATCCAGCAGCGGCCGGAAAAGCGGGCCGCACTCCTGGCCGCCTTACGCCAGGACCCGGCGCAGCGGCTGGCCATCACCGGCTGCCTGGCGGCGGCGATCCTCACCCTGGCCTGGGGCCGGACCCAGCCCGACGGCGCCCTGCACGTGGCCTTCCTGGACGTAGGCCAGGGCGATGCTATCTTTATCCAGACGCCCAGCGGCCGGCAAATCCTGGTAGACGGCGGTTCTTCAGCTCGCCGCCTCAAGGAGCAGTTAGGCCGCCAGCTCCCGTTTTGGGACCGCCACATTGACCTGCTCCTGGCTACCCAGCCGGCCAATGAGCATGTCGCCGCTCTGCCGGACGTTTTTGACCGCTACCAGGTGGGCCAGCTCGTGACCAATGGAGCAACCACTGGCCCGGAGGCCTACACCGCTCTGCTGGCGGCCGCTGTGGCTGGCAATACGCCGGTACACCACGCCCTGGCCGGTGAGGTGATTACGGTGGGGGATGGCGTGCGCCTGGAGGTCCTTCACCCGGCCGGCGCCCTCGATCCCGCGAACAGCGGCCACAACTCCGTCGCTTTGCGGTTGGTGTACGGCGGTTTCAGGCTGCTGTTAACCGGCGACGCCGGAACAGATGCCGAACAGGCCATGCTGCAAAGCGGCCGGCCGCTTGACGCCCTGGTGTACAAAGGCGGTGACCACGGCGCCGGCAGCGCCCCCTTCCTGGCGGCCGTCCGGCCGCAGATTATCGTCATCTCGGCGGAGGCGAATAGCTCTCCTCACCCCGGCGTACTACAATGGGCGGCCGGCGTAGGCGCCGTGGTCTTGCGCACCGGCGAACTGGGAACCATTGAAGTCGTCAGCGACGGCCAGACAATGTGGTGGCAAAGCCGGTAGGGGCACGATGCATCGTGCAATGTACGGGCACGATACATCGTGCCCCTACATTTTTAATTCTGCTGTTTCTGCCGTACAATGGCCCTCCGAAAGGACAAGAACACTGTGAAACGCAGGCCAACGAAATACCGCTCGC
>JAKEFB010000104.1 GCA_022616275.1 Chloroflexota bacterium
ATAATCTGCCTTTATACCCTGTTAGCCACGGCCGGCCATTCAGGTTGGCCCTTTTTCATCTCTCTATTCAATTGTAAAGGTGCGAAATTTAGGCTTAGGCATCGGCAATCACTCTCCCACCCCACCCCGGCTGCCACCACCGCTTCTCCCACCTCCAAATCCGTAAATCCCGCCCATCCGTTGCTCCCTGTCGCCTATTCCCTATCCCGTGTCTCCTATCCCCTATCCCCTGTCCCTTGTTCCCTATCCCCTGTCCCCTCCAAGTCCACCGGCCGTAACACTGCGCTCACACCCATAGCTGTGGCCGGTCTCCGACCGCGCCACACCGGGCGCGGTAAATTTTGCCAAAGAGACCGTTATGACATATCACATCCGTGACGCCAGGCATGAGGACGCGCCAGCCCTGGCCCAATATCGCCCGGCTACTTGAGTAGCCGGGCCTAATCATGCTGAAAAAGGGTGCCTGCGCCATGGCCAACGTGATAGAATATAGAACGTATGTTCTGGTTAAAGGCAAGGAAAGGAGAGCGATGCCATTCAAGCTAAAGAAAAAACCAAAGTACCCGCGCCGTTTGTGGGCGCTGGCCGGCTACCCTAACGACGGCAAGAGCACCTTCGCCACCCAGATGGCGGCTCCATTGCTGCCCATTGACGCCGACCACCGCTTCGACCAGGTGATGCACCTGGTCCAGGGCGACGTGTACGAGTTTGGCCCGCCGGCCGATCACGTCATGGTCAGCCGGATCGTCACCCGGCTGCAACAGGAAATGCCGGACGAGGGCGAGATCGGCAGCATCGTCGTAGACTCCCTGACCGAGATTATTGCTCCGTTAGTGGCCAAGGCAGTGGCCGACAACGCGGCCGGGCTGAACAAAAACAAAGCGGCCGCGTTCATAGACAAAGCGTTAGCCATGCGCCAGCTCCAGAGTGCCGTTACCCGTTGGGGCACCGACGTGCTCTGGATCTACCACCTGCAAGATGGCCGGGATGCTAAAGCCCAGGCCGTGGTCACCACCAGCATTCCGCAACTGGAGCTGGCCCGCCTGACCCGCAGTCTCAACGCCAAAATGCGCATTGTCCGCGACGGCCGGAAGCGGGGCATCTTCGTCGAGTGGAGCCGTGGCCGGGATGGGATGACCCTCTGGGACGAGTCCGGCTGCTGGCACGAGATGCCGGAAAAACTGGAGTCGGCCATGTACGACGGCCTGTCGCCCGAGCAGATAGAGGCCAAGTCCTTGCCTGCTTCGTTCGCCAGCATGGCCGAGGCGCTGCGCTGGGCCGTCGGGCTCGGTGCGTACCCATCTGAGGCCGATGCCCGCCAGGGCTATGAGCAGCTAAAGGACGAACACGCCCCCAAAACGGCGGCCGACATGTGGGACCTCTGGATTCCGGCCGTCGTCGAGCGTATCAGCCCCGAGCCGGACATCGCGCCCACGGCCGAGTACTGACGGCAGGCGGCCGGGCCTTTTCACTAGCCTGGCTCACAACGACTCCAGAATGTCAGCGATAAGGTGTAAAGTCTGGAGCAACGACTATGTTGATTCGCGAGTTAGCCCACCTTACCGGCGTGTCAGCCAAAGCCATTCATTATTACGAGTCCATTGGCTTGCTCCTACCGCCGCAACGAGCGTTTTGCCAGCGCTGTTGATTCCAGCGACAGATAGGAGAACCTCAGCCGGACCTTTTCTGCGCCTTGCTTTTCCCCAACCGGTCACTAGAATCAATGTTTAATGATCAGGCTTCCCCTCTCTGGCGTGCGCCACGCGCTGGCCGTGGCCAGCGGCAAGGGCGGCGTCGGCAAGACGACGGTGACGGTCAACCTGGCCCTGGCTTTGCAAAAGCTGGGGGCCCGGGTGGGCATTTTCGACGCCGACGTCTACGGCCCCAACGTGCCCCTCATGCTGGGCGTCCACCAGCGCCAGGACAGTCAAGGCTGGGTGCCCATAGTCCGGCCGAAAGACGCCCCGGCCTACATCCGGCCGCTGGAGCGCTTTGGCCTCAAGGTTATGTCGGTCGGTCTGCTCGTTTCCGAAAACCAGGTTATCAATCCCCAGGCTTCGGCCGCCGGCCAGGTGGTCGTCCAGACGCTGCGGGATATGTTGTGGGGTGAGCTGGACTACCTGCTTATTGACCTGCCGCCCTCGGCCGGGCAGCCGCAGGAAGATTTGCTGCAACAGGTGCCCATGGCCGGCGTCATCATCGTCACCACGCCCCAAGACCTGAGCCTGCTGGACTCGTCGCGCTCCTTACAGCTCTTTCACCGGGCTGGCGTGCCGGTGCTGGGGCTGGTGGAGAATATGAGTTACTTCATCTGCCCCAACTGCGGGGAAGAGCACGAAATCTTCCAGCACTCGGACAGGTGGCGGCCGAAAGCGTTGGAGGACGTGCCTGTGCTTGGCCGCATCCCCCTGGCCCCCGGCATCTCCCAGGGCATTAACCAGGCCAACCCGCTGATGCACGACCACCCCGACAGCCCCCAGGCGCGGATCTTCCTGGACATTGCGGCGGCCGTGCGTGAGCAAATCGAGTAGGGCAAATTTGCAAATTTGTCCTACTCGATTTCCTGGGGCAGTTCGTTGCGCAGGCCGGTGTGTAGGGCGTAGGCGTTTTTGACGGCCGCCGTCAGGGCGGCTTCGATCCAGCGGCGGTGGCGGCGGTCGCAGGCGTCGTTGGCAAACCAGAGGCGGCCGACGGGGCGAATGATGTTATCGTAGAAGTGGCCGCTCATCTCGTGGGGGCGAAAGAGCGGCCCAATGCCGCCGGCGTATTGGTCCAGCGCCCAGTCGTGGGAGATGCCAAACTCGAAAGTGTGCCGGGCTTCGGGGTGGATTTTGACCAGGTCCTGCAGGGCCTGGGAGATGCGCTGCTCCTCGGTCAACATGCTGTAGGCCATGCTGTCCTGGCCCCAGGCGTAGGAGGCAATGAGGACGCCTTTTTGGAAGCGGTCGTCCTGGCCGGCCGGGGTGTAGACCACGCTGCGGATGGCCAGGTCGGTCGCGGTGACGCCGTGGGTAATCTGGTACTTGGTCTGCCACCACCGTTCGCTGAACTGCATAAAAATCTTGTGGGCCCGGTCGTAGTAGACGTTGCGAATGCCGTACCACTTTTGCGAGTCCAGGCCCTGAATTTCCATGTGGCGCAACAGGCTGAAAGGCACGGTCAGGATGCATTCGTCAGCCACCATGCTTTGGGACGTGCCCGGCCGGTCGCGGAAATGGACGATGACTTTGCCGGGCGTTTGCTCGATGGCGTGGACTTCTGCGCCCAGGCGAACGTCGTTCATGAGGTGCGGGGCGAAGGCGTTGGGCAAAGAGTCGGCCCCGTCCACGATGTAGAGCAGGTCGCCAAAGACGTCGTCGTAGTAATGGAAGAACCACTCCAACAGCGAGAAATGGTAGCGCCCTTCCAGGTTGAGCAACGGCCCCATCATGGCCAGAGCCCCGTGGCTGACGCCTCGCTCCATCAGGTAGTCAATGAGAGAGTGCTTATCATACTGGTTGAGCAGTTGCTCCCAGCCGTTTTCCTGTTCGATGATCTCAATCAGCGGTTGCACGGCGTCGCGCAAGATGCGGTCGGGCAGTTTGCCGACTTCGCTGGGCAGCAGCTCGAAGTGGAAGCGGTCGGGATGGAACTCAGTGCGGCGCATGGCCTTGCCGTCCAGGTAAATGAAGGTGTCGGCGTCGTACATGGGGAAGGGGCGTGTCTCCAGCTTGAAGCGTTCCTGGATGAGGTATTGGGCCAGTTTATGCCGCCTGGGGAAGCGCATGGCTCCAAACTCGCCATACATTTTACCGGGGAAGCCGCGATAGGTGTAAATCCGGCCGCCGAGCCGGTTTTGGGCTTCCAGGATGGTCACCTCATGGCCGGCTTCTTTGAGGATGAGACCGGCCGCCAGACCGGCGATGCCGGCGCCGACAATGACGATGTGGCGGGGGGGCAGGCCGGCGGCCGGCAGGCCGTTCTTGAGAATGTCCAGGCAGTCAATCGTCGCCATAATATCCTCCATTGCATCAAATTAACGCGAGTGACGCAGGAAGCCTGCGTTATCGCGAAAAAGATGGGTGAATTTGGGTTCACTCATTATTATCCCACAACAAACACTGACTCACCAACCGAGCCTTGTGCTGCTCTCACCCCTCTGGTAGTATAGCGAAAACATGGGCGTGATACTGATTGTGATAGTTGGTCTTTCGCTCGGCGTGGCGGCGCTGGGGGAGTTCTTGAGCCAGCGACTGGGCTCAGTGCTGCCGGTCTATGGGGCGCTGGCGCTGATTACGCTGGCCGGGGTCTGGTACGAACTGGCATTGACGTACGAGATCGGCGGCTCAGTGCGGATGGCGGTTGGCGCCCACGATTACACGCCCCGGAAGCGCGAGTACCAGGCGATTGAACGGGCCTGGTTGTGGGGTGGCCTGCAAAGAGCCCTGCCCTTTGCAGGCCTGGTCATCGGGGTGGGCTGGGTGTTAGGTTGGGCTTGTAGTTGGATCCTGGAGGAGACGCCGCTCGCAGCGCTGGCGCTGGTGGTGATTGGGGGGACGTACACGGCGGCGGCCGGGTTGTGCCTGCCAATCCAGGTCCTCTACTTTGCCAGGCTGCTCAAATTAAGCGCCGAGTTGAAAATGGAGCCATAAGCTCTGTTTTGTGCTGGTGTGTAAGGGCAACGATGGGCCAGGGCCAGTTTTGCTAGTCTCTGAAAGCAGCAACCTGACGGAAGTAAAGTCTGGGACGGCGTGGTGTGCCCCTGCTTGAAGTAGCGCCGGGGTCAGGTTTGACGGCTGCACCCCAATACACAGCATCCCGGCGGCGACGGCCGCTTTGACGCCGTTGAGGGCATCTTCAAAGACAATGCAGTCGGCCGGTTGTTGCTGCAACTGCTGGGCGGCTCGCAGGTAGCATTCGGGGTCCGGCTTGCCCCGCTGGATGTCGCCGGCCGTGACCTGAACCGTAAACAAGCCGTCCGTATCAAGCTGGCGAGTGACCTGGCTGACTTTGTGTTGTGCGGCGCTGGTGACCAAAGCAGTCGGAAGGTGATGTCGCTTCAGCGCCCGCACCAGGGCCAGGGCGCCCGGCACTTCGGTGTAACTTAGTCCGGCCTCGTAGCCGGCCAGCCTGGCTAGGGCCGCCTGGCGTTGCTGGGAACTCAATTGCGGAAAGAGGACCTCAAGCGTATCAGTTGCCGGGCAGCCGTGGATGTGCTGATCGAAATCGGCCGGGGTGAGAAGCACCTGGTGGGCCGCCGCCAGTTCCAGCCAGAAGGCGACGACCGATTGGCGCGTGTCAATGATGACGCCGTCCATATCGAATAAAACCGCCTGATAGCTCATGAAACAAATCGCTCTTTGTGCTGCTGCCAGCCGGCGACGACCCGCTCTTCCGGCCCGCCGGCATCCAGGCGCAGGCCCAGCAGCCCGGCGTGGCGGCGCAGCGTCTCTTGAGCCTGGCGGACGTCCTGCCTGGCCCGGCCGGCGGCCAGGATGTCGTTGGCCAGTTGGTCCAGGGCAGTGACGGCGGCCGGGGTGTTCAGGTCGTCGTCCATCAACGTCCGGAAGGCGGCTGCGGCCGGCTCGCTGTCCAGGGCTGAGCCGTCGCCACTCCCGGCCGTGATCGCTTCCAGCCAGCGTTGGGCCATGCCGGCCGCCTGGGACAGTTCTTCCGGGCTGTGGCTCCAGGCGTCGCGGTAGTGGTGCGTGGCCAGGTAGAGTCGCAGGGCGTCCGGCGACCAGCCGTCGCGCAGCAGGTCGCGGACCATGACCAGGTTGCCCAGCGACTTGCTCATCTTTTCCCCTTCGTGGCGGACCATGGCCGTGTGCAGCCAGAAGTGGGTGAATGGTTTGACCCTGGTGGCCTGCTCGGCCTGGGCAATTTCGCTCTCATGGTGGGGGAAGAGTAGATCGGCCCCGCCGCCGTGAATGTCAATGGTCTGGCCGAGGTACTTGGTGGACATCGTCGAGCATTCAATGTGCCAGCCCGGCCGGCCCGACCCCCAGGGGCTATGCCAGGCCGGTTCGCCGGGCACGTGGGCCTGCCACAAGACAAAGTCCAGCGGGTCGCGCTTGTGGGGGTCGTCGGGGTTGTTACCCCGTTCGTTGGCAATGGGCAGCATTTCGGCGTAAGAGAGCCGGCTGAGCTGGCCGTACCCCGGGTCACTGGCCACGTGGAAGTAGACGTTGCCGGCCACCTGGTAGGCCACCCCGGCGGCTAACAACTGCTGGACGGCGGCAATAATCTCTTCGATTACCTCGGTGGCCCGGGGATAAAAGTCTGGTGGCCGGACGTTGAGGGCCAGGTTGTCCTCGATGAAGTGGACGGTCCAGCGGTTGCCCAGGTCGCGCCAGTTGTCGCCGGCCTGCCGAGCCTTGCGCAGGATGTCGTCGTCAATGTCGGTCACGTTTTGCACGTAGCGGACCGGGCGGCCGGATGACTCCAGGTAGCGAATGAGGTTGTCAAAGCTGGCATAGGTGAAGATGTGGCCCAGGTGGGTGGTGTCATAGGGGGTAATGCCGCAGACGTAAATAGTGACGGCATCACCCTGGGGTTCAAAAGTCTCGACTCGTTGGCTGAGAGCGTTGTAAAGCTTCATTGTTCCTCCTAGTTGCCTTTCATCCATCATAGCTTTTTTTCTGGCCGGATGCACGCCCATCAGGTGTTACGTCAGGCACTCTCCTTCACTTGACACCTGGCACTTGATACTTGATACTTGTTGCTTATGAACCGGATAATACGCTTGCTTTTACTGTTCCTGCCCTGGCTTTTGCTGGCGCTGGCCTGCCAGGCAACGCAGCCCAGGGTGGTCGAAGTGACCGTCGCCGTGACCAAAGAAATCACCAGGGAGGTGCAGGTGGAGGTGACGACCACACCCGTACCGACGGAGGCACCGCTGCCCACGGCCACCGAACCGGCCACGCCGACAGAAGAGCCGACGGCCACCCTGTCGCCCATCCTGGCTACCGTCCAGGCGATGGGCGCCCAGGTGACAGTGCAACCGGGGGGGACGTCCGAACCGGCTATTGCCCCGGACGATTACCCGGCCATCGTAGACCGGGCCTGCGCCATCGTCCAGGAAAATTACGTCCGCGACAATTTTAACGGCGTGGATTGGCCGGCCACGTGTACCGAGTACCACCAGTTGGCCGAGAACGTCCAGAGCCAGGAAGCGTTCTGGGACCTGATGGACGCCTTCATCGCCGAGCTGAACGACAATCACAGCCGTTTTGTCCGGCCGGACGACTTTGCCGCCGAGTTTGATTTGCCGTCCACCGGGGAGGGCGTCGCCTGGCCGGGCCTGATCATCTGGCCGGCGCGGGAGGACGAGCGGTTGTTGCTGTGGCGAGTCTGCGAATTTGGCCCGGCGGCCGACGCCGGTCTGCAGCGCGGCGACGTCGTTCTGGCCTTCAACGGCACGCCGGCCGAATCAGTGCCCGAGGAAGAAATCGGCCGTATTCTGTACAGCGGTCAGGAAGAGGAAGTGACGCTGACCGTCCAGCGCGGGCCGGAGAATGAGCCGGAAGATATTACCCTGGAGTACGGGCCGGCGTTTAACTGCGACGGCTGGAGCTACGACCTGTTGAGCCAGGAGCCGCGCATCGGCTACATCCGCGTCTTCGACTTTAGCGGCGCGGCCAGCACCCTCATTGAAGGGGCGATTGGCGAAATGGAAGAGGAAGCGCCGCTGGACGGGCTGATCGTAGACGTGCGCCACAACCCGGGCGGCAATTCCGACGAGTCCATTGCCATCTTTACCAGCGGCGATTTCGGCCTGGTGGGGCCGCTACGGGCCGACGCCACCCAGGGCGTCTACCGGATTCGCGGCCCGGTGCGTTGGAACGAAACGACGCCGGTGGTGGTCCTCACCGACGGGGCCAGCCACAGCGCGGCCGAGTATTTTGCCACGGCGATGCAACAGTCCGGCCGGGCCACGCTGGTGGGTATGCCCACGGCCGGCAACACCGAGGGCATCACCGGCTTCAGCCTGCCCGACGGCTCCCTCATTCGCCTGGCGGTGATGACGCTGCAACTGCCGGATGGCCGGACGCTGGAAGAAACCGGGGTGGTACCCGACCTCGAGGTTCCTCTAGGCGAGTGGGGGCTGCGCCAGGAGCCGGACGTGCAGTTGCAGGCGGGGTTGGATACGTTGTTGGAGATGATTGGACAGTAGGGGTGGGAGATTAGAGATTAGAGATTGGAGATTAGCGCGTGGTTATTCAGCCCAACAGCAAAGTGGTCATGATTGGTGATTCGATCACGGATTGTGGGCGGGCCCGGCCGGTTGGCCAAGGGCCATCCGGAGCGCTGGGCAACGGCTATGTCAGCCTGGTTGACGGCCTGATCAATGCCACTTACCCGGGGGGCCGTCTGCGGATCATCAACACGGGCATCAGCGGCAACACGGTGCGCGATCTCAAGGCCCGCTGGCAAAACGACGTGTTGGATTTAGAGCCTGATTGGCTGTCCATTATGATCGGCATTAACGACGTCTGGCGGCATTTTGACTCGTGGACGCCATCTAAAAGGCAGGTATCGCTGGACGAATACACCAATACGCTGGAAGCGTTGGTCCGCACGACGCGGCCCTCCTTGCAGGGGTTGGTGCTGATGACGCCTTACTTTATTGAGCCGGACCGGGCAGAGGCGATGCGCGTGATGATGGACCGCTATGGCGACGCCGTTCGGGCATTGGCCAGGCAATACGGGAGCATCCTGGTAGACACGCAGGCGGCGTTTGACGAGGTGTTGCCGGAGCTGCCGCCAACCGCGCTGGCCGAGGACCGGGTACACCCTAATCTCACTGGACACGTGGTGCTGGCCCGCGCCTTTCTCAAGGCGGTGGGCTACAGGTGGTAAACAGGTCAAACCCCGCAGTTCTGGGAGACCTGCGGGGTTTTAATTGGGGAGCTAGTGAGTCCTACTTTCCACCTTGCGGATGACTTGCAGCACGTCTGCCTCGCGGGGCAGCAGCAGGCGGGCGGCCAGCCGGCCCCCCAACCAGAAGACGGCCAGGCCATAGGCCAGGCTGATAGGCAGGCCGAGGAAAGCCAGCCAGGGCTGGTCTAGCCAGACGGCCAGCCCAAAGGGCAGGGCGGCCGGGACGCTGGCCAACCCGATGGCGGCCGGGATCAGGAAGAGGTTGGCCAGTCCGCTCTGGCAACTGCCGCCGCTGGAGAAGGAACTCTGGGCCCGCCTGTTTTCCAGGTTAATGGGAATGGGAAAGAGGACGGAACCTACGGCGGCAACTCCCAAACTGGCCAATCCCATCGCCAGGCCGGTTGCTGCCCCGGCCAGGCTTTGCCAGCCCCGCGTTAACAGGGCCAGAACAAGGCCGACCAACAGGAAGAGCAGGCCACTGGTCAGCAGGACGGTTAATCCCTTGGCCCAGAAAATTCGCTCACGGCGCACCGGCGTCAGAAAGAGCGTTGACAGTCCGGCCCCCTCCCTGCCGAGCATGTTCTGGCCACTGACCCAGAAAATGAACAGGCTGTAAACCGGCAGGACGGCGCCGGCCATTGGCGGCAGGGTGAAGGCGCTGCCGGTGCTGAAGAGAAAAGCGCCAAACATGATGAAGGGAAAGAAGATCCCTTGCAGCAATCCCACCCGAAGCTGGGGAGTGCGCCACAATATTTTCAACTCCTTGGCCGTCAGTTCGACCAGGTCGGCCGGCAACAGGCGGCCCAGAGACCGAGTTCGGCCGCCGAACTCCGCTCTCTCTCTGGCCGGGTGGCGCTCCGGCGCGACGGGAGCCGCCCTTTTGCCGGCTGGCGGGGCGATGAGGAAGCCTTCTCCGGTCGTCAGCCGGATGAGCAGCGCCCACCAGACTACCGCCACCAGGGCCAGCCAGGCGGCCGAATAGAGCAACCAGGCCACGGCCGGGCCCCATTGGCCGCTGCTGGCCTGCTCAATGGCCCGCGCCGCCGCCCCGGTCGGCGACCACTGGAGAACAAGCAACGGCCGGAAAGCCAGGACTTGTTCTTCGCTAATCTCCCCTGGCAGCCGGGACACCAGGCGTTGGAAGCCCAGTTGCAAAAAGTAGCAGGATGACCCTAGCAGCGAGCCGACAATGATGGCCACGTCGCGGAAGCGGCGGCTTTGCAGAATACCGCCCAGGACGGCCACGACCAACTGGCTGATCAGCATCATGTGGCCATAACAAAGCAAAAGGGCGATGATGACGACCGGCAGGGCCAGACTTGCCCCCCAGCCAACCAGGACGGCGACAAACAAGGGGACCATAAAATAGGTTGGATAATCAAAAAGAGAACCCAACAGCGTGCCCAGGATCAACTCACGGCGGCGCAGGGGGTAGACCATCAGGCGACTGAGGTCCAGCCCCTCGTTCAAAGAAGCGATGAAGAAAGGGAAAGTCAGCCAGATGAACCACAGAAAAACCAGGACTCCACCCAGAAGTTGGGCCGGCCAGGGGTCGGGCAGGGCGAGATAACCGGCGGCCGTGGCGATGCCTATACCTATGACCACCGGTGTCAGCGAGAGAATGACGATAATGCCGGTCAACAGGCGGCCGGGCTCACGGGCGTACTGGCGCCAGGTGAGTCTGGCCCGCAGCCCCAGCAAGGCCCGCAGCCGGGTAACGTCTACTAATTGAGCCAAGACAACAGCTCCTCGCGTTCTGGTTCCCCGGCCCCGACCGCCTTGAGGAAGAGGTCTTCCAGGGTGGCCGTCTCGCCGGCCTGGGCTCGCTCGCGCAGCTCGGGAATGG
The DNA here is from genome assembly GCA_022616275.1 of Chloroflexota bacterium. Classification (GTDB taxonomy): domain Bacteria; phylum Chloroflexota; class Anaerolineae; order Promineifilales; family Promineifilaceae. The sequence goes on from JAKEFB010000104.1 coordinate 10,709, forward strand.
TGCCCTCGGCCACCAGGCGGCCGTCGGCAATAACCCCCACCCGGGTGCAGAGGCGCTCGACCACTTCCAGGATGTGGGAGGAGAAGAAGATCGTTGTGCCGCGCTGGCGGAGCCGCCGCAGCACGTCGCGGATGGCCCGGCCGGAAATGGCGTCAATACCCTCGAACGGCTCGTCCAGGAAGAGAACGCGCGGGGCGTGAAGGAGGGCGGCAGCCAGGGCCGTTTTCTTACGCATGCCGTGGGAGTAATCAATGATCAGCTTGTCGGCCGCTTCCGCCAGATCCAACAGTGCCAGCAGTTCCCCGGCGCGCTGCCGGACTTCGTCCCGGTCCAGGCCATACATCGTGCCGGCAAAGTGGATAAATTCCCGGCCGGTCAGCCGCTGGTACAGGTTCAGCCCCTCCGGCAGCACACCCAGTTGGCTCTTGGCGGCTATCGGGTCGCGCCAGATGTCCACGCCGTTAATGAGGGCTGCGCCGGCCGTCGGCTTGAGCAGGCCGACCAGCATGTTAATGGTCGTGGACTTGCCGGCCCCATTGGGCCCCAGGAAGCCGAAAAACTCGCCCTCGGCTACGGCCAGATTTAAATTGTCAACGGCAATCTTTTTGCCAAAGTGGCGGGTCAGGCCAACGGCCTCAATGGCGGGAACTGGCATGGGATCTCCTGCATGTAGGTGTGTAGTACTATACGATCCTACCACGCTTTACGTTGCGCGTCTTACACTAAACCCTATAGCTAGATTCATTCGCGCCATTCGGCCATTCGCGCCATTCGCGATTTATTTCAGAGTAAGAATGCGGCGTTCCAGGGCAACGGTCACGGCCGCCGTCCGGTCCTGGACGCCGAGCTTGTCGAAGATGTGGATCAGATGGGTTTTGACGGTCGCTTCGCTGATGTGCAGGCTACGGCCGATTTGTTTGTTGCTTTTGCCCTGGCTCACCAGCGCCAACACCTCGATTTCCCGGGCGCTGAGGGTTTCTTCGGCCGGGGCGCGCATACGGGTCATCAGCCGGGCGGCCACGGCCGGAGCCAGTACCGACTCGCCCCGGGCGGCGGCCCGCACGGCCCGGAATAGCTCTTCGCGGGGCGTGTCTTTCAGCAGGTAGCCGGTTGCCCCGGCCTCAATGGCCCGGACAATGTCGGCGTCGCTGTCGTAGGTAGTCAGGACAAGGACATTAGCCGCCGGCCGGTGGGCTTTAATCTGCTCGATGGCGGCCACGCCATCCAGGCCGGGCATGCGTAAATCCATCAAGATCACGTCCGGCTGCAACTGCTGGCTGAGGGCTATAGCTTCCACCCCGCCGGCCGCCTGGCCGACAATGACCAGGTCCGGCTGGCTGGCCAGCATCCCGGCCAACCCCTCCCGGACCACTGGATGGTCGTCTACAATCACGACACGAATTTGATTCATTTAATTGGCATCTTTAGAAACGCGAATAACGCCAATGGACGAATGACGCGAATTTTTAAGAAAATTATTCGCGCCATTCGTGAAGCGTTGTACGCTCATTCGCGCCATTCGCGATTTATATAGGCAGTTCCACGACGACTGTGGTTCCTTCGCCCGGCTCGCTTTCGACGGCGACGGAGCCGCCCAACTGCTCGACGCGCTCGCGCATGGCCACCAGGCCAAAGCCACCGCTCAAGGCCGGCGGCTTGCCGGCCGTATTGCCGTTCAGCCCAACGCCGTTGTCCTGTACGTCCAGCGCTATCACGTCGCCCATGTAGGACAGGGTCACGGCCACGTGGCTGGCGCTGGCGTGCTTGCGGACGTTGGCCAGCGCTTCCTCGGCCGCCCGCCACAGCGTGACCTCGACTTCCGGGTGCAGCGGCCGGATTTCGCCGGTGATGGCGGTGGTGGCCACTACGCCGGCCGTCTCTGACCAGTGCTCGACCATCCGGCCGATAGCCTCCGGCAGCGAAGCTTCTTCCAGGGATTGCGGCCGCAAGTCCTGGACCACCCGGCGGGCCTGGGCCAGCCCTTCGCGGGCGGCGTGGCGGGCCTGGGCCAGGTGTTGTTGCGCTGTGAGGACGCTGTCTGGCAGGGCCTGTTCGGCCGCTTCCAGGTGCATGAAGATACTGGTGAAGCCCTGGGCCAGCGTGTCGTGGATCTCGTGGGCCAGGCGCTGGCGTTCGGCCAGCATACCCGTCTGGCGTTCGGCCGCGGCCAGATCGGCCTGGGTCCGTTCCAGTTGTTCAATCAACTGCCGGCGCCGGGCGCTCTGGCTGATGATGGCGTTAATCCACAGCGAAAAGAAAACTGAAATAGCGGCCACGAAGACGTACAGCCAGACCAACGGATTGCGCAGCGACACGGCCGTTCCCGTCGCTTCGATCTGCCGGTAGGCCACCAGGGTGGTCAGGAGAAAACTGAGCGGAATGGCCCAACGGATGGGCAGTAAGGCAAAAAACTGCCCGTAAAGGCCGAAGAGGGCATAGTAAAAGGCCGGGTGCAGGCCAACCAGGGCGTACCACAGGCTAATGGCGGCCAGCATGAAGAGGGCCATCCCCAGCGGCCGGCGGCGGAAGTCCGGCCAGCGGCGGGTCAGGCGAATGGGGCCCAGCCAGTGCAGGAACAGACTCAGGAAAGTCAGGAAGACCAGCCAGCCCCGGCCGGTAGGGGTGACACGCTCGTCCAAGAGGGTCATCAGCAGGGGCGCAGTGAAGGAGACGACAAAAACGGCCGACCAGACCCAGCCCCACCGTTCCCAGGCGTCGGCCGATTGGCCAGCGCCGGATTTTGTCGTTTCTTCTATTCTGCTCTTGATCATTTCAACGGCCGCCAAACGCCGCAGGTCGGCAAGGGCACGGAACGTACCCCGGGCACGCTTCGTGCCCCGACCTGCGGGGTTTCGAGTGTAGCACTTTCTACTCCCAGCGGAAAGTCCGCACTGACAGCGCGGTTCCCACAACCAGCAGTCCGGCCAGGAGCAGGGCGGCCGGCCAATACCACTCCCGGCCGAACCACAAATCTTGCAGCAAGCGGACCACCACCGTCATGGGCAGCACCTCGGCCACCTGCCGCACGTTCTCCGGCATGAACTGGAGGGGAATGGCGGCTCCCGAAAGAAACATCATGGGAAAGTAAATGACCTGCCCGGCGACCTGGGCGACCCGGCCGGTCGGGGCCAGGCTGGCAATCAGGTAACCGACGGCGATAAAAGCCAGGGCGCTCAACAGGAAGCCGGCCAGTAGGACCGGCGCGCGGCCGCCAAAGCGCAGGTCAAAGGCCAGTTTGCCGACGACGACCAGCAAAACCATACCTACCAGGGCGATGGCCAGGTGCGTGACCACGTCGGCCGCCAGGTAGGTGGCCGGGCGCATGGGCGTGGCCTTGTAGCGGCGCAAGATCCGCTGCTCGCGGGCGTTAGCCGTAGCGATAGGGATACCCATCAGGGCCGTCGTGCCGATGACCAGGGCGGCCAGGGCCGGCACTTCCGAGTCCACGTAACCAAAGCCACCCATGTAGAAGGGTGACCCCGGCGGCTCCGGCTCGTTGCCCCAGATAATGCCAAAGAGCGTCAATAACAAAGCCGGAAAGACCAGCGTAAAAAAGAACGCCGCCGGCTCCCGCAAAAATAGCTTGAATTGAACCGTCACCAACTTCACAAAACTACGCATCGCATAATCTCCATCGAGCTGTCAGCTATCAGCCATCAGCTTTTAGCTTCCAACTACGCTCACTCAGTCCTCATCACTCATTGCTCGTAGTTGGCCTTGCCAACTGCGCTCATCGCTCATTGCTCATTACTCCCGTATCTGCCGGCCGGTCAGGGCCAGGAAAACGTCCTCCAGGTTTGGCTGCTCGGTGCGCAAGTTTTGGAAGGGCACGCCGTGGCTGCCCAGGGCGCTGACCACGGCCGAGACCAGATCGTCACCCCGGCCGTAGACAACCACTCGCTGGCCGTGACGCTCTACCTTCGTTACCGGCGGCAGGGCCGAAAGCATTTCCGTTTGCAGCCCGCCATTAGCCTCAAAAACCACCCGGTTCTCCGTGCCCAGCCACCGGATGAGCTGCTGGGGCGTGTCCAGGGCAATCACCGTGCCGTGGTCAATGATCGCCAGGCGGTCGCACAGCACCTCCGCTTCGTCCATGAAGTGGGTCACCAGGACGACCGTCTTGCCCTGCTCCCGGATGGCCCGCACCAGGTCCCAGGTATTGCGGCGGGCCTGCGGGTCCAGCCCCGTGGTCAGCTCGTCCAGGATGACAATTTCGGGGTCGTTGACCAGGGCCAGGGCGATGAACAGGCGCTGCTTTTGCCCACCGGAGAGGTTGCTAAAGGCCGCGTTGCGCTTCTCAGCCAGGCCCCACTGCTCCAGCAACGGTTCCCAGGGCACGGTCCGGGTGTAAAAAGTGGCGTACAGATCCAGGGCTTCCCAGACCTTGAGTCGCCACGGCAGGGCGGCCTGCTGCAACTGAATACCAATCCGTTGGGCCAGCCCGGTCCGCTGCTTTTGCGGGTCCAGTCCCAGGACACGAATCAGGCCGCCGTCCGGCCGGCGCAGCCCGACGACCGATTCCACCGTGGTTGTCTTGCCTGCCCCGTTCGGCCCGACAATGCCAAAAATTTCCCCCCGGCCGACGCGCAGCGACACGTCGTCCACAGCCACCGTCTGGCCATACACCTTACGCAATTGTTGTACTTCAATTACCGTTTCCATCTTTAGACCATCCTTATGAGCAGGCGAGCAGGCAAGTAGCAAGCAGGCAAGCGACTCGCAAACTCGCAGAGTCGCAAACTTGCCCACTTGCTCACTCAGTCCTCAGTCCTTTCAGAGCATACCAGGTCGGGGTGGCGAAGTAATCCACTGGGGAGTTGAAAGCGGGGCAACGGCCGGCTGATCTTCCCGTCCACCGGCCGGCGTGGGTGTATCCACCGATTGGTTGATGCGCCGCTTGTGGTTGTGTAATTACGTGGTTCATCTACAATACCTGCATAACTACATAACCACATAACCACATACCTACAATCCCAGGAGGAGCAACATGTTAGACTTCGGCCGGGAAATTTGTGGCCATTTGCCGGTGGCCGAGCGGCGGGAGTGGCTGGTGACGAACGGCATTGGCGGCTTCGCCATGGGAACGGTTGCCGGGCTGCTCACCCGTCGTTATCACGGCCTGCTCGTCGCCGCCCTCAAGCCCCCGGTCGGCCGGACCCTGCTGCTGACCAAGCTGGACGAGACGGCCGCTTACGGCGGCCAGAACTACCCCCTCTTTGCCAACCGTTGGGCCGGCCGGGTAGAGGAGCCAAACGGTTTTCGCTACCTGGAACGCTTTCACCTGGAAGGCACGACGCCAGTGTGGACTTTTGCCCTGGGAGACACCTTGCTGGAAAAGCGGGTGTGGATGGAGTGGGGTGAAAACACGACTTACGTCCAATACCGGCTGCGCCGGGCCAGCCGGCCGCTGGCCCTTTCGGCCAGGATGTTGGTCAACTACCGGGATTACCACAGCACGACCGTTGCCGGCGGCTGGCGAATGGAGGTTGAGCCTATTCCACAGGGGTTACGCGTTCTGGCCTACAATGAGGCTGTACCCTTTTTCTTGCAAAGCGCGAGTGGGAGCTTCAGCCTGGTAGCAGACTGGTACAGGAATTATTTCCTGAGCCTGGAAGCGTACCGGGGCCAACATGACGTCGTCGAAGACCACCTCTGCGCCGGGCAGTGGCGGGTGACGCTGGCGCCCGGGGAAGCGGTGACGTTGGTCGCCAGCACGGCCGCCGGCGCGGGGCTGGACGGCGAGACCGCTTACGGCCGGCGGCAGGAGCACGAGCGGCAGTTATTGGCCCGCGCTCCACTCGGCCAGGATACACCGGCCCCGCAAGACGAGGCAGAGCCGGCCGTGCGCCACCTGGTCCTGGCCGCCGACCAGTTTATCGTTCGCCGCGCCGCCCATGCCAACGCTTCGTTGGCCGACGACTCCGACGGCCGGACGGTTATTGCCGGCTACCCCTGGTTCAGCGACTGGGGCCGGGACACGATGATTGCCCTGCCCGGCCTGACTCTGGCCACCGGCCGGCCGGAAGTAGCCGCCAAAATCCTGCGCACCTTCGCCCATTTTGTAGACCAGGGAATGCTGCCCAACCGCTTTCCCGACGCCGGCGAAGCGCCGGAATACAACACGGTGGACGCCACGCTGTGGTATTTTGAGGCTATCCGCGCTTGCCACGCCTCTACCGGCGACCAAACGCTGGTCCGCGACCTGTTCCCCGTTCTGCGGGACGTCGTCGAGTGGCACCGGCGCGGCACGCGCTACCAGATCCACGTAGACCCGGCCGACGGCCTGCTGTACGCCGGCGAGCCGGGGGTCCAACTGACCTGGATGGACGCCAAGGTCGGCGATTGGGTGGTGACGCCGCGTATCGGCAAGCCGGTGGAGATCAACGCCTTGTGGTACAACGCCCTGCGCGTGATGGCCGATTTTGCCCGCCTGCTGGAGCGGCCGGACGAAGAAGCCACCGCTTACGATCAGTTGGCCGGCCGGGTCGAGGAAGGCTTTGCCCGCTTCTGGAACGAGGCGGCCGGCTACTGTTACGACGTGCTCGACGGGCCAGACGGCCACGAGGCGACGCTGCGGCCGAACCAGATCTTGGCCGTCTCCCTACCTTACAGCCCGCTGCCGGCCGGCCGGCAAAAGGCCGTGGTGGACACCTGCGCCCGCCACCTGCTCACTTCTCACGGGCTACGCAGCCTGGCGGCGGACCACCCCGATTACATTGGCATCTACGGTGGCAACCAGCGCAAGCGGGACGCCGCTTATCACCAGGGCACGGTCTGGAGCTGGTTGATTGGCCCGTTCGCGATGGCCCATTTGCGGGTCTACGGCGACCCGGAGGCGGCCCAATCTTACCTGCGGCCGCTCTTCCACCACCTGGCCGACCACGGATTGGGCAGCGTCAGCGAGATTTTTGACGGCGACCCGCCGTTCACCCCCCGTGGCTGCCCGGCCCAGGCCTGGGGCGTGGCCGAGCTGCTGCGCGCCTGGGAGGAAGTGACAAAGTTCATTACATCGCTGAGCAAAATCGTAAAACCCTACGTGAACGCTTAATTGCTGGTTATCAGGCTAATGCTGGTGCAGATGCGACCCTGGCTGGGGAGTGGCAACCCCTCGAAGAAGCGGTATGGACCACTCATGTTCCTGCTTATCACGGAGAAGAACCAACCGATGACGCGCCAGATTCGACAAGGTGATATTTTCACAAGTCTCGCCTCGGCCGTTACTGGGGACGGTTGGCACCGCAAACGATGGCTAAGGTAGACAAGGCCTTACTGATCAGCTTGGGTTTGATTCCTCTTTAATCTTTACAGGGTGGGGCTGGGCTTCAGCCATAGCGAGACGGTCGTGGGCTGCATGGTCTCCTGGACGACATACACCAGCTCGGCCGTCAACGCGTCTCCATCCACCTCGTTTCCTACGTTTACCCGGCATTGCTCTCCGACGCGGGTAGCGATTGCAAGAATAGCCAGATGGCCCGCAGGTCTTCTTCGCTGGCATTGGCAAAACCGGGCCAGGGCATCAACTCCGGGTTCAACTGCCGTCCGTCCGGTGTCACGCCGGTCGTCACCGCCGTCAGGAACTGTTCTTCGGTCCAGCCGCCCAGGTCGCCGCCGGGGGTCAGGTTCGGCGTATCAATGGGCAGCCCGGCCTGAGGATCGGCCGGCACGCCGGCCAGCTCTTCGCCGTGGCAGGAGCGGCAGGTGTTGGCCCGGTAATCGCCATAGGCGACGTTGGCGCCCACTTCCGGCATGGCCGGCGGCGGCGCGTCGTGGTCAATGACCTCGGCCGGGATGAAGTTGGGCGGCAGCATCCCCAGCCCCAGTAAGAGGCGGGGGGGCGTGAACACTTCCCGGTCCGGCGTCTCATTATCTACCGGCGGCAGGCTGCGGACGTAAGCGACCACGACTCCCAACTCCTCGGCGCTCAGCCGGGTGTAGAATTCGGAGGGCATAATGATCAGGTTGGTCCCATCCGGCCGGATGCCGTGGCGCAGCGCCCGTATCCAGTCCTCGTCGCTGTAGCTGGCGGCCGCGCCACCGTTGCCGCTGGTCAGGTTGGGCGCGTATAGCGCGGCAAAGCCCGGCTCGTTGATAAACTCCTGGCCGCCCAGGTTTTCGCCGTGGCAGTCCTGGCAGCCCAGCCAGACGCTTACCAGGTACTCGCCACGGGCAATCGCTTTCTCGTCCGAGGGGATGGGAATGGAAGCCGGCTGGACCTCATACTCTTTGTTGACAATGGACGAGCCACGCACGTAACCAATGACCGCCACCAACAGAATGAGGGCCACCAATCCTCCCAGAACGCTGCCGATCCACTTCAGTACTCTTTTCATGATAGTTATCTCCTATTCAGGGATAATGGCGGCGCGCCATTCGGCAGCGTGCCCCATCTTGACTATGCTTCAGCGCTAGATTCTAACACCATTCCCAGGCTATGTATCTGGATTTATACCGGCCTTCTGTATCCTGGTATATTACGCCCGCGGCCGTTTTTGTTTAGAGTATGGCCAGGCAGGTAAATCGTTCCCGCCATGCGTCCGTAAAAGGAGGCAATTATGTTAGAGTGGGCGCTGGTTTTCCTGGTCATTGCCATTATCGCTGGTGCTTTAGGCGTTACGGGCGTAGCCCGTGGGGCTGCTGCGATTTCCAAAGGGCTCTTTGGTTTTTCTCTGGTCGTCGCCCTTCTGATGATTTTAATGGTATTGTTGGGCGCTGACCCGCTGGCTGCCATCCAGCCTGCCCTGCTGGCCGTCTAGGCTCTGCCGGCCGACCGTCAAAATCAGCACACTTGCCTGGCCCATTGGGCCACGCCCACCCGGCCATTGACCGGGTGGGCTTTTTCGTGTCCCCCCAGATCGCTCGATTCTGTTACAATACATCGTCAGTATGGACCACGTCGAACGAATTGCTTCCCAATTGAACGCCGGCCGCAACCAGGTGGCCGCGGCCGTTGCCCTTTTGGACGACGGCAACACCCTGCCCTTTATTGCCCGTTACCGCAAAGAAGCCACCGGCGGCCTGGACGACGACCAGCTCCGCCGGCTTAACGGCCTGCTCGATAGCCTGCGAACGCTCGACAAGCGGCGGCAGACCATCTTAGACTCCATTGCCGCCCAGGGGCAGTTGACCCCCGAACTGGAGGGGCAGCTCCTGGCCGCCGAAACCCTGACCGCCCTGGAAGACCTCTACCAACCGTACAAGCCCAAACGGCGTACCCGGGCCAGCGCCGCCCGCGAGAAAGGCTTGCAGGGACTGGCCGACCTGATCCTGGCCCAGGAAGCGGGACCGCGCAGCCTGGCCGAACTGGCCCGGCCCTTCTTGAACGACCAGGTCCCCACCATAGACGAGGCCCTGGCTGGAGCGCGCGACATCGTCGCCGAGACGATCAGCGACCACGCCGGGGTCCGGCAGCGTACCCGGGAGAAGGGGCTGCACTGGGCGGTCTTAAGCTGCCAGAAGATTGACGGGGCCGAAGACCCTCGCCAGGTTTACAAGCTCTATTACGACTACCAGTGCCGGGTAGACCGGCTGCGGCCGCACCAGGTATTAGCCATCAACCGGGGCGAGGCGGACAAGGTGCTGCGACTGAGCCTGGAAATAGCCGAGCGGGACTGGCGCCAGGCCGTCGCCGCCGCCTTCCGCCCCAATCCCCGTTCGCCGCTGGCCGGGCAATTAGAGATGGCCGTCGAGGACGCGGCCAAACGACTGCTGCTGCCGGCCATCGAGCGCGACATCCGTCGCAGCCTGACGGAAACGGCCGAAGCCCACGCCATCCACGTCTTTGCCGACAATTTGGGCAACCTGCTCACCCAACCGCCGCTGGCCGGCCAGACCGTCCTGGCCATTGACCCTGGCTATCGCACCGGCTGCAAGGTAGCCGTGGTGGATCCGACCGGCAAGGTGCTGGACACGACCACCATTTATCCCCACGAGCCGCAAAAGGCCTGGGCCGCCGCCCGCCAGGCGTTGGCCGGGCTGGTCGGCCGCCACGGCGTCACCCTGGTGGCTATCGGCAACGGCACGGCCTCCCGCGAGACAGAGCGGCTGGCAGCCGAGCTGATTCAAGAACTCCAGCCGGCCGGGGTTAAGTACCTGATCGTCAACGAGGCCGGGGCCAGCGTCTACAGCGCCAGCCCTCTGGCCCGGACGGAGCTACCCGAGCTGGATGTAACCCTGCGCGGCGCGGTCTCCATTGGCCGGCGGGTCCAGGACCCCCTGGCCGAGCTAGTCAAAATTGACCCCCGCTCTATTGGCATAGGGCTGTACCAGCACGACGTCAACCAGGGCCAACTGGCAGCCGCCCTGGAAGGAGTCGTCGAAAGCGTCGTTAACCGGGTGGGGGTAGAGGTCAACACCGCCTCGCCCTCGCTGCTGACCTACGTCGCCGGCATTGGCCCCAAACTGGCCGAGAACATCGTCGCCTATCGCGACGAGAACGGCCCCTTTGCCAGCCGGCCGGCGTTGCGCCAGGTGCCGGGGTTGGGGCCGAAAGCCTTTGAGCAGGCCGCCGGCTTCTTGCGCATCCGCGACGGGGTTAATTCCCTGGATGCCAGCGCCATTCACCCCGAAAGCTATCACATCGCCACGGCCGTGCTGGAACGGGCCGGTCTCCCGGCCACCGCCGCTTCGGCCGCCCGCGAACGAGCCCTGGCCCGCTGGCACGACGAGACTGCCCGCCGCCAACTGGCCGCCGAACTGGGCGCTGGCCTGCCCACCCTGACCGACATCCTCGAACAACTGGCCCGCCCTGGCCGGGACCCGCGCGCCGACCTGCCCCCGCCCATTTTGCGCAGCGACGTGCTCTCGATGGACGATTTAAAGTCAGGCATGCGCCTCAAGGGTACAGTTCGCAACGTGGTGGATTTTGGCGTTTTCGTGGACATCGGCGTCAAGCAGGACGGCCTGCTCCACCGCAGCCAGTGGCCAGGCGACGTCTCCTTTGGCGTCGGCGACGTCATTGAAGTCACCATTCGTCACGTCGAACCCGAACGCGGCCGCATCTCCCTCGGCTGGCCAGAAGAGTTACGTTGAAATTGATGATGTTATCGCCGGAACAGTTTGAGCAGTTGGTCGCCCGGGCGCTGGACGATTTGCCCGTTTATTTCCAGCAAAAGATGAGCAACATTGAAGTGCTCGTCCAGCCCTGGCCCAGCCAGCGCGAGCTGCGCCAGGCCGGCGTTCCGCCGGGCGAGACGCTCCTGGGCCTGTACAACGGCGTGCCCCTGACCGAGCGGACCCACGACTACGGCCTGGTGCCGCCCGACACCATTACCCTCTACCAGGGGCCGATTGAGCAGGCCGCCGGCGACCCGGCCGAAATTGAAGCCCTGGTCCGCCACGTCGTCATCCACGAAGTAGCCCACCACTTCGGCATCAGCGACGACCGGCTATGGGAATTAGGCGCTTATTAGTGGAGTAATAACAATGATCTCTCTACCCTTGGCGGTACAACTGAAAGCGGCCGGGCTGGCCTGGAAGCTGGCCCTGCACGATTTTTTTGCCATCCCCGAGCCGGGACTGGACGAACGGGTCTTTGTCCTCAGCGACATGACCATTGACGTCGAAGCGTACTTCGGCCGTCAGGCCATCACCTTTAACGGGGCAGTGGAGTGGGCCCTGGACTATATCCTGACCGCCGACGTCGTCTGGATGCCGACCGAAGAGCAGTTGCGGGAGCTATTGCAGGAGCGGCTACTGGGCGAGACCCAGCCGGCCGTCCAGCTCCTCAGCGCCCTCGACGGCTACCACTGCCTCATTCAATTCGAGGGCCGGCCGCGCGCTTTTGAAGCCGTCGTGGCCAGCGACGCCTACGCCCTGGCCCTCCTCCATGTCCTGGAACACGCCCCCCAACAACTCCGGCCGAAGGGCATCAGCGCCTGAGAACGCTCTGGTGAACGCGCCAGCACGCCGGCAGAGTTAGAATCCTGAGTCAGAGTTAGAGTCTTGAATTAGAGTTTGCTTGCTCGACCACTCCTCTTGCTCGCGGTTGGATTCCAATCGTCGCTCTCGCTCTAACTCCACGTTCCCCACCCGTAGATACAGGCCCGTAACTAACCCCAGCAGCATCCAGAAGAGAAAGCCCGGTTTCGCCCCCAGCGCCACCGTGTCCGTCAGGCCGTAGACAAAATAGCCCACCAGCGACGCCGCAAAACCGGCCGCCAGCACCTTCGGCCAGATTGACCTCGCCCGTCGCCAGCTTTGCCACAACATCCCGGCCGTGCCCAGCCACAGGGCCAGGTAAATGGCCAGGCCGGGAACACCCAGGTCCAGCCCGGCTTGCAGCAGGTGATTATGGGCGTGGGCCACGTCTATCCGCGCCCAGAAGCCGGTGAAAGGGTACAGGACGGGAATAACCTGGCGAAACGTGCCCACCCCCATTCCCGTCAGAGCAAAGTCGTGAATCCCGGTAACGGCCCGCGCCCAGATTTCCAGCCTGAAGTTGGCCGAAGTAATCGTGTCGTCCACGTTGGTAACTAACAGCTCCGATCCTTGCGCCACCGACAGCGAGAAAAGCCGTTCCCAGCCCACGTAGGTCCCCACCCCAATAAAGACGACCGCCAGAGCGACTCCCCCCCCCATGAGCCACCGGTTGCGGAGCAAAATCGTCAGGAACAGGAAAGCTCCCGCCAGGACCAGGCCCAGCAGGCCGCTCCGGGACTGGGTAAGGACCAGCAGCGCCGCCAAAAGCAACGCCACTGACCAGGTGGCGACAATGGCCGCCGGCCACTGCCACCCGGCCAGCTTTCTTTTTACTTCCTCCACCCGGGCCAGTAGCGCCAGCGCCACCACCAGGGCAGACGGGACAACCCACAGTAGCGCGCCGGCCACCTGGTTGGGGTGGATGCCCGATTCCGCGCCGGGCAGAGTAACCAGCCTCGTCGGTAACAACTCGTAAACGCGGCCCAGGACAGGCAGCTTGTTGAAGGATATTCCCAGGCCCAAAAAACCGATAACGGCCACGCCGAGGCCCCCCGCCAGAAAAAGGCCAAAAGCAAACCACAGGTTCCGGTCCGAGCGGCCGGCGCCGGCGGCGACTGCGTAAAAAACGGCCACCCCATAGACCAGGCCAATCACCTTGGGCAGGGTGTAGGTTAAATCAAAGGTTATGGTGAGGCTGACGAAGAGCATAAAGAGGAAGCCGGCTAACAACCCATCCAGTGGCGTTGGCGGCACGAAACGGCCGGTCGCCACCTTGCGGGCCAGCCACAACCCGGGAATGATCAGCAACACCAGCGCCCCACCCGTAGTCGTGAGCAGGGCGGCCGGCAACAACAGCGCCAGCCAGACCCACTCCAAAGCCACAACCCTGGCGCACAGCCGCCGCGCCAGGGAAAAATTTTCTCGTTCCAGTACCTCGTCAGTTGTCATCCCGCCGGGATTATACCAGAGTAGAGTTTAGAGTTAGAGTAGACCTGGCGCTAACGCTAACTCTAAACTCTAACTCATTTGTGACCAAATCCCTGGCTCAATTGTCATACTGTATGAATGAGTATAGACGTAATGGCCAAAGCTGAGGCCCGCCAAGAATCCCTGGCCCTGGTCGCCGCTTTATTCGAGCAACACCACGGGGCCATTTTTGCCTATCTGTACCGCCTGGTTGACGACCGGGAGTGGGCCTGCGACCTGACCCAGGATACCTTTCTCCAACTACTCCACCACCGGGAGCAGTTGGACCGGGTGGCCAACCAGCGCGCCTGGCTTTACCGGGTGGCCACCAACCTGGCCCTCAACGGCCTGAAACGTCGCCGGCGCTTTGCCTGGCTGGCCTGGCGCTCCACAGACAACCCGACACTCAGCGAGCCCGGCCCAGTGGCCGAAATCGCCCAACGAGCGGTCGTGGAACAGGCCCTCAATACCCTGCCGGCCAGCTACAGCGCCCCCCTCCTGCTCTATAGCCATTATGGTTTCAGCGTCCGCGAGGTGGCCACGATCCTCAACCTCAGCCAGGGCGCGGTGAAAAACCGGCTTTACCGGGCGCGGGAGATGTTCCGCCGGGCTTACGAAAGCGAGAACGACCAGTGAACGACCACCGGAATATTCAAACGCTCTTAGCCATCTACGCCGATTTGCCGGCCGGCGAGCGGGCGCGGCTAGACCGGCATGTCCACCAGTGCGACCAGTGCGCTGCCCGCCTGGACGCCTACCGGGTGATGGACGCCCGGTTGGCCAATTTGTCTGACCCTGAGCCGCCGGCTGGCTTGCGGCCGGCTTTTTACCGCCGCCTGGAAAACGCCGGTTGGCAGAATCGTCAAACCTTTTTTCACTGGAACAGCTTGAAACAGCTACCGGCCCTAGCCGGGCAGGCGCTGGCCCTGGCGCTGCTGGTCGTGTTGGTCACCAGCCTATGGCTGGCCCTCCGCAACCAACAGCCGCCCCGCCCGGCCGCTGTGCCTATCATCCGCCCAACGGCCGTTCCGTCCAGTACACCTCTGGCGACAGCCACGGTTGTTACGGCCGCTACCGCAGCCCCCACCGCCACTCCCGTGCTCCCGGTTTGGAGCTTGGCCCGGCTGCAAACCCTGCAAGCCGAAGAGAGAGTGATTGAGCAGGTGGCCTTCTCAAGGGCCAGCGCGCTGGTGGCGGCCGCCGCCGGCGACGGCAACCTGCACCTGTGGCCGGTAGCCGGTGAAGGGCCAACGCGTACCCTGCGCCTGCCGGCCCGTTGGGCGGAAAGTCTGGCCTTTTCTTCGGATGGCGCTCTGCTGGCTGCCGGCTCGGCCGATTACAACGGCCAGGTATACCTGTGGCAAGTGAACAATGGCCTGCCGCTGGTGACTCTACGCGGTCATGCTGATCAGGTGACGGCCCTGGCTTTTGCACCGGGCGGTAACGCCCTGGCCTCCGGCAGCGGCAGCGATGACGGCGCCGTCCGGCTATGGACTCTGCCTGGAGGCGAACTGCAATTCACGTTGCGGCCGGAAGGCGGCGGGACAATCAACACTCTGGCCTTTTCCCCCGTCGGCGCGACGTTGGCCGCCGGCACGTCGGCCGGCGTGGTTCAGCTTTGGCAGGTCAGCAACGGCGCGCCCCTGCTTACCTTGGCTGCTTCAGAGGCGGTAACCAGCCTGGCCTTTTCCCCCGACGGCGCTACCCTGGCCACCGGCGAGCGCGATGGCCAGATCAGCCTCTGGCACTCCGGCGACGGCCGGTTGCTCTACACGCTGGCCACCGGCCCGGCCGCCGTGCAAAGCCTGGCCTTTTCCCCCGACAGTTCACTGCTGGCCGCCGGCACGGCCAACGGTACAGTGGCGCTGTGGTGGCTGCCGGCCGGGGAACCACAATTGATTTTGCAGGAAAAAACGGTGGCGGCGGTGGCGCTTGTCATCCAGGTGATATTTACTGGCGACCGGCTGCTGGTGGCCGTCGGCCTCTACAACGGCACAGTAGAGCTATGGCAGGCTGTTCCTTGAGACGAGGTGCAAACGACATGAAACGAACGATTACCCGACCGGCTCTGACCTTCCTCTTGTTATATACCAGCTTGATACTGGCGGCCTGCTCACAAAGTGGGCAGAGCGTTACCCCTACGTCAGCGAGAGTACCGGCCGGACCAGTGGAGGTGACAGCCACGCCGGTGGCGACCGTTTCCCAGACGAGCTTACCTTCGACAGCTATTCCCAGCCCAACCCCACCACCCACCAGCACCCCCATCCCCCTGGGCGCCCTGCTGACAGTGGAAGCCCTGGAAGATTTCACCGTTCTATTTGACGCCGCCGCCGGCCGGCCGCGTCTGGTCCTGTTCCTGACCACCGGTTGCTCCAGTTGCCTGGCCGGGGCGCGCTGGCTGGAGGAGCAACTTCTCCGGCCCCACCCGGAGCTGGAGGTTCAGGTCTATGCCGTCTGGTTTGCGATGGTGTCGCCCGAATTTTTGCCGGCCGAATTGGACGGCCGGCGCGACGAAAGCCTGTTAAACGACCCCCGGGTCATTCACTTCTGGGACCAGCAGCGCCTGGTCAATGCGTGGTTTGCCGCCAACGTCCCCCTCGAAGGGCCGGAGCGTGCTTCCCTGCGCCGGACATACGGTCAACTGGACTGGGGCGTCTACATCTGGGATGCTTACTTCCTCTATGGCCCGGAAGGGGAATGGGCCGGCGTCGCCCAGGCCCCGGCCGGCGCCGGCTACCCCATCATCCAGAACCGGGAGACCATTCGCGCCGCCCTGGCCGCCGGGCTGGAGCCGGCCACTACCACTTCCCCGCCGGCCGCCGGACCGGCCGTCTTTCACATTGTGCCGGCCGATTCTTTTGTCTACTATGGCGTACACGAGACCTTTGCCGGCCGGAAATTCAACTACGCCATCGGCGTAACCAGCAGCATCACCGGGCAAATCACCTTTGACCCGGCCAATCCCCTGGCCAGCCAGGTCGGCCCCATCACCGTCAACATCAGGGAGTTCCAGAGCGATAACTTCTTGCGAGACGAGCGCATCCAGCAGGCCTTCCTGGAAAGCAACCTTTATCCCCTGGCCATCTTCACCCCCACCGAAATACACGGCCTGCCGGTCAGCTACACACCGGGGGAAACCGTGACCTTTGAAATTGTCGGCGATTTGACGGTCCGCGAGACCATAGCGCCAACTACCTTTACCGTGAGCGCCCGCTTCGAAAACGGCCGGCTCGTTGGCGTGGCCACAGCCCAGGTGCTCATGACCGGCTTTGGTTTTGACCCCCCGGTCGTCGTTGACCTGATTGCCGCCAACAACGAGGTAGACATCACCTTTGAATTCGTAGCCGAACCTTGAGCCGAGCCTGGCGAGGGAAAACAAAACCTCCCGCAGATTTGAAACCTCAGGAATTATATCAGCAAATATGGGCGGCGGGTTACTGGCTAGAAGCCGGCCGTAAGGCGCGATAGGCCAGGAGTAGCAATCCGGCGAAGATGAGCAGGGGGATAGTCTCCTCCAACCAGTGGGCCAGGGGCGAGCCGGCCAGCCAGTCGTCGTAAGCGTGGTTGAGGGCGTGGAGCAGGCTGGCCACTGCTACCAGGCCGACCAATCCCCGGTGGGCCGCCGGCCGGGGGGCGGCCAGGAGCAGGCCAACCCCCAGCGGCAGCACGAAAGCGCCCAGGTCGCCCATGTAGTGCCGGTTGTAGGGCGGAAAAGTCCCGATAGTGGCAAAAAACCACTGCGGAAAAAAGAGCAGGGCCAGCCCAACAGCCAGGTAAAAGAGGCCGGCCACGAATACAGCGACTTGCGTCCAGGCCAGGCGGGCCGGTGCGGCAGTTGTTCGGACCTCGTTCATTGGCAATGCTCCTTCAGCCACTCCTCCCAGGTGATGCGGCCGGTGCGGTTTTCCGGCACAGTGTTTAGCCCCCGGCGAAAGCCGTCGGCCACCTCGCCCCGCAGCGGCAGGCGGATCACCCAGCGGCGCATGTGGCGGGCGTCCAACCAGGCCCGGACCAGTTCGCCGGCCGTTTGCACGCATGGCCCGCCAATATCCGGCAACCGGCCGGCCGGCCCGGCGTTGATCGCCTCCACCATGCAATCGGCCACCTCCCCGGCGTCAATCAACTGAAATTGAAAGTCGGTCGGCAGCATAAAAATCGGCGACCAGGCGATACCCCGCAAAAACCGGTCAATCAGCTCGTGGAATTGCGTCGCCCGCAGGACACTCCAGGGGATATTTCCGGCTTCCAGGACCTTTTCCGCCGCCAGCTTGTGCTGGTAATAGTTGTACGGTATCCGGTCAATGCCGACGATAGAAATATAGAAAAAGTGGCCAACGCCGGCTTTTTCGCCTGCAGCCAGCAGCCGGCCGGTTCCGTCCACGTCCACCTCTTTCGTCTTCCCGAAGGGGCTACTGGCCGCGTGAATGATCGTGTCCACCCCGGCCGTCGCCTCGGCCAGCCCTTCGCCCGTCTCCAGGCTGACCTGGGCCCACTCCAGGACCGGGTTCCTATCGGCCGGCGCCACACGGCGGCTGGTGATGCGCACTGTGTACCCGGCCGCTTGCAGCCGGGGCGTCAGCGCCCGGCCGAGCACTCCCGTCCCCCCGGTGACTAAGACCCTTTTAGCTTGCCTATCCATCGGTTGTCTCTCCTTTAGCAGGTTACAACGAATTTACTCGAATTATCACAAAAATCGTATATAAAATAAGACGAAGAAGCCGGCCGCTTTGTGACAAACGGCCACCCGATTCTCCAATCTCCACCAAAGGAAGGCTGTTATTATGAAACTGATTACCTACGAACATGAAGGCCAGATCGGCATTGGCGCAGTACGGGACGAGCAGGTAATTTCCCTTTCGGCCGTAGCCCTGGACATGCTGGCTTTCATTGCCACCGGTCCGGCCGGGCTGGCCCAGGCCCACGCCCTTGTAGATGCGGCCACCGTCACCATCCCTCTGGCCTCGGTCCGGTTGCTGGCCCCCATCCCTGCCCCACGCCGCAATATCATGTGCCTGGGGCTAAATTACGCAGAGCACGTCGCGGAATCATATACCACCCGCGGCCGCCAGGTCCAGTTGCCCGAAACGCCGGTCATCTTTACCAAGGCCACCACCGCCGTCAACGGCCCTTATGCCGGCATCCCGCTCGATCCGGCCGTGACCGGCGAGCTGGACTGGGAGGCGGAACTGGCCCTGGTGATCGGCCAGGTGGGCAAGAATATCAGCCGGGAGGCGGCCCTGAGCCACGTTTTTGGCTACATGGTTCTCAACGACGTGACCGCCCGCGACCTGCAGACGCGCGGCAAGCAATATTTCAAAGGCAAAAGCCTGGACGGTTGCTGTCCAATGGGGCCGTGGATTGTCACGGCCGACGAATTGCCCAACCTGTCCAACCTGCGCGTCACCAGCCGGGTCAACGGCCTGACCAAACAAGACGGCAACACATCCCAGATGATTTTTGACGTGCCCACCATCATCGCCTATCTGTCCCTGGGAATGACCCTCTTGCCGGGCGACATCATCTCCACTGGTACTCCATCCGGCGTCGGCTTTGCCCGCACTCCCCCGGAGTTCCTGCAACCAGGCGACATCGTCGAATGCGAAGTTGAAGGCATCGGAACCATTCGCAACAAGATCGTCTCTACATGAGTTGTCCCGAGATGAGCTATAATCCCCAATAGAAATTCAGTCCTCAGTCCCTGGTTCAGGCTTCGCCCTGAACACGTCCTCGTTACTTTTGAAAGGATTTGCCATGACCAAAAGCGTCAAAACCATCTTTAACGACCTCTTGTTCGGTAAACTACCTACGCTCAGCAAGGAGCCGCCGGGCTCGGTTCGGCCCGTTACTCCCAAAGTCCTATTGATCATCTTCAACCCCACCATCCCCTCGGCCGGTGGCCGGAAGCTATCGGAGGCGCTCAACTGGAACAACACTGACGAGCTGGTAGCGAAATTCATCGCCGACGTCAAGGACTGCAGTTACGGCTACTGCGTCTACCGTGTCGTCGAGCGGCTGGAGGTGGATAAGTTTCCGGTCAAGGCCGACGGCTTCACCTATACCGGCGACCAGTTTATCGCCGCCTGGAAGGCCCGCAAAGGGTTCCACGAGCCGGATTGGGTGGACTACGACCGCATCATGGCCGACTTTAAGCTGGCCGAACGGGTACAGGACGGGAAGATTGACGAGGTCTGGCTCTTTGCCTTTCCCTATGGCGGTTTCTACGAATCCCGCATGGTCGGGCCAACCTCCTTCTGGTGTAACGCGCCGCCGCTGGAAGGGTACAATCATGCCGGCCGGCGCTTTATCATCATGGGCTTTAATTATGAGCGGGGTGTTGGCCAGATGCTGGAGGCCCACGGCCACCGGGCCGAATCCATCATGGACTACGTCTACCGCGAGAAAAAGGGCGAAGCCAACCTCTGGAAGCGTTTCACCCGCTACGACAAAACCCATCCGGGACAGGCCGAAGTGGGCATCGTCCACTACGCTCCTAACAGCCTCAAAGATTACGATTGGGGCAACAGCAAAAAGGTGTTGAGCCGTTGCGATACCTGGCTGAACTTCCCCGACCTCAGTGGTCCGGCCCGCGAAGTGGATTCCAGTGACTGGGGCAAAGGTGATACCCGCCTGCACCACCTCTGGTGGTTCAAGCGCTTCCCCCACATCAAAGGTGTCACCAACGGCATTTCCAACAACTGGTGGGAGTACGTGACTGATCCGAACCAGGTGGCTTAATAAGTGTCAGGTGCCAGGTGTCAGGTGTCAGGTAGAACAACCCACATGACACTCGACAGGACTTTGGCAAGGCCAAAGTCTGACACCTGACACACAACCACATAACCACACAACTCACAACTACACCAATCACCGGGGAGGCGTATCATCCAGGCCGGCTTTTTGGTAGGCGGCCGCTGCCCTGGCTTCGTCACCTCCTGCCATTAGAGCATCTCCTAAATACTTGTAATATAAAGGCACGTTTGAGTCAAGAGCAACTGCCTGTTCAAGAATGGCCACGGCTGCTGGCCACTCCCCATTGCCGGCCAGCAACCGGCCCCAATCAAAGGCAATGCGGGCCTGGAGAGAGACGTCTAGCCCCCTGGCCGGGGCCAGGTAAAAGGCTCGTTCGTAATCGGCCAGGGCCAGGCGTGTGGCCCCGGCCGCCTGGAACGTCGCCCCACGCCAGTAGTAGACCTCGGCCGCTCCCGGCTCGAGGGCCAGGGCCAGGTTATACCAACCCAGGGCCGCCGCTGGGTCGCGGCGATAGGCGGCCAGCGTTCCCTGGTTGTGCAGAAAAGCGACGGCCTGAGGGTCTTGCCGCCAGGTAGCCAGGGCGGCTGGCGTGTCGCCGCGCACAAAAGTAATCAGCCCAGCCCGCCGCGCGTCCCCGGCAAATTGCCGGGCCGTCAGCCAGGCAGGCGGCGCAACGCCGGCCAGCCGGACGCGGTCCAGGGCCAGGTTGGCCCGGTTGCGGGCCAGGGCAGGGGTGGGCAGAAGCAGCAGGAAAAGCAGCAGCGGCGCAGCCACCAGCAGATCGGTCCAACGGCCGGGCATGACTGGCGCTTTTCCCCTCTCCAGCCGGCCGGCCAGCGCCCCGCCGCCGGCCAACACCAGCCAGACCAGGAGGCCCGGCTTTTGCCCCAGGGTGATGGTGTCAAAGCAGTTGAAAACGAGATAACCGGCCAGGCTGGCCCCCAAGACGGCCGCCAGCCGCCGGCCACGCGGTTCGGCCAGCAATCGGCCGGCCCGCCACAAGCCGGCCATTATTACCACCCATAGCCCCACCAGGGCCAGCAGGCCGCCCCAGCCCAGCGTGGCCCCTGTTTGCAGCGCCAGGTTGTGGGCGTGGGTCAATCTGGAGTTGGGGCTAAACAACTGGTAGACGTAGTTGGCCCGGCTGACAGGATCGAACGCATACAGGCCGGCCCCCACTACCGGATAATCGGCCATCATCCGGCCGGCGTTGCCCCAGATTTCTAGCCGGCTGAGCCAGCTTATGGCCTCCACCTGGCCGCCCTTGCTGCCGGCGTCCAGGCCGGCCAACCATCCGGCCAGCACGTCGGCCGGCAGCCACCACAAAAGCACCAGCGGGATGACCAGCAGCCCGGCGGCCACTAACAAGACCGGCCGCAGCCGTAGTCGCCCCCACACTCCCCAGGCCAGCCCGGCCACTGCCAGGCTCAAAAACGCTCCCCGTGACTGAGTGATGAGCAAAATGAAGGCCATCAGTAATGTGGCCATGGTGGCCGGCAGTCGCAGCCATGGCCGTGGTGGGTGGCGCACTGTCGCCAGCGTAAAAGGAAAGAGGAAAACCATCGTGCCGGCCATTTCGTTAAAGTTGATCAATGCGCCGCTCCACCGGGGCAAACGGTCGGTGACAAAAGTCAGGTCAATCACCTGGCGGCTGGGCAGCGCCAGGGCAAAAAGCCCCAGGAAGGCTACCGCCGGCCCGGCCGCAGCCAGCAGCCAGACCAGTCGCTCGCCGCCCGCCGGCCGGCGCAACCACGGCTGGGCCTGGTAATAGCCAAACACACCGGCCAGGATCACTAACAACTTGGGCAGGCCAAGCTGAGGAAGAGGAGAGACGACAAAGGCAATGACGACGAAAAAAAAGTAAGAGAAGAGGTAGCTATCCAGGGGCGTGGCTGGTAAAAAAGAGCCGGTCCAGCGCCGCCCGGCCAGCCGTACCAGGAGCAGCAGGGCCAGGCCAACAGCGGCCAACGCCGGGGCAACGTGGGGAAACAACAGCCAGGGTACAGACAATACCCACAACAGCGTTGCCAGCAGATGAAAGAGGTCGGGAGGGAATGATCGGGCCGGGTGTTCCACCTTGAGCTTGTCTAGCTGCCATCGCCCGCTTTCAGTACCTCGTCTACACCGGGTAAAGGGGTCGTGAGCAGTTCCTGGGCCTGGCTCACGTCGAGCCGGCAGTCGAGCGGCCATTCAGGGCCGGAGGGGCCGATGTGCAGCGTCTCCCGCTCGGTCACCCCCCACCAATCGAGCAACTTCAGGCAAAATTCGGCCCTGGTCATGGCCTGCCGGCCGGCCACGTGCAGGATGCCCTGGGTGTCCAGGCTGGCCAGCTCCAGCAGAGCCTGGCTCAGGCTCTCGGCCGAGACCGGGTTGCGCCACTGGTTGTCAAACAGCGTCACCGGCCGGCCGGCCCGCAGGCTGGCGACAATCCACTCCGTCGAACGGTCCAGGAGGAGGCGGCTGTAAATGAGCGAGGTGCGGACGACGACGTGGTTGGGGTGGCGGCCGGCAATTCGCTCGGCCTCGGCCTTGGCCCGGCCATAGGCGTGCAGGGGACTGGGCGGGTCGCTTTCCTGGTAGGGGCCGTGGCGGCCGTCAAAGACGACGTCGCTGGAAATGTGAATCAAACGCGCCCCCACTTCCCTGGCGGCGAAGGCTACCAAAGTTGTTCCCTGGAGGATCACCTTCTCCATATCCGGAGAGCGGTTGGAACCGGCAGCGTGGATAACCACCTCCGGTTGCCACTCGGCCACCAGTTTGCGGACGTCTGCCCCGGCTCGCACGTCCAGGCCCCGGCCGCCCGGTAGCCCCAACGGGTCCTGGCTAAAATAGGTGTAGCAGACCTCGTGCCCGGCCGCCCTGGCGGCCGGGACCAGGTGTTGCCCCAGGTAACTGCTGCCGCCGGTGATGAACAGGCGCCGGCGTTCAGGCCGGACGTTCACAACTCCTCAGGTAAAAGCAACAGGTCTGGGTCGTCACTGTCCTCTGTCGTTTCAGCCCGTTCCAGGGCGGCCGTGGCCGCCATCTGGGCCGCGGCCTGCTTACTGCGGCCGTGACCCACACCCCAGGTTTCGTTCTCCAACAAAACGGCCACAGTAAAAATTTTGGCGTGGTCCGGCCCTTCGGCCGCCAGAACCTGGTAGCGCGGCGTCACGTTATAACGCGCCTGGGCCCAGATTTGAAACTCGCTCTTGGCGTCGCGGTGCAGCGAGTCGGCCATGATTTTATCAAGGGCCGGGCCGGCCAGGTTTTGCACCAACGCCTGGACGGGCGGCAACCCCTGGTCCAGGTACATCGCGCCAATCACCGCCTCGAAGGTGGCGCACAGCGTCGGCACGCGCTCCCGGCCGCCGCTCTCGGCTTCCCCATAGCCCAGTTGCAGGCAATCGCCGATGCCAAGTTGGCGGGCAAAATCGGCCAGCGTCCTGGCTCGCACCAGTGCAGCCCGCAACATGGTCAGCTCACCTTCCTTCATTTCCGGAAAACGGTGGTATAGGTAAGCGCCGACGACGAAGTCGAGCACGGCGTCGCCCAGAAATTCCAGCCGCTCGTTGTCCTCCAGCGCCTGTTCCGGGTTCTCGTTTAAAAACGACCGGTGGGTGAGGGCCCGCGAGAGCAGTGAATAATCCTTAAAGTGGATACCCAGGCGGGTTTCCAGGGCTTCCAGGTCAGCCATCAATCCAGTACGTGCTGAGTCAGAGAGTATAATCTTTTACTCCACAAATTCCTTAAACACCAAAACGGCATTGTGGCCGCCAAAGCCGAAGGCGTTATTCAAGGCTACCCGAATGCGGCGCGGCCGGGCTTCATTCGGCACGTAATCCAGGTCGCAATCGGGATCAGGCGTTTCGTAGTTAATCGTGGGTGGCGCCATCTGGTCGCGAATAGCCAGCGTGCAGAAGACGCTTTCAATAGCCCCGGTAGCGCCCATAATGTGCCCGGTCATGGACTTGGTAGAGCTGATAGCCAGGTTATAAGCGTGTTCGCCCAGGGCGCTCTTGATAGCCATCGTTTCGTACAGGTCATTGAGCGGCGTGGCCGTGCCGTGGGCGCTAATGTAGTCCACATCCTCAGGCCGCAGGCCGGCGTCGGCCAGGGCCTGGCGGATGGCTCGGGCCGCACCTACGCCGCCCTCGGCCGGGGCGGTGATGTGATAGGCGTCCGTCGTCTGGCCGTAGCCGACAATCTCACCCAGGATAGGCGCGCCCCGCGCCCGGGCGTGCTCCAGGCTTTCCAGAACCACCATCCCGGCCCCTTCGCCGACAATCAGGCCATCGCGGTTCTTGTCGAACGGCTGAGGCGTTCCACTGCTCTTGGACGAGGTGGCTCCGGCGCGCTCAAAGCCACCCACCGCCACCGACGTAATCACCGACTCCGCGCCACCGCTCAGCACAGCATCCAGTTCGCCACGCCGGATGGCCCGAAAGGCATGGCCGATGGCGTCGGCGCCGGCCGCGCAGGCAGTGGTAATCGTCGGGCTGGGGCCGTGGATGCCGTAGTCAATGGCCAGCATTCCCCCGGCCCCATTGGGCATGATCATCGTAATGCCGAAAGGACTCAGCCGGCGTAGCCCTTCCTCGATGACGACGTGTTCCTGTTCGACCAGCGTCTGGATGCCGCCAACGCCGGTGCCCAGGTAGATACCAATCCGTTCCCGGTTATCGTCGTTGATCCCCAGGCCGGACTGGCCCATGGCCTCGTTGGCAGCCACGGTAGCCAGTTGTTGGTAACGGTCACGGCGGCGAGCGTCGCGCTTGCCCAGATATTCAACCGGGTCGAAATCTTTCACCTCGCAAACGCCGCCCGAAGCATGCTCGCCTCGCTCGATGAGCGTAAAGTCGCCCAGGCCTGACTTGCCGGCCAGGGCGGCCGCCCAGCTATCAGGCACGTTGTGGCCCAGAGGTGTTATCAGGCCGGTGCCGGTAATTACAACGCGATGATGATGGTTATGCATATAACTGTCTCCAATCCTTTGAAGATTGGTAATTAGTAATTGGGTAATTTAGTAATTACCCAATTACCAATTACCCAATTACCCGCCCTTATGCTCCGTGGCCGCCTCATCCCCGGCCGGTCTGGGCTCTGGCCGGGCGCGCCTGGGTGGCTGGGGCCTGGGTTGTATCCCTCCCCTGGGCAGGGGAGGGCCGGGCTTTTGCAATACGACCAGGATAATCATAGAAAATAGAAGCACCACTATGACCGCGCCCAGGATGGCAGGCCACCACTTCTGAATATCAAACGTTGTTTGTAGGGGTGGAGCGAAAGCCGCCAGGACCAGGTTTACCATCGCACTACGGTTGCTCATCTTTGCTTCTCTGCCTCCTTAAGGATTGGCGATTTCTTAACTTGAACAATTCAAGGGGAAATACCCCAAGAAAGTGTTCAATTTATTTAGTGGCCAATCCTAATTGTCTGCTTCCGTCGGCCGGTAATGGCCTTCAACCCACGTGCTCTGGTCGTGGCCCACCTCTTTCTTCCACACCGGGACAATTTCTTTTAAGCGGTCAATGCCGTAATGAGCCGCCTCAAAAGCGCCATGGTCACGATGGGCGGCGGCGCAGGCCACCAGCGTCGTCAATTCGCCAATCTCTAGTTTACCCACACGCTGGACGATGGCAATCCCTTTCACCAGCGGCCAACGTTCCCAGACTTCCCAGGCAATCCGGGCCATCTTGGCCTCGGCCATCTCCTGGTAAGCTTCGTATTCCAGATAAAGCGTTGCCGCCGGCCGGCCCTCCCGCTGTGTTTCGCCGCGCACCGCGCCGGTAAAGGTGACGATGGCGCCTACGTCGGGTTGGGTCAGGTGGGCGTGAATGGCCCGCAAGTCGGGCTGTTCCGCCGTCACGGCAAAATAAACGGGGTAAGGAAAGTCGTTACCGCCGCTGACTGGTGGAAATAAGGCCACCTCGTCGCCAGGCCGGATAGGAGTATCCCCTCCGGCAAAAGCCTTATTAACGGCTACCAGGCTGGTGGGCAGAGCCGCCGCCAGCGAGGGCCAGGCGGCCGCCGTCGCCTGGAGCAACGTTTGCACCGTGGTTGGCTCACGCACCGTTACCTGAATACGGTCCCGGCCGGCGCGATCTTTCAAGGTAGCAAATAAACGAATTTCCACTTCCATAGTCATTACTCAGGCCGGTCTCCTGACCACGCCTGGGGTTGTCATTGCTCAGGCCGGTCTCCTGACCGCGCCTGGATGGGAACGTCTACTTCCATTTAGCCTAATCGGCCTCGAACGAACCACTCTGGCCGCCTTCCTTGGCCACCAGGCGAATATCGGTCAGGCGCATGCCCCGGTCTACCGCCTTGGCCATGTCGTAAATAGTCAGGGCGGCCACGCTGACGGCCGTCAATGCTTCCATTTCCACACCCGTTTTGCCCTGGACACGCACCGTGGCCTCAATATCCACCCGCTTTTCGGCCGGGTTGGGAGTGCAGGTCACCGCCACGTGGTTGAGGGCCAGCGGGTGGCACAGCGGGATCAGGTCACTGGTCCGCTTGGCGGCCATAATACCGGCCAGTTGGGCCACGGCCAGCACGTCCCCTTTTTTCAGGTTTCCTTCTATAATTAACTGCACAGTCTCAGGTTGCATGATCACCGCGCCCCGGGCGACCGCCACCCGCTGGGTGTCCGGTTTGTGGCCCACGTCTACCATCCGGGCCCGGCCGCTTTCGTCAAGGTGCGTCAACTGTTTGGTCATCGTCTTGCAATTATACCACGCCATTTATCTTTCACCCCACCTGGACGATGCCGCCCTGTCCTGTGGTGGGCAGATTTACCAGCAGACGGCTGCCGGCCGTTCCGTCCTGGTGGTGACGTTGATGGCTGGCGACCCACCGGCGGCGGAACTCTCTGCTTTTGCCCGGAGCCTGCACCAGCGCTGGCAGTTGGCGGCCGATGCGGTGGCAGCGCGGCGAGCGGAAGACGTGGCCGCCTGCCGCCGGCTGGGGGCCGATTTCCTGCACTGGGACGTGCCGGACTGTGTCTATCGCCGCTACCCGCACCACTATCCGGCCGGTGACCAGCCGCTATACCCGTCGGTGGAAGCTATTTTTGGGCCGCTGCACCCGGCCGAAGCCGGGTTAGTGGCTGAGCTGGCCCGGCGCCTGGCCAGCTTGCCGGCCTGCGACCGGGTGATCGTCCCGCTGACCGTTGGCCATCACGTGGACCACCAGTTGACCCGCGCCGCCGCCGAAGCCTGGCCCGCCCACCCGCCGCTGGCCTACTACGAGGAGTATCCCTACGTCCAATACGCCGGCGCTCCGGAGAATGGCCAACAGTGGTTGCCAGAGGTAATCCCGCTGTCGCCGGCCGATCTCCAGGCCCGCCTTGAGGCTATCGCCTCTTACCAGTCGCAGCTCAACACTTTCTTCAGCAGCCCGGCCGACCTGGAACAGCAGGTGAGCGACTACGTACAGGCCGTAGGTGGAGAGCGGCTCTGGCACCGACATTTCCCGGAGGTTGCCAACCTTCGGGAGGTGAACATATAATATTGTAACCTGGCTGTATGCAGGGGAAGGGCAGAACGTAAACAGATGGGTGCGTTAACCACCAGACAGCTCGTTAGCAAACGGCTCCGGCTTCCGAAAGGTTCGCAGCGCGAACAACTTCAGCCTGGGACGGTGCTCCAGGGGCGATACCGCATTGTGGGCACGCTAGGGGTTGGTGGCTTCAGCTCTGTCTACCAGGCCAGGGACCTCCATTTTCCCAGCGTCACCCGCCTGTGTGCGGTGAAAGAAATGTTGAACCTGGCCCCAGATCCCCAGGTGCGAGATCTGACCATCAAGTCCTTTGAGCGGGAAGCCAGCATCCTGGCTACCCTGGACCACCCGGCCGTGCCAGACGTCTACGACTTCTTCACCGAAGGCGAGCGCAGCTACCTGGTGATGGAGTTTATCCGGGGACAGGACCTGGAAGCCCTTCTGACAGAGACGAAAGAGTTTTTTCCCCAGGAGTCGGTCCTGGACTGGGCTTTGCAGATTTGCGACGTGCTGGCCTACCTGCACAATCATAAGCCCCAGCCGGTAGTGTTCCGGGACCTGAAACCGTCCAATATTATGCTGGATCCCCACGGCCGCATCCGGTTGATTGACTTCAACATTGCCAAGGTGTTCCAGGCCGGAGAAAAGGGCACCATGATTGGTACGGAAGGGTACTCACCACCGGAGCAATACCGGGGTGAGTCTGGGCCGGCCGGAGATGTCTACGCCCTGGGTGCGACCATGCACCACCTTCTTACCCGGCAGGACCCGCGTATGGAGCCGCCCTTCTCCTTTGGCGAACGGCCGATTAGCGCCGTTAACCCCGAGGTCCCGCCTTCGTTTGAGGCGATTGTCAACCGTTGCCTGGCCTACGCCGTAAACGACCGCTTCGCCGACGCCAACGCCTTGCGCGAAGCCCTGATCATGATTTCCAGGCCAGGAACCGGCAAGCTATCGCTCAACGAGAAAATGCTCCAACGGACAACCGAAGAGGCGCCCATCCCGGCCATGGGTGTGCCGGCCCCGGGTGCGCCGGCCGCGGTGGCCCCGGCGGCTGTGGCTGGTGATGTTTCCGGGGTTTCGCCTCTGTGGAAGTTCAAGTGTGAGGACGAGATCCGCTCCACGGCCGCTTTTGCTAACGGGATGGTCTTTGTCGGCGCATACGACAATAACCTCTATGCCGTGAACGCCGAGTCCGGGAAGTTTGTCTGGAAATATCCCTCGTCTGACGGAATTGCCTCATCGCCTTACGTTTACGCCGACTCGGTCTTTATTGGCTCGGCCGATAATTACCTCTACAGTCTCCGTCTCTATAACGGGCGCTTAAACTGGCGCTTCCAGACGGGTGGCCCGGTTCACTCGTCGCCCCGGGCCGATTTTGACCACGTCTTTTTCGGTTCAGACGATGGCCACCTGTACGCGGTCAATGCGACGAACGGCCGCATAGCCTGGAAAGCCAAAGCGCACGGCACTGTCCGTTCTTCACCCTATATCCAGGGCGAGCGCGTCTACTTTGGCACCGAGGGTGGGTACGTTTTCTGTGTGGACCTATCCGGCCAGGTCAAGTGGCAGTTCCAGGCCAAGCGTTCGGTTACTTCAACGCCGACGATGGCCGAAGACATGGTCTTTGTCGGCTCAATGGATGCTACAGTTTACGCCCTGGATGCCAACTCCGGCTGGGCCATCTGGCGTTTCCGGGCACGCCGCCCCATCATTTCGTCACCTACCGTCCATAACGGCGTTTTATATATTGGTTCGTCGGACGGAAACGTGTATGCGCTCGAAATTTACTCCGGCCGGCAGAACTGGGCTTTTGAAGCCGGCGGGCAGGTTAACTCGACGCCGGCCATCTGGCAAGACGCGGTCTATTTTGGCGCTACGGACGGTTTCATTTATAGTGTAGACATTAAGCGTGGTAAACTGCGTTGGCGGTATAAGACGGGTGGTCTTATCGTGGCCTCCCCCATTGTCGTAGATGGCGTGGTTTACATTGGTTCCTGCGACCACCATTTGTACGCCTTACCGGCCTGACGGCCTGGCGTTTCAGGTGAACGCCAGGGTTTCAAGAGAGGGCTTGTACCTTGTGGGGATAAAGAAAGTGCGTGACTTGTTAAATAAATTGTTCCCAGGTAACAAAAACGAGGGGCTGGCAGCGGATGAAGCCGAAACCTCGGCTACGGACGCCCCCGAAAGTGCGCAGGAGGAAAGGATGGAAGAAGCGCGCGAGAAAGTAGGTGGAGATCCAGCCGGCGAGGTACTGGTGACCTTAAACGACCCCGAAGCAACCATACCGACCGGGTTTCCGGTGAATGACGCTGAGCAAGAAAGCGAAGAGGAAATAGACATTGGCAAGACTATTCCTCTCCGGCCGGTGACCGATGCCATGATTTCGGCCGGGATACGCGCCATGCAAGCCGGCCAGCGGGATAGCGACCTGCCTGTCGTTCGGGCCGTACAGCGCTGCAACATTGGTTCGGTGCGGGCCCGCAACGAAGATTCTTCCTATATGTTTACCACCGAGACAGGTGGCCAGGAGCCAATGATGCCCTTTGGCTTGTTTATTGTCGCCGACGGTATGGGTGGGCATTACGCCGGCCACGAGGCCAGCAAGAACGTTTCCCGGTTGGTGGCCCGGCAAATCGTGGAAAATATCTACCTGCCAATGCTTTACCCTGGCGCTGCCACGCCCCAAATTCCCATCCAGGAGGTCATCCTGGGCGCCGTTCAGGCCGCTAACGCGGCGATCCATAGCCCCGACCCGGAAAAGGACAGCGGCACCACGCTGACAACGGCCCTTGTCTTCGGCCGCCGGCTGCACATTGCCCACGTGGGCGACAGCCGGGCCTACATGCTGGCCGAAGGCGAGTTGAAACTCATCACCACCGACCATTCTTACGTACGCCGGTTGCAAGAGGCCGGCCAGTTGACTGAAGAAGAAGCTGCTTCACACCCGCACCGC
Source organism: Chloroflexota bacterium (assembly GCA_022616275.1). Lineage (GTDB taxonomy): Bacteria > Chloroflexota > Anaerolineae > Promineifilales > Promineifilaceae. Next base: position 41,280 of record JAKEFB010000104.1, read on the forward strand.
AACATGCTTTACCGGGCGGTCGGCCAGGGCGGCGAGCTGGAGATAGATATTTTTACCCAGCCTCTACCCAAGAGCGGCAAGCTTGTCCTGTGCAGCGACGGGTTGTGGGGCCTGGTGCCCGAACCAATGATGCAGGAAGTGTTGGAAAGCGACATGTCGCTGCAAGAAATGGCCGATGAACTGGTGAATCTGGCCGTCCAGGCCGGTGGCTATGACAACATTACCGCCATTTTAGTGGATTTTGCCTTATAATTGTCAACAGGGATATTACTGGTTATTTCGGTAGCTAACCATGGCCGAAGAAATGTTGAAGATCAACGTTCAAGCATCACGTAATTCCATCGCCGCGTTAGAAGTGGCCCAGTTGCTTTATTTATTGGTAGACATCCGGCCGCCCGGGGAAACCACGGATATGACCGGCCTGCCGTTGAACCTTTGTCTGGTTATTGACCGTAGCACCTCGATGAACGGGGAGCGGTTAGACAAGGTCAAAGCAGCTTCCGCCTTGATTATAGACAGGCTGGGCGCGAACGACATTATCTCGGTCGTCGCCTTTAGCGACCGGGCCGACGTGGTTTTACCGGCCAGCCGTGTTCACAATAAGACGACCCTGTTGGCCCATGTTAAAAGTATTATGGCCTCTGGGGGTACAGAAATTTACCAGGGTTTGCAGGCGGGAATACAGGAGATATACAAAGCCCCCCTGGAGAAGCGCACCAATCAGCTTATCCTGCTTACCGATGGCCACACCTATGGCGACGCCGAATCATGCCTCTCCCTGGCCCAGCGCACCGCCGGCGAAGGCGTTGAATTTAGCGCCTTTGGCATTGGTTCCGATTGGAATGACCACTTTTTAGACCGGCTGGTGGCGCCATCAGGTGGCCAGTCCGCTTACATCGAAACACCTTCCCAGGTGATTGACTACCTGCAACGGCGCATCCAGGGTATGGGGGCTGTCTATGCCCAGAACCTGCGCCTGGTCCACGATTTTCCGGTGGGCGTGCGGTTGAAATCGGGCTTTAAGGTGGCTCCCTACGCCCAGCCGCTGGCTATGGAGAGTAATAGTTACAAGTTGGGTTCGCTCGAGGCCCAGTCGCCTTTGTCGGTGCTGTTGGAGTTTAACATTGAGCCGCAGTTGCCCGGCCGGAAAATTCATTTGCCGTTGAACCTGACCACCGATATACCGTCGCGCCAATTGCGCAACTATGCCCAGGAACACGGCTATGAATTGTCGGTGGTGGTGGAAGACCCGGTGTTCGATCCGCCGCCGTCGCTGCTGGATGCCGTGCAAGCCTTGAATTTCTACCGGATGAACGAGCAGGTGTGGGAGGATGTGGAGGCGGGCAACGTGGACCTGGCTACCAAGCGCATGCGCCGGTTGACCACCCGCCTGCTGGAAGCCGGGCATACCAACCTGGCCCAGCAGGCTTACACTGAAACAGAACGGCTGGCGACGATGGGATCCCTTTCCCTGGAAGGACGTAAGCGGCTAAAATATGGGACACGGTCTCTAATAACGCAGACGATTAAACTGGATTAGATATGATTCGATGTAGAGAGTGTGGATCCGCCGAGCCCGAGGGGGCCTTATTCTGTAGCGAATGTGGCAACCCTCTCGTCGAATCCAAAAACCAATCCACAGCCCAGTTACCCTTTTCGGATAACCTGACCGACCCGCTTCCTCCCTCGTTGTTAGGCCAGGATTTGGGAGCAATCACCGACGCCCGCAAGGTGATGTTTGTCATCCCCAGCAGCGGCCGCCGGGTAACGCTGGAGTTGCTTGAAGAGATTCGCGTCGGCCGGGCTGATCCGACTAAAAGCGTCATCCCCGAACTGGACCTGACCGACGACAAGGGTGCGGAATTCGGCGTTTCCCGCATGCACGCCTCTATTCAGATTTCTAACCGGGGTGTTGTTCTGGTTGACCTGGGCAGCACCAATGGCACGCTGCTCAACAACTACCGGTTGCCGCCCGACCTGCCCTACCCGCTTCACAACGGCGACGAAATCCGTTTCGGCCGCTTGCTGGTCCACGTCTTTTTCGAGTAGAGATGTTGCAATGCAACGTCTCTACCCTCTCTAACTCTAGCTCTAGCTCTTACTGAAGGTGTCTATGACTGTTTCGGTGATTGTTCACATTGAGAATGAAGACCCGGTGTTATGCGAGGTAGAAAGACTGCCCGAGCCGACCGACCAGATTATCATTATCAGTAACCCCCGGCGCCGGGATGGCAAGGATATCCACTACCTGGAGGACGACGTCACCATGATGATCGTCCCCTGGCACCGCGTTAACTTCGTTCAGGTCATGCCGTCGGCCGCCATCGAAGAGGTGGTTGGCTTTGTCCGTGAGTAATGGTTGAAAAAGTCCCCGAGTCCCTCAAACCCAGCGGCCCGCGCCTGGTTCTCGTCGTAGACGACGAGCCCCGGATGATTCGCTTCATCCGCATGAACCTGGAGCTGGAAGGCTACCAGGTCATTGAGGCCAGCAACGGCATAGAAACCCTGGACCAGGTGCGCCAGCACCTGCCGGACCTGGTCATCATGGACGTAATGATGCCTAAGATGGACGGCTTTGAGACGCTGCGGCTGTTGCGGGAAATTTCGACGGTGCCGGTGATTTTGCTGACGGTCAAGGGTGACGAAGAAGACCGGATTCGGGGGCTGGAGCTGGGAGCCGACGACTACGTTACCAAGCCGTTTAGCCCCCGAGAGCTGGCCAGCCGGGTTCACGCCGTTCTGCGCCGCGCCGACTGGCCGGCGCCCACGCCCCGCACTATTCTGCAAATTGACGACCGCCTGGCGGTAGACTTTAATCGCCACCAGGTCATCGTGGACGGTGAGCGGATCGATTTGCGGCCGACGGAGTACCGCCTGCTCAACCATCTGATCCAGAATGCCGGCTGGGTAGTGCCCCACGAAACCCTTCTGGCCAAGGTCTGGGGCTACGAGTACCGGGACGAGACCCATTATCTACGTCTGTACATTAACTACCTGCGCAAGAAGATTGAAAAAGACCCCGCCAACCCCCAATATATCTTAACCGAACGAGGCGTCGGTTACCGCTTTGTAGATTTCCAAAACAAAGAAAAGTGACGGATTGTCATGGTGATGCCTGGGCCTGTTCCGGCCGCTACTCAGGAGGTTGCCATTGTTAATGGTAGCCCGGAGGAAGAACAGTTTTTTACACTGGTTGACACTTACCTGAGCGCCAGGGACCGGCCGCGCGTGCGTAAAGCGTACGATTTTGCTCAGCGGAAACATGGCGACCAACGCCGTAAGTCCGGTGAGCTTTTTTTTACCCATCCCCGGACGGTCGCCTACTACCTGGCCGAATACCGGCTGGATGCCCCGGCCCTGATGGCTGCCCTGCTGCACGATGTGGCCGAGGATACCCGGGTGTCGGTAGCCGAAATCCGGCGGCGCTTTGGCGCTGAAGTCAGCCGCCTGGTAGACGGCGTCACCAAGTTGAAAGAAGTCACTTCCCGCAACGGCCGCGGCCGGGAAATGACCACCGAAGAGGTCCGGGATGCCACGCTGCATAAGCTGTTTGAGGCTATGACCGCCGACGAGCGGGTCATTATCATCAAGCTCTTTGACCGGCTGCACAACCTGCGCACCATAGACGCCCTGCCGCCGGCCAAACAACAGCAAAAGGCCCGCGAAACCTTAATGGTCTACGCGCCGCTGGCCAACCGGCTGGGTATCTGGCGCTTGAAAAGCGAGCTGGAGGCGTTGTCGCTGCGGGCCCTGGATTCGGCCGCCTACCAGGCCATTAAACAGCAGCTTGAGAGCCAGTTTCACAAGCAGCAAGCCGATTATGCTGCCATCACCAGCCAGATCATCGAATGCCTGGTCGGCCAGGACGTCGGGGTGGTCAACGTTCTGCCCAACCCGCAGAGCATTTACACCGTTTACCAATCCCTGGCGGCTACTTCCGCTCCCCCCCGCAATGCCGACAGCACCCTCCGGGTGGTGGTCCTCCTGGAGGACATCCCCTCTTGCTATCTGGCCCTGGGCCTGCTGCACCATTTATGGCGGCCGGTGCCCGGCAAGTTTGACGACTATATCGCCCTGCCTCGCGATAACCTCTATCGCTCGCTACACACGACCGTCATTCATTCCAGTGGCCAGCCGCTTAAAATTCGCTTTCGCACCGTGGCCATGAACGAGGTCTCGGAAATAGGTGTGCTGGCCCGCTGGGTATACGCCTCGGCCCCCCTCTGGTCCCGGGAAATTGACGACCGGGTGGAAGCCCTCTTTGCCAACGTCCGCGAGAATATACGGCTGGAGCCGCAGAATGTCAGCGCCGGTGTCAAGGGAGTGGTCGAGGATGTCTTTCGCAAGCAAATCATGGTCTACACGCCTCGGGGCGACGTAATCGAGCTGCCTCAAGGGGCGACGCCGGTTGATTTCGCCTTTACCATTCACACCGAGGTGGGCAACCAGTGCCAGATGGCTTATGTCAACGAAAAGCCTTATCCGCTCAACAAGCCGCTGCACGACGGCGACCGGGTGCGTATCGTCAAGTCCGGCTGGGCCCGGCCGCAACGCACCTGGCTGGACGAAGATCTGGGCTTCCTGACCACCGGCCGGGCGCGCGCCCCGGTGCGCCGCTGGTTCCGCCGCCTGCCCCGCAAGATTGCCGTGGCCGAAGGTAAAAAACTGCTTCAGGACGAGCTAAAGATGTTGGGTCTGGAGGAAAAGTCCCCCGATGAAGTTGCCTTGCTGTTTGGTTTTGATCAGCCCCAGGGCCTCTATTACGCCTTGGGGCGGGCCGAGCTACTGCCGACCACAGTCGCCACACACGTCCTGGCCGAGGATTGGTACCTGGAGCCGCTGCGCAACGTCGGCAGCGTCGTCCATACCGAGACAGGCGAAGAGTTTGTCATTACCAATGCCAGCTATCGCCATTTGCGCCTCTGCCGGGCCTGCAACGCCCGGCCGGGTGACCCTATCGTCGGCTTTCTGCGTAGCGACGGCGGCGTAACCGTCCACCGGGAGGAGTGCTATACCCTCCGGCCGGACCCCCTGGCCGAGCGAGTCATCAAGCTGGACTGGGGCAAGGAGGGTATCCAGGGGGTACGGGTCGTGACCGTCCAGATTAACGTCTACGACCGGACCGGCCTGCTCTTTGAGATTGCCGAGCTGTTACGGGACGAAAACATCAACATTGCCGCCATTTACACGCCGCCGGGCCCCGGCGAAGGCAAGCTCCAGGTCGTACTGGACCTGGAGGTAGTCAGCCCCCGCCAACTGGTCCGCGTCTTGCACCGCGCCCACGCCCTGGTCAACGTCTATTCTGTCTACTGCCTGCCCAAAGAGCGCAGCGGCACAGCCGCCATCCCCACCCGCTACTTACCTGAATAGGCTAACCTCCCGGAGGTTGGCAACCTCCGGGAGGTTGGCGCTCGCTGTCGTCTTCTGAAAATTTGACACCTTCCTCGAACCCTGTATAATTCCCGCCTGTTTTGGATTTGCTCCAAAACAAAGATGAATAGGTGGTTGACCCGGCTGCCGCGAGGCAGCCGTTGTGTTGCCGCAGCAAATTTAAGGAAGGAGTATTTTACCATGTTGACGAAGAAGTTTTTGAAGTCCAAGGACGAATGCGAGGTTACCTTCGAATTCGCCGCCGACGCCGCCGGCAAAGTGGCCCTGGTCTCCGAGGCCACCGGCTGGCAGCCGCTGGAAATGAAGAAGCGCAAGAAGGACGGCGTCTTCTACGCCAAGGTTCGCCTGCCCGAAAGCCACAAGTTCCAGTACCGCTACCTGTTGGACGGCCAGACCTGGGTCAACGACCCGGCCGCCGACGCCTACGTACCCAACGAGTTCGGTAGCCACAACGGCATCGTGGACACCACCCCCACGCTGAACTAACCCTCAGCGCCGCCTGGGCGGCAACGCCCACCCCCCCACGGCCCCTTTATCCGGCCGGACTTTTTCACGGCGACCTGGACTCTTTCCAGGTCGCTTTGTTTTAGGAAACTTGAAGCTGTCTCGAAATTAATCGCGAATAAATTAAAAATATTCGCGTCATTCGTTCATTCGCGCTATTCGCGATTTCTGAGTGTAAGTGAAATGGCTGAGGAATTCGTAATCCACTTTATAGCCTGTCGTTGTGAGCTGTGGTAGAATAGACGTTCTATTACTGGCCGAGAACGGTGAAAGAGGGGTATGTCTCTAGATAAAATTATCGTCCGCGGCGCCCGCGAACATAACCTGAAAAACATCACAGTTGAAATTCCCCGCGACAGGCTGGTCGTCATTACCGGCCTGTCAGGCTCCGGCAAGTCGTCCCTGGCCTTCGACACCATCTTTGCCGAGGGCCAGCGGCGCTACGTCGAATCCCTTTCCGCCTACGCCCGGCAATTTTTGGGCCAACTGGAAAAGCCGGATGTAGACCAGATTGAGGGGCTCAGCCCGGCCGTTTCCATTGACCAGAAAGGAGTCAGCCACAACCCCCGCTCGACCGTGGGCACGGTCACCGAGATTTACGACTACCTCCGCCTGCTCTACGCCCGTGTCGGCACGCCCCACTGCCCCCTATGCGGCCGGCCGGTCATGCCCCAGTCGGCCGAACAGATCGTCGAGAGCGTCCAGCGCATGACCCCCAACAGCCGCATCCAGGTCCTGGCTCCCCTGATCAAAGACCGCAAAGGCCACCACCAGGCCGTCTTTGAGGACGTTCGCAAAGCCGGCTTCGTCCGCGTGCGCGTAGACGGCGAGATTTATCAGGTAGACGAGGAAATCGAGCTGGACCGCTACAAGAACCACTCCATTGAAGCCGTGGTAGACCGGCTGGTCGTCCGTTACCGGCCGGAAGACGAAAGCGAAGAGGCCAAAGCTGCCCGCTCCCGCCTGACCGACTCCATTGAAACAGCCTTGCGGCTGGGCGACGGCGTGGTCATTATCAACGACGTCACCGACCCCGACCACACCGTAGACCACCTCTACTCGGAACATCTCTTCTGCGCCTACGACGGCACCAGCGTGCCCGACATTGAGCCTCGCACCTTCAGCTTTAACAGCCCCCACGGCGCCTGTCCCGACTGCCAGGGCTTGGGCACGAAAAAAGTCATTGACCCTGACCTGGTCGCGCCCAACAAAGACCTCAGCCTGCACGAAGGGGCCGTCATTGCCTGGCCGACAGACGACAAGCAGGGCTATTACTGGCAGTTGCTCAAGGCCACGGCCGACCATTTTGCCATTCCCGCCGATGTACCGCTGCGCAAGCTGAACGATGCCCAGATGCGCGTCCTTCTCTACGGCAGCGGCCAGGAAGAAATCAAGGTCCGTTACACCAACCGCGAAGGCGACAAGCGCACCTACAAGACCAATTTTGAAGGCGTCGTTCCCAACCTGGAGCGCCGCTATCGCGAGTCCACCTCCGATTATGTCCGCCTCAAGCTGGAGGAGTTCATGGTCAACCGGCCCTGCCGCACCTGCGACGGGACCCGCCTCCAGCCGGTCGCCCGCGCCGTGGACGTCGCCGGCCAGACCATTGCCGAGATGACCCGCCGGCCGGTAGCCGACATTCTCGAGTGGGTCAAATGCCTCCACGACGAACAGATGACCCCGCTGACCAGGCGCCAGCAGCTCATTGCCGCGTCCATCTTAAAAGAGGTCCGGGCGCGCCTGGAATTCATGATTAACGTCGGCCTCGACTACCTGACGCTCGACCGTTCGGCCGGCTCCTTGAGCGGCGGCGAGGCCCAGCGCATTCGCCTGGCCACCCAGATCGGCAGCCGGCTGATGGGGGTCCTCTACGTCCTCGACGAGCCTAGCATTGGCCTGCACCAGCGCGACAACGAACGGCTGATCCACACCCTCATGGGTATGCGTGACCTTGGCAACACCGTCCTGGTCGTCGAGCACGACGAGGACACCATCCGCCACGCTGACTGGGTCTTGGACCTCGGGCCAGGGGCCGGCCTCAACGGCGGCTGGGTCGTGGCCGAGGGCACGGTCAAGGACATCACCGCCAACGAAAACTCCTTGACCGGCGATTACCTCAGCGGCCGCAAGCACATCCCCATCCCCAGGAAGCGGCGCAAAGGGACCGGCCAGACCCTGGTCGTCCGGGGCGCTACCGAAAATAACCTCAAAAACATAGACGTCCGCATCCCGTTGGGCAAATTTGTCTGCATCACCGGCGTCAGCGGCAGCGGCAAAAGCACCTTCCTGATCGAGATTCTCAGCAAGCGGCTCAACCAGGTCTTTTACAAGTCCAGGGAGCTGCCCGGGGCTCACCAGGCCATTGAAGGGCTGGAGCACCTCGACAAGGTTATTGAGATTGACCAGAGTCCCATCGGCCGCACCCCCCGCTCCAACCCTGCTACCTACACCAACCTCTTTAACCAGATCCGCGACCTCTTCGCCGGCCTGCCCGACAGCAAGCTGCGCGGCTACAAGTCCGGCCGCTTCAGCTTCAACGTCAAGGGCGGCCGCTGCGAAGCCTGCGAAGGCCAGGGCCAGAACCGCATTGAAATGCAATTCCTGCCCGACATTTACGTCCCCTGCGACGTCTGCAAGGGCGCCCGCTACAACCGCGAGACGCTCCAGGTCACCTATAAGGGGCTAAACATTGCCCAGGTGCTCGACCTGAGCGTCGAGGAGGCCCTGGACTTCTTTGCCAACATCCCCCCCATCCGCCGCAAGCTGCAAACCCTCCACGACGTCGGCCTCGGCTACGTCCGGCTGGGCCAGCCCGCGCCCACCCTCAGCGGCGGCGAGGCCCAGCGCGTCAAGCTCAGCCGCGAGCTGTCCAAGATTGCTACCGGCAACACCATTTACATCCTCGATGAACCCTCCGTCGGCCTGCACGCCCACGACGTGGCCCGGCTGATCCAGGCCCTCAACCGGCTGGTAGACAAAGGCAACACCGTCATCATCATCGAGCACAACATGGACATCATCAAAGTTGCCGACCACCTCATTGACCTGGGCCCCGAAGGCGGCCAGCGCGGCGGTGAAATCGTCGCCGAAGGCACCCCCGAAGAGGTCGCCGCCGTCCCCCGCTCCTACACCGGCCAGTTCTTACAGCCCTATCTGAACGGCCGGCGCAGTTAACCTCCCGGAGGTTTAAGCGATGAAATCGCCAACCTCCGGGAGGTTGGGTCATTGTGCTATACTTCTACTGTGAAGCTACCATCTGACGGAGTATTAACTGGACCCATTTTTTCGCGATAACGCAGGCTTCCTGCGTCATTCGCGTTAATTAGATGCAATTTATCTAGGACCACATGTGTCTATCCCCTTAAAACAATATTGGGAGCTATTAATTGACTACCTCCGGCCGCAGCGCGGCCGCGTCCTGCTCCTGGCCATCCTCCTCTTCAGCAACATTGGCCTGCAACTCGCCAACCCCCAGATCATCCGCCGCTTCCTCGACCTGGCCCTGGCCGGCCGCGGCGCCGGCCAACTGGCGGCCATGGCCCTGCTCTTCATCGCTGTCGCCCTCGTCCAGCAAATCGCCGCTGTTGCCGCCACCTACCTCGGCGAAAACGTCAGTTGGACCGCCACCAACTGGCTACGCGACGACCTGGCCCGCCACTGCCTCTACCTCGACATGGCCTTTCATAACGAGCGCACCCCCGGCGAAATGATCGAGCGCATTGACGGCGACGTCAACGCCCTCTCCACCTTCTTTTCCCAATTTGTCCTCCAAATCCTGGGCAACGGCCTCCTGCTCCTGGGCGTTCTCATTCTCCTCTTCCGCGAAGACGTGTACGCCGGCGCGGCCATCACCCTCTTCGTCGTCCTGACCCTGGCCGTCATCAACCGGCTGCGCAACGTTGCCGTGCCCTACTGGCAGCAGTCCCGCGAGGCCAGCGCCCGCATTTTTGGCTTCCTCGAGGAGCGGCTGGCCGGCACAGAAGACATTCGTGCCAGCGGGGCCAAAGCCTATACCCTGCGCCGCTCCTTCGAGTTGTTGCGCCACTGGTGGCGCGTCTCCGTCTTCGCCCGCGTTGCCGGCGCCCTGATGATCAACACCGCCTGGACCCTCTTCGCCGTTGGCAACGCCGTCGCCTTCCTCGTCGGGGCCGGCCTCTACCGCTCCGGCGCCCTGACCCTGGGCAGCGTTTACCTCCTCTTCCACTACACCAACATGCTCGGCCGCCCCATCGAGCGCATTTCCCAGGAAATGGAACAGTTGCAACAGGCCGGCGCCGGCATCGTCCGCATCCGCGAATTGTTCGCCGTCCGCAGCCGGCTGGTGGAAGCCCCTCCGGCCGCCCTATCTCAACCTCCCGGAGGTTCAAGCGATGAACATCGTTCCGATGTCCATCGCCGCGATGTCCATCGCCCACCTCCGGGAGGTTCGACTGAAGTCACCTTAGAAAACGTTTGCTTTGCCTACCCGGCCGCCGCCACTAACGGCGATTCCCCCGAGTATGTCTTGCAGGACGTCTCCTTCCAACTGGAACCCGGCCGGGTCTTGGGCCTTCTCGGCCGCACCGGCAGCGGCAAGACCACTCTCACCCGCCTCCTCTTCCGGCTCTACGACCCCACCGGCGGCCGGATCCGCCTCGACGGCCGCGACCTGCGCGGCATGGCCACCGCCGAGTTGCGGCAACAGGTCGGCCTGGTCACCCAGAACGTCCAGCTCTTTCACGCCACCGTCCGCGACAACCTGACCTTCTTCGACCGCGCCATTCCCGACCAGACCATTCTGGATGTCATTCACGAGCTGGGCCTGGCCCGCTGGTACGAATCACTCGAAGAAGGGTTGGACACCGTCCTGGCCGCCGGGGGTGGGGGAGTATCGGCCGGCGAGGGCCAGTTGCTGGCCTTCACCCGCATCTTCCTCAAAGACCCCGGCCTGGTCATTCTCGACGAAGCCTCCTCCCGGCTCGACCCGGCTACCGAACAACTGATCGAGCGCGTCGTAGACCGGCTGCTGCAAAACCGCACCGCCATCATCATCGCCCACCGCCTCAACACCGTCCAGCGCGCCGACGAAATTCTCATCCTCGAACGCGGCCGCATCCTGGAACACGGCTCCCGCCCCCGCCTGGCCGCCGACCCCAACTCCCGCTTCTACCACCTGCTGCAGACCGGCATCGAGGAGCTATTGGTATGACTGACTCCACCGCCGAAACACTCCAACGCCCCCCCCTCTCCACCTGGCGCTACTGGTGGGAGCTGATTCGCTGCCTGCCCTTCGAGTATATCCGCACGAGCCTGTTGCGTATCCTCATTTTCACCGTCCTCGTCCAGGTCTTTGGTCTGGTCATCCGCTCCTTCTTTGATTCCCTCACCGGCGACGCCCTCTTTGGCTGGGGTCCCTGGAGCTGGGCCGCGCTGCTGGTAGCCACGGCCGTCGTCCGCAGCCTGGCCATCCTGGCCGATATGTATGCCTTCTTTGCCTGGAACTTCAGCAGCGCCGCCGTCCTGCGTAAGAACCTCTTTGAGCGCATCCTCGACCGGCCGGGCGCCCAGGCCGTCCCCGAATCCACCGGCGAGGCCATCAGCCGCTTCCGCGAAGACGCCGAAGACGTCGGCACCTTCACCGCCTGGGCCCTCTTTCCCGTAGCCCTGGCCCTTTTTGCCGTCATCGCCCTGGTCGTCATGGTCCGCATCAACGCCCGCATCACCGCCCTGGTCTTTCTGCCCCTGGCCGGCGTCGTCGTCCTGGCCAACATGGCCATGTCCCGCATCCAAAAATACCGGGCCGCCAGCCGGGGGGCCACCGGCAACGTCACCGGCTTCATCGGCGAAATGTTCGACGCCGTTCAGGCCATTAAAGTCGCCGCCGCCGAAGAGCGCGTCCTGGCCCACTTCCACGAGCTGAACGAGACCCGCCGCAAGTCAGCCCTCAAAGACCGTCTCTTTAACGAGCTGCTCGGCTCCATCTTCACCAACACCGTCAACCTCGGCACCGGCCTCATTTTGCTCCTGGCCGGGCAGGCCCTGCAGGACGGCTCTTTCACCGTCGGCGATTTCTCCCTTTTCGTCTACTACCTCGGCTTCGTTGCCGACCTCACCGCCCAGGTTGGCATGTTTTTTGCCCGCTACAAACAGGCCGGCGTCGCCTTCCAGCGCATGGACCGGCTGCTGCAAGGCGCGCCGCCTGAGGCCCTGGTCAAAAAGACCCCCATTTACCTGCGCGGCGAATTCCCGGCCGTCCCCTACACGCCCAAGACCGCCGCGCACCGGCTGGAAAGCCTCGCCGCCGTTAACCTCACCTACCATTATCCCGGCACGACCAACGGTGTCGCCGGCGTCAACCTGTCGCTCAAGCGTGGCGCCTTCACCGTCGTCACCGGCCGCATCGGCTCCGGCAAGACCACCCTGCTGCGCGTCCTCCTGGGCCTCCTCCCTAAAGACGCCGGCCAGATCTTCTGGAACGGCGAACTGGTCGCCGACCCGGCCACCTTTTTCGTTCCCCCTCGCGCCGCTTACACCTCCCAGCTCCCCATGCTCTTCAGCGACACCCTCCGCGACAACATCCTGCTCGGCCTGCCCGAGGACCAGGTAGACCTGCCGGCCGCTATTGCCGCCGCCGTCCTTGAGCAAGACGTCGTCCAACTGGAAAACGGGCTGGAAACCGTCGTCGGGCCGCGCGGCGTCAAGTTGTCCGGCGGCCAGAAACAGCGCGCCGCCGCCGCCCGCATGTTCGTCCGCGCCCCCGAACTACTCGTCTTCGACGACCTGTCCAGCGCCCTCGACGTCGAAACCGAGCAAAAATTGTGGTCCCGCCTGCTCGGCCGTTCCCAGGCTGCCCAACAGACCTGCCTGGTCGTCTCCCACCGCCCCCCCGCTCTCCGCCGCGCCGACCACATCATCGTCCTCAAAGACGGCCGCGTCGAAGACGAAGGAACCCTCGAAGCCCTCCTCGCCCGCTCCCCCGAAATGCAGCGTCTCTGGCACGGCGAACTCTAAACCTCCCGGAGGTTCAAGCGATGGTCGCCATCGCCAACCTCCGGGAGGTTAAGCACAGTTCCCATGAACTCCCCTCCCCCGCGCACCATTCTCGCCAATCGTCTACACCGTCGCCCCCCGGCCTGGTGGGACGTGCGCTCCGATTTGCTCCACTTCGCCCTCATCAACTACGCCCTGCCCAAAAGCCGCCTCGAAAAATATATCCCGGCCGGCCGTTTCCTCATTCCTGAATTCGACGTCAACGGCCAAAAGCTGGCCCTCATGAGCGCCGTCCCCTTTGTGGACAGCGACTTTCGTTTTGTCCGGCTGGCCCCCTGGCTCAAATTCCGCTTCGGGCAGACCAATTACCGCGTCTACGTTATTGACCGCCAAACGGGGGAGCACGGCGTCTGGTTCTTTGGCACAACCTTGGGCTCGCGGCTGGTCCACCCGGCCCAATGGTTCTGGCGCATCCCCTGGCATTACGCCCGCTATCAGGTCAATTTTGACTACGATCAGCTTGGCGGCCGCTACACCCACTTCGCCTATCATACCACCTGCGGCTGGGCTTCGGCCGAAATCGAGGTCGAGGACACCGGCCAACCCGTCAGCTTACAGGCTGGTTTCAGTTCCCTGGACGAACAGATCCTCATCCTCACCCACCCGGTCGCCGGTTTTTACGACCGCCGCGACGGCCGGCCGGGGTCATATACCGTCTGGCACGAAGAAATAAAGCTGACCCAGGCCCGGCCGCGGCGCCTCTACTTCTCCCTCTACGAACGGCTCGGCCTCCTCACCCGCCAGGAAATGCAGCAACCCCACTCCATCTTCCTCTGCCCCCGCATCACCTTCGACGTCCACCTGCCGCCCCAAACCCTCCCGGAGGTTAGCCCAGACTGGCCTGCTCGTGGTACAATAGAGGTGCAGTGATGACAGGATAATGACCGCGCCACACCAATACGTACTGGATGTCAAACAGGCTATTTGTTAAATGATCCAACTTGGGGGAATCGAGGGACATGCCGCTGCCAGATGAAGCGGTCACCCGCCGTGACTTAATTGACCCGGCCCTGGCCAAAGCCGGTTGGGACGTCAACGACAAGGTCCAGGTGGGGATTGAGATCCCGGTGGACGGTTCCGACCCCCAATTGTGGGCGCAACTGGCCCCCCAACTCCGGGCTATGCGCGACCCAGGCGGGGGATATACGGCCGACCTGCCCCCGGGCGTTGCCGATTACCTGCTTTACCACGAGACAGGGGAAGTGCTGGCCGTCGTCGAAGCCAAGAAGCTGGCCGTTGACCCTATCAAAGCCGAAGCCCAGGCCGAGTATTACATCAATGAAATCGGCAGGTGGCCGACCCAGACCTTTCAGCCGTTTGCCTTTATGACTAACGGCGAGCGCATCCGTTTCTGGGACATCGGCCGGGCCAACCCCCGCGACGTGGCCGGCTTCTTCACCCTGGACGATCTGAAAAACCTGCTGTACATCCGCGAAAAGCAAAAGCCCCTGGCCACGGCGGCCATCAAGCCGGAGATTGCCGGCCGGCTGTACCAGATTGAGGCCATCCGGGCCGTGCTCGAACGCTTTGACGTTGCCAAAAAACGGCGGGCTTTGTTAGTGATGGCCACCGGCACCGGCAAGACCCGTGTGGCCATGTCCCTGGCTGACATCTTCATCCAGACCAACCAGGCCCGCAAGATTCTCTTTGTCGCCGACCGCGACGTCCTGGTCAAGCAGGCCCTGGCCGCCTTCCAGAAGTTCATTCCCGCCGAGCCAGGCACGCGGATTCACACCCACCACGTCGAAGTGGAAAAGCAACAACGCTTATTTGCCGCCACGTTACAGACCTTGAGTAACTGCTTCCGCCAGTTTTCCCCGGCTTTCTTCGACCTGATTATCTTCGACGAGTCGCACCGCTCCATCTTTAACAAGTTTGGCGAGATCCTTAATTACTTTGACGCTCGGATGATCGGCCTGACGGCTACGCCGGCCAACTTCATAGACCGCAACACCTTTCTGCTCTTTGAGCACCCCGAAGAACGCCCTACCTTCCTCTACACCTACGAAGAAGCCATTCGGGAAGGCTACCTGGTGGATTACGCCTCCTACCAGGCCCAAACGCGCTTTCAGCATTTCGGCATTAAGTGGCTGGAGCTGGACGAAGCCGCCCGGAACCAGCTTCTTGAAGAAGGACTTGATCCCGATAGCATCAACTTTGAGGGAACGGATTTGGAGAAGGAGGTCAGCAACAAAGACACCATCCGCAGGCAGTGGGACGAGATTCTACAGGTAGCCTATTCCGACCGGTCGGGGCAAAAGATTGGCAAGACCATTGTCTTTGCCATGAGCCAGCAGCACGCCCGGCGCTTGCTTGAGGTTTTTAAAGAAGAATATCCCCAGTGGCCGGGGCTGGCCCGCGTCATTACCCACGAAACCGAATACAAGGGTAAGCTCATTGAACAGTTCAAAAACGAAGACCTTCCCCGCATTGCCATTTCGGTAGATATGCTCGACACCGGCGTGGACGTGCCGGCCGTCGTCAACCTGGTCTTTATGAAGCAGGTCTACTCCTACATTAAATTGCAGCAGATGCTCGGCCGCGGTACCCGGCCGTTTGACACCGTGCCCGAAGAGCAACATTACCTGCTGCCCAACGGCCAAAAGCACGACTTCAAAATCATAGACTTCTGGGACAACGACTTTAACAAAGACCCCCGGCACGTCGAGCCGGCGCCCACCACCCCGGTCCTGGCCACCATCTTCAACACCCGCCTCAAGCTGCTGGAAGCCTACCTGGACCAGGGAGCCCAGGGCGAGGCCCGCCGGGTAATGGCCGCGCTACGGGAACAAATGGCTTTGATTCCGCTCGATTCCTTTAGCGTGAAATCAAGGTTGCCGGCCGCCATGAAGGAAGCCTGGCAAGATGATTACTGGCGCTACGTCACCCAACGACAGATTGACGATTTGCGCCTGCACGTCGCTCCGTTGCTGCGTTTTGCCCCCAGCGGCGACGTCGAGGCGGCCACGTTCACCAGCAAGATAGAAAGGCTGAAGCTACAAATGGCCACCGGCCAGAACCCGCGAGCCACCGTACACTCCTTGAGGGAGGACGCCGGCCGCTTGAAGGACGAGGTCTTGACCGCCGAACAGCGGGCCGCCCGTGACTTCATTTTGAGCGGCGACCTGCTATCCGCCAGCCCCGCCAGGCTCGACGAACTGACCGCCCAACTGGCCGGGCAGATGGGCAAGCGCGCCAAACGCCAGGCCGGCCCCTTGCTGCTGGATTTGCCCGACGAAATGCTGTCGGGCGGCTACGTCTTCCTCTGGGAGCGCAACCGGCCCATTTACGAGCAGGAATACCGCGACCTCATTGACGCCCGCCTGGTTGACCTCATTGACCACCCGGTGATTGCTGCCATTGAACGGGGGGAGACGGTCACAGATGCTCAATTGTTGGATTTAGAGCGGGAAATGCGCCGGCAACTGGGCGGCAACGATCTCGGCCTGAACGAAGAAAAAATCCGCCGCGCCTACAAGGTCGAGGTAGACAGCTTCCTGGCCTTTATGCGCCACCAATTCGAGCTGGACGGCCTGCCCAACTACGCCGACATCGTCACCCGCCACTTTGACGAATTTGCCCGCACCCATCACCTCAACGCCACGCAGACCAACTTCTTGCGCACCATTCGCTCCCAATTCTTGAAGCGGCGCAAACTGCGCCTGGCCGACCTTTACGACGAACCCTTTACCCGCTTTGGCGCCGACGCCGCCGACCGCCTCTTCACCCCGGACCAGCTCCAGGAAATTATGCTACTGACCCAAACCCTGGTAATCCTCCCGGAGGCTTCCCCAAGTTAGAGATCCTCCCGGAGGTTCGAGCGGCGATCCTCCCGGAGGTTCCGAACCTCCGGGAGGATGCCACCAAGCTTAATCCTCCCGGAGGCTTTCCCAGGAGACTATCTCCTCTGAGAGAGCCTCCGGGAGGATGCCCAGGAGAATATTAGGAGAGTAATGCTAACCGACACCAGATTAAAATCACAAGTTGACCGCCTGTGGGACATGTTTTGGACCGGCGGCCTGACCAACCCCCTCGACGCCATCGAGCAATTTTCCTACCTGCTCTTCTTGAAGCGGCTCGACGACCGCGAAAAACAGCGCCAGGCCCAGGCCACCCGCCGCGGCCGCCCCTACACCCCCCAGCTCGACGAAGCGCTGCGCTGGGACACCTGGACGCGGCTGCCGGCCGACAAAGCCCTGAAGCACCTCAAAGAAGTCGTCTTCCCCCGCATGCGCCAGTTGGGCGGCGAAGGCAGCTCCTTTCAGGAGCAGATGCGCACCGCCGAGTGCAAAATCAACAAGCCCAACCTGCTCATTGAAGCCACCAAGCTCATTGACGCCATGCAAATTGGGCAGCAGCAACAGGACGTCCAGGGCGATTTATACGAATACCTCCTCAGCCACCTCAACACCGCCGGCCGCAACGGCCAGTTCCGCACCCCTCGCCACATTATCCGCATGATGGTCCAGATGGTGGACCCCCAGCCGCTGGAGCGGATTGGCGATTTGGCCGCCGGCACGGCCGGCTTCCTGGTCAACGCCTACCAGCACATCCTCGAACAACACACCTCCCCGGACATCCTGCACTACGACGCCGATGGCTGGCCCCACAACTTGATTGGCGACCGGTTGAGCGACGCAGAACGGGAACACCTGCACACCCAGGCCTTACGAGGCTACGACAACGATTCCGGCATGACCATGCTGCGCATCGGCTCCATGAACCTCATGCTCCACGGCGTCGAAGCGCCCCGCTTTTTCTACGCCGACACCCTTTCCAAAGAGTACGACGAGCCCAACGACTACGAAGTCATTCTCATGAACCCGCCCTTTAAGGGCGCGGTGGACAAAGACACCATTCACCCCAACCTGCCCCACGACACCACCAAGTCGGAGCTGCTCTTCTTGCATCGCATTTTGCGGGCGCTGGACATGGGCGGCCGCTGCGCCGTCATCGTCCCCGACGGCGTCTTGTTCGGCAGCAGCCGGGCCCACGTAGACGTTCGCCGCAAGCTGGTCGAAGAAAACGGCCTCTGGGGCGTGGTCAGCATGCCCAGCGGGGTGTTCAAACCCTACGCCGGGGTCAGCACCGCCGTCTTGATCTTTGTCAAAGGCGGCACAACGGACAATATCTGGTTTTACGACATGGCCCACGACGGCTTCTCCCTCGACGACAAGCGCACCAGGGTGCCTGAGAACGACATCCCCGACCTCCTCGCCTGCTGGCGCAATCGCCACGACTCAACCTTTGCCGCCGAACGGGCGGCCAGGCTGGCCGCCTTAAAAGCGGAGCTAGAACCGCTACAGGCCCAACGGCGGCTGCTGGAGAGAGAAATGAACCGGCTGACCTTTGAAGCGGCCATTGCCGCCGACGGTACGGCCGTCGCCGCTAACAGGACTCTGGACGCAGTAAAGGCGGAAATGGAAGCGCTGCAGATCCGCATAGCCCCGCTGAAAACGCAAATAGACCGGTTAGGACGGCAATTTTGGGTGACAAAGAAGCAGGTGCGGGCCAACAAATACGACCTGAGCGCCAGCCGTTACAGGCAGATGGAGCAGGAACCCGTCTTTTACGAAGACCCACGGGTGACAATGGAGAGGTTGCTGACACTTGAGCAGGTTTTGGCTAACGAAGTGAAACAAATCAGAGAGTTGATTTCGTGATAGTCGAGTTTGTAACGTTAGGCTCGCTGTGCGAGTTCACGTATGGGGATGGATTGCCAGAGGGTGACCGACATGGCGGTACGTTCCCTGTTTACGGCTCCAACGGTATTGTAGGCTGGCATGATAAAGGAATTACACAGGCGCCAGTAATAGTAATTGGCCGAAAGGGCTCCATTGGTGAGGTACACTACAGCGACGAACCAAGTTGGCCCATTGATACAACATATTACGTTGACCGCACAAAAGTCCCCTGTGACCTGAAATGGCTTTACTACATTTTGCTTGCTCTCGACTTGACTAAGCTCAACAAAGCAGCGGCAGTTCCAGGACTAAACAGAAATGATGCCTACGAAAAATTGGTTCCGTTGCCACAATTGGCGGATCAGAAGCGGATTGCGGGGATACTGGCGAGGGCGGACCGGTTGCGCCAGTTGCGCCGCTACGCCCTGCAACTCAGCGACACCTACCTGCAATCCATCTTCCTCCAAATGTTCGGCGACCCGATGACTAATCCGATGGGGTGGGAGGAATCTACTTTGGGTGATCTGATCATATCAGCTAAAGACGGCCCTCATGTTAGCCCAAGTTACACTGAATCAGGCATACCATTTCTTTCAACCAGAAACGTAAGACCTGGTGAAATCATTTGGGATGATTTGAAATATATCTCACTGAAAGATGCCCAGGTTCAGTGGAAAAAAGTCAAACCTGAAATGGGTGACATCCTATACACCAAAGGCGGAACCACAGGCCTGGCAAAAGCCATTGATTTTGACATAGAGATAGCTGTTTGGGTCCATATAGCAGTGTTAAAGCTAAAACGTAATCTGGTTGATCCAATCTGGCTTGAAAGTATGCTGAATAGCGAGTACTGCTATCGTCAGTCTCAAGAACTAACAAAAGGAATTGTTAATCGTGATTTAGGCTTGAAACGAATGCCTAAAATCAAGATGTATCATCCCCCCTTGTACTTACAACAGAAGTTTGCTCAAGCTGTGAAACAGTTTACCCGGCTAGAGGCACAACAGCGCGAAGCGGCCCGGCAAGCAGACCACCTCTTTGACACCCTCCTCCACCGCGCCTTTAGCGGCGAGCTATGAAGCATCAAAGCGAGTAATCAATCTCCCAGATTCCAAGAGATTAGAGGGTTGATTATTTTTATTGGGTGAACGAACCGAGGTAAGCTAATGTTAGACGCCATTGGAGAATTGCTAGAAAGGCAAGGGCTACTCCTTTGTGTTAAGCGAACAGAAACGGTGCGCGATGCGCTGGTCAAGATGGTTGACAAAGATTTCAGCCAGCTTCCAATTGTGGACGAAGGCGGCTACCTTACCGGCATCATTTCTGAACAAACGATTACCCGCCACTACTACCATTTAAATGACATGGTTTCTCTGCTTGACCTGACTGTTGATCATTGTCAGGAAGAAGCTGTTACCCTCTCGGAGGAAGATAGCAGCCTCTTTGCCATATTGGAACGCCTGGAAAGTAATTATGCCGTCGTGATTACTTCAGAACGCAAGCCTATAGGCATCGTCACTGACTATGATACGACCCACTTCTTCAGGGCCTGGTCAGAAGGTCTGATGCGCGTGCAAAGCATTGAACTTACACTCAGAAAATATATTGAGGATGTTTTGACCACCGAGCAGGCCATGACGGCCGCTCTCTTACAGGCGTTAGGCGCTGACAAAACAGATCCGTCAAAACCGCGCAAAACTTACGACGACCTGACCTTCTATGAACACATCCAGCTTATGACTCACGAGAAAGTCTGGCCAAAGTTTGAACCATACCTGACTCCCAAGAAACTGTTTAGCCAACTGATGGAGGCCGTCAATCAAGTACGCAACCAGCTTGCTCACTTTCGGGGCCGGCTAGATTCGATCCAATACGACGCGCTCAAAAGGTCACAGCGCTGGTTAGCTACACGACCCAAAGTCCCGCAAGCAATGAAAACCGTCCCACCCTTTGATGTCCCTGTTCCTCCTTCAGCAGCCACAGGGAAGTATGCGCCATTACAAGACTGGCTGGCAGCGCAGGCCAGGCAGATTACTCCTGGATATGATATTCAACGCACCTTTAACGACATTCAAGCATTAATAGGCGATCAACTGCCAGATGCAGCACGTGAGCACCGCGCCTGGTGGGCCAATGATGCCACTTCTCCCTACCGCCAGTCAATGGCCTGGCTACGCGCGGGCTGGAAGGTTGAAAACGTAGATTTTGCGGCCGAAACCGTTGTCTTCCGGCGCACTGACACGGTTCTATACCAGCTCTTTTTTGCCGATTTACTGGAACGGCTTAAAGCAGAGCATCCTGGTATTACCAGGGCCGCCAGAACGTATCCCCAGAACTTTTGGAGCTTTGGCGCTGGGCGTTCCGGCTTTTTTTTCACCTGGACATTTACCGAAAATCACTATCTGCGTGTTTCACTCGACATAGCCACTGTTGATCACGACACGAACAAGAACGTTTTCGCCTTGCTTCAATCACAAAAGGCAGAGATCGAACGACAGATCGGCGCTGAACTTCAATGGGAGCGACTTGACGAGCACCGTTCATCGCGTATTTCTCTGGCTATTAAGGCGCGCATAAACGATTCACCTGAGCGTTTAGAGTTAGCTAAAGAGTGGTGTCTCAACACAACCATTAGATTTGTAGACGTATTTCAACCCAAGCTTAAGGAACTGCACTTTGAGCAATGAAGGAAGGCCGGTGGAAAAGAAAAAGCCCCATCACTGCTACCATGTATCCTGAGTTGAGACTCAGGACTTCGCAGTGGACAGGGCTTTTCCTTACTGAAGAATAGTATAGCAGATATTGCCCCTTGATCCTCTTGAAGGTTCCAGCGATGAAATCGCCGATCTTCTGAAAGATGCGGGTGACACACTCTATGAGACTCCGCCACCCTCCCGGAGGTTCGGAACCTCCGGGAGGGTCCACCGACGACCTACCCTCCCAAACGTTCCTAACCTTCGGGAGAATACACGAACAGTTCAGGCGAAACACCATGCCACGACGCAAGAACCCTTTCACCACCGGCCAGTTCTACCACATCTACAACCGTGGCACCGGCCGCGAACGCATTTTCTTTAACGCCGGCAACTACGAATACTGCCTGCGTCTGGTCAAAAAATACTGCGCCAAATACGACATTGCCGTGATCGCCTACTGCCTCATGCCCAACCACTACCATTTCTTACTACGTCAAGATGGGGAAGTCCCGGTCACTAAATTCATTGGCGTGCTATTCAACGCCTATTCCCAGGCCCTCAACAACCAGCAGGAACGAACAGGAACCCTATTTGAAGGGCGGTTCAAAGATGTCCATGTGGATCGAGAGCCTTACCTGCTTCACCTGTGCCGCTACATCCACGGCAACCCGGTCAAAGCGGGCCTGGTGACAACCCTGGAGGAATGGCCCTACTCCAACTATCATGAGTGGATAAAGGCCCGGCCGGGGTCGTTGGTAGATCACGAATTTATAGACGCCTACTTCCCCAACCGCCAAGAATACACCACCTTCATCCTGGACTACCTGCACGGCCTGGACCAATTACCAGACGGCATCAACGCCTACTTGTTTGTCTAGCAGCGCCCCTCCCGTATCCTCCCGGTTCGGAACCTCCGGGAGGATGGCGTGCGGGATCTAAAGGAGGTCATCATGCCCCATCCATTTACAGTCGCCGGCCGCTACCGCAACCGGCGGGGGGCTTACACTGTTCTTGTTATTGACGGCGACCAGATGGCCATCCGTTACGGCGATGGCTCTGAGCAGACAGTGCCCATCGCCTCACAAGCCCGCATTTGGCAAAACATCCAGGCCGACGAAGCGCCGCCACTCCGCATTCACCGCCCTGACGAATACGACAGCCTGGAAATCCAACCCGTTGTCGAACTGGTGCAAACCGTGCTGGCTACCTTCTCTACCCCTTACCCCACTGACATTATTGATCAGATGTGCCTGGCCATTGAGCGCAATCCAGAGTGGTTAGCCCGCTATGATGCGCTTATTGAGCATTTCAGCAGCCGGGGAAAGAACGGCACGAATACAGTTAATTCCAGCATTGGTTTCTACACCAAAGAACTGGCCGGAATGGTTACACTCAAAGAGGGGAATCGAGCGAAGAGCCGCCTGATTGGTTCTTATTCAACCCTGAGCTATGGGGAGTAAGCCTCCCAAGGGTTTCAGTACGCCATCCTCCCGGAGGTTCCCAACCTCCGGGAGGGTGGTGAACGGAAAGGAGAATCGAATGAAAATTAGCGCTCACGTGCAAAACAGTGAAGGCAACCATCAGGTTACGTTGCGCACCAACGATAACGTTCATTCCATTCACATTCCGCCCAAACCCACCGGCTTCGGTTCGAGCGCCAATGGCGGCGAAGTGCTTTTCCTGGCCTTAGCCACCTGCTATGGCAATGACATTTATCGTGAAGCGGCCAGGCGTGGCATCAAAGTCGAGCGGGTTGAGGTTGAGGTTAAAGGCGACTTTGGCGCGGAAGGCGAACCGGCACGGAATGTGACCTATCGAGCCAGGGTAGTCGCCCAAGCCAGCGAAGCGGAGCTTCGAGAGTTGATGAACTACACTGACCAGGTCGCGGAGATTCAGAACACGTTGCGAGTTGGGACGCCTGTTAAATTAACTCAAATTGAATTACAAACAGTTATTTGACGGCCGGCTCATCTCTACAGTATCATGAAACAATAACTCTCAGATCCTTTGGAAGCTGGGCGCGAGGCTGTCATTACTCATGCCTCCGTTTTTTGACGTTTTGGAGGTCCGGCCTGATGGCGACAGTAAACACCCAAAAAATCACAGTAACCTTGCCCAAACCGCTACTAGAGCGCCTGGATGCCCTCATACCTACCCACCAACGCAGCGACTTTATCGTCCAGGCTGTACGAGAGCAGCTTGCCATTCTGGAGCAAGCCCAGGCAGTAGATGAAGCTGCGGGCGCCTGGAGCGATGAAGCGTATCCAGAACTAAGTGACAACACTGCTATTGAGACCTGGCTGGCAAAGCTGCGATCCGGCTGGCAACGGCAAGAGGCGGGCTGAGCTTCAATAAAGACGGTCATAAACAAGGGCGATGGCTCGTTATCTGTTAGATACAGGTATTGTCATCCGCCATTACCCGGCATACGGTTGCATCCCATCAATTTCTCATGAACGAAAAACACGCGTGCGCTCACCCCGTTTTGCTACCGAACCGGCCGTGTCTGGCACGGGGCAAAATAGCCTCACCAAATAGCCCCCTGCTGCCCCGTGCCAGACACGACTTGCGCCACCTCAACAACCTGCTGCCCCCGCCCCTTTTCGCCTGACACCTGACACCTGCATACTTGCCCCTTACCCCTCGCAGAGTACGTTATCAATCAGTTCTAAGGCTGCCTCGTCCTGCGCCTGATTCGCTACGGGGTCGGCGCGCCAGCTAGAAACTGAGAGCACCACACCACGGCTACCGTCCTCGTTGAACCCCTCTAAGCTCAGGTATCCGGGAACCGCACCACCGTGGCGCCAGTAGCCACCACCGCACGACAGCGGACTCCAACCGAGCCCCAGGCCGTAACGGCCGCCCTCTGTGGGAACGGTGTCTTGCATCTCCGCCAATTGCTCCGGCGCCAGCAGCTCGCCACCAAGCAGCGCGCTGAAAAAGCGAGACACGTCCTTGGGCGTACTGATGATGGCCCCGCCTGCGTCGCCTGCGCTCGGGTCGAGCAGGGTAGCGTCAACGAGTGGGCCACCTTGAGCGAACTGGTAGTAACCCCTGGCGTGCGGGTCGGGCATTTGCGGGCCGTTGCCCACCGTGGTCTGCTCCAGGCCGAGCGGCTCGATAATCCGGTCGCGGATCTCTTCGGCCCAGGGGTTGCCGGTCACCGCTTCGATGATCATCCCGATGAGTACATAGTTAGTGTTAGAGTAGCTCCGGGCGGTTCCCGGTTCAAAGATCGGAGGGTGATGCATGGCAATGGCGACCAGTTCCTCGGGCTCGTAGTGATCGAACCGGCGCTCCTCGAAGATCTCGAGGGCGTTGAATGGATTCCACTCCTCGTCCAGGTTGTAGTCGTAGATACCGCTCGTGTGCCGGAGGAGATCGCGGATCGTGATCGCGCTGCCGTCGTGCCCCCCGCCGCTCACCACGCCGGGTAGATGCTGCGCCACAGTATCATCGAGCGACAGACTGCCTTCGCCGACCAGTTGAAGAACGACTGTCGCTACGAACGTCTTGGTGGTACTGGCGATGCGGTAGTGTCCGTTCTCGGGCACTGGTTCACGACTCTGGATGTCGGCGACACCGCTGACAGCGACGAAAACCTCGCCGCCCAGAGTCACTCTGGCCTGCGCGCCGACGGCGCCCCTGTCGCGAATAGCATCCACGTCCCGTTGCAAGTCGTCCTGGTCATATCCGCCACTCTCTGAGCAGGCCGCTGCGATAGTCAATACAACCGCGGCGACCAGTGCGGCAACCAGTCTGGCACTCCTTCTGCTCATAAGGGTTTGTCCTTCATTCGATCGGTGGTCGGGCCAGGGTGGACGGCTGGCGACCACCCAGCAGCCAACCAGCGATGGTGGCAAGCAGGGGAACGCCGATGGCGACGATGGACAACTGGCGGACAGGCACCCCAGCCAGCGTGTCGAGTTCGCTGGCGAAGCTCGCGGCCAGCCCCAGGTATGCCCCGGCCGTACCTAGCATGACGCCGAGAACGGCCAGCCCGCCGGCAGTAGCGGCGGTGATCGTGCGGCGGATCGAGCCAGTAGCCCCGGCTGCGGTGAGGGTACGCAGATCCCCGGCTGCTTCGCTGCGGATCAGACCGACAGCCATGGCCAGGATGCTGAGGGCAATGACCCCCCCGGCCATCATCGCCCCTGAGCGCAGCGAACGCAGCGTGGCGAGGTTCACCCCGTCTCTGGCCTCGACCATCAGGCTGGCGCTTGCGGCCACATCACGCGCCGCCGCGAGTTGCCCGCTGGTCACAGGCCGGGCGGCTACGACAAGCCAACCAGCATGCGCCGCTTCCCAGCCTCGCCGGCGCAGCGCGTCAAGGGTGATCAACGAGGTTGGAGCCGACGAGTAAGCGGGAACATCGAGCCTCTCGACGCTCGTGACGAGTTCTTCCTCGATCCCCCGCCGGAAGCCAATCTCACCCATACGCACGGTGAGGACATCGATATCCGGGTCAATGGTGTCAGGGTCAATCCCGTAAAGTCTGAGCAATTCCGGCGTAGCGACGAAAAGCGGGCCGGGATTTGCCGTGAGTGCGCCATCACCCACCTGGACGGCGTGGCGCCATGTATTCCCACGTGCGCCGGGGTTCGCAGCCTCGTTTGGATCCACGGCCATTTGCAAGGCGATCACCACGGGCTCGTCCAGCGGGCCGGCGAGCTGTTCGACCTGGACTTGAAGACGCTCGACCTCGGCCGGCGTGCGTACGGTGACAAGCTCCCGTATGCGGCTGCCCTCCTGGGTGATCAAGAGTTGCCTGTCAGACAGGTTGCCGAGTTCGGCACTCTGCTCGTCTCTAGCCACGATGATGATAACGGCCACTGCCATTCCCAGCGCGAGGCTGATAGCCGCCAGAGCCGCGGCCGAGCGGGCTGGATAGCGGGTCAGATCCCGCAACGCCAACCGCACCCCGACCGGCAGCCCTCCAGCGGCCGCCGCCAGCGTCCAGATCGCCAGCGGGCTGAAGAGGAGTATTCCGAAGCTCGTCGCCACTGTGCCCACGCCGATGAGCAGCATGTTGATCCAGCCAGCGGCAGCAGCGTCAGCGATGGCGAGGCAGATGAGACCGCTTGCCAGGATCAGGCCGCCTCGCCTGGCCACGGGACGCACCGGCTGGGGCCGGGTAGGCCGGCCGGATAGGGCGACGACAACCGGCAGACGCGCCACGGCTCGGGCTGGCCACCATGCAGCCGTAGTGGCCGACACAATCGCAAGCAGCATGCCTGCCCCAATTAGCCACCATGGCAACACATCAAATCGGTTAATACGAGCCCCTACCACCGCGGTTTCCAGGTACGGCACAAGCGCGATCCAACCTAGCAGGCCGAGGGCCGCCCCAATCACAGCCGCGACGACGCCAACGATGGCGCCATTAGCCAGCATCACCAGCCGGAGTTGCTTCTCGGTGGCCCCGATCGCCGCGAGCATGCCGAGCTGGCGCTGGCGGCGCTGAGCGATGACGATGAAACCGGCGGCGGCGACGAGGGAAACCAGCACCATGGCCACGGCGGCGACGCCGAGCGCAGCCCCGGCCGCGATCACCTGCACGTTGGCCGGGCCCTCAATCATTTCGTGGCTCACCATCCCCTCGTCGGGCCATGAGAACGAAAGAAACTGCTCAAGGCTCCCGCGGACCAGGATCGTCACGGTCGTGGGTGGGCTGGCGTGGGCCGGGGCTACCAGGACGAACTTGTCCCGCAGGTCACTGGGATTCTCTACCAGGCCGACCACCATCCGCTCGCTGTTGGCGAGGGCGAACCGGGAGTTGAGCCCGAGATTGAAGGTCTCCGCCACCGCATCGGTCACGGCGACCTCGCCGGCGCCTGTCGGATAGCGGCCCTCCCGCAGCGCCAGCATCGGGCCGCTATAGGCGCCCTGCGGGTCTTGCGCTCGGAGTTCAACGATTTCGGCAGTGCCGGGAACCGGCACGTACCGGCGGCCGATCACGTCAACGGTACCATACCACGCCTCGAGCGTGGCAATATTAGCTGCCAGCAGTTGGGGATCGGACCCGTCGTGGACGAACGCCTGGTTGGCTGCGCCGAATTCCCCGGGTGAATTCCCGAGAGGAGCCAGGGTATACGCGGCCGAGGTGACGGCAATGGCCGCCGCGGCGGCAACCGTAAGCAGTGCCAGTACCAGCGCCTGCTGGCGCCACTCACGGCGAAACAGCCGCCACGCCCAACGAATCACCGCCCGGCGAGCGGGAAGACCACCATCATCTCTCACCATTCGAAATGGAATAAGTCGTGCTCGGCTCATGGGATAGCACCAGAGTAAGTAGCCTCGAGACTTGAAGGTGAAGTTTGATCGACCACACGCCCGTCTCGTAGGAACACCACCCGGTCAGCCCACGACGCCAGTTGCGCATTATGGGTCACCACAACGCCGGCAACTCCCCGCTGGCAGGCGGCACGCAACCGGCGCATCACCACCTCGCTGTTCACTGAATCCAGGGCGCCGGTTGGCTCGTCGGCAAGCAGTAAATATCGGTCACCAACCACGGCTCGCGCAATTGCTGCCCGTTGTCGCTCGCCGCCCGACAGTTCATCAGGATAATGGGCAGCCCGATCGGCAATGCCCAGTTCTTCGAGCGCCGCCATCCCGGCCGCACGCGCAGCCCTGACGCCAACCCCATCTAACTCCAGGGGCAGTGCCACATTCTCTACCGCAGTCAGCCCTGCGAGCAGGTTGAAATCCTGGAACACGTACCCAATGGACCGGCAGCGCAGCCGCGCCCGGTCATCGCGCGACATGCTGAATAAATCCGATCCCCCAACGAGCACTTCCCCACTGGTTGGGTCTTCGAGGCTTCCGGCAATCGTCAACAGCGTGCTCTTACCCGAGCCGCTCGGCCCCATGATCGCCACCAGTTCGCCGTGCTCGACCGACAGGTCAACCTGCCAGAGCGCACGCACCTCGGTCGGGCCTTCGCCATAGACTTTCGATACCTGGTGGAGTTCGAGCGCTGCGGTCATGGCTGCACCTCCACGATGTGACCCATGTCGGCACCGGTGGGCGGAAACTGCTTCAGGCGGATGTCGGCTGCGTCGAGCCACCGTATGGTCCCCTCGAGCCGGAAAAGCTGGGCATCAACGATGAGTGCGAGGGCCACGTCGTGCTCGGTTGCTTCCGCTTTTAGATGGGTGTATCGCTGCATCATCTCAACCACGTACCGGCGGTGGATTTGCAAAAGCTCATGTACATCAATACTGGGCACTCTCAATGCCACCAACACTTTGATGACCAGTTCATCCCGTGGTGGAGGTTCTAACTCCGGCGGGGTCCGGAGCCATTCGGTAAGTTCACCGCGGCCGGCTGGCGTGATCCTGTAACCCTTCTGGGAACCCTTGGCCTCTTCATCGTCATATTCGATCAGTCCATCCCGTTCGAGACGCTGGAGGGTGGAGTACACCTGTCCAACGTTGAGAGGCCACACCTTCCCCGTTCTCGATTCAAACTCTTGCTGTAGCTGCAAACCAAACTTCGGGCGTTCGCTCAGTAGGGCCAACATAGCATGCTGAACACTCATAAAAAACCTCTCAATCGCAAATATACTCGGTATTATACTTAGTATTATACTCAGTATACTATTTATTGTCTAGAGCGTGTCTCACAGGAATGGTTACACTCACCTGTTGCCCCCGCCCCCATAATGCCACCTCAAACCCGCCTTGCCCCCCACAATGCGCAGGGTACTATTACCTTTTTATATTTATGCGCACCTTGCGCATCTTGCTCATCTTCTTTCCCTCAGCTCTCATTTCTCTCCCTCTCTTCTCTCCCCCTCTCCCCCTCATCCCTCACCCCCATCCCTCCTCCCTCAGTCTTCCCTCCTCCTCCCTCTTCATCACTCATCACCCATTACTCATCACTCATCACTACTATCCATTCCACTTTCTTTCTTCAACCAACACTTCAACCATCAACAGAACTATCGGCCACCTCAATCAATGACAAATCTATCAGGCGAGCGAAGCGGAGATTCGAGAGTTGATGAACTACACTGACCAGGTCGCAGAGATTCAGAACACGTTGCGGGTTGAGACGCCGGTTACATTAAGTCAAATTGAGTTACAAACAGTTATTTGACGGCCGGCTCACCTCTACAGTATCATGAAACCAATGCAACCCTTCCCGTGAACAAAAAACGTGACGCCATGCTGCGCGAATCTGCGTGAATCCGCGTGAATCTGCGTCCCATTTTTACAGGAGCATTGACAGATGGAACAAAAACCAACCCAACCGAATAAACTAAAACTAACCTGGCGCTTCGTCATAAGCGTGGCTGTTGGCGCAGCGATTGGCATCATCGCCTTGGGCATACTCACCAATCTCCTCGGACTCGAAATCCCTGGGCCGGCCATTGGCGGAGCTGTCGGCGCGGTCGTTGGCTTAATTATCGGCCAACGGATGAGGCCCGGCGCCGACAAACAGCCATAATATGGAACTACTAGAAGCCATTCGGACCAAACGGGCCGTCCGGAACTTTACCGGCCAGCCCGTGCCGGAGTCCATCATCCACCAAATCTTGCACGCCGGCCGCCGCGCCCAGAGCAGCAAAAACAGCCAGCCCTGGCACTTTATTGTCGTTCGCCAACCGGAGACACTCAAACAACTGTCAACCTGCGGCCGCTACGCCGGCCATCTGGCCGGCGCAGCCTTCGCCGTGGCCATTATCTCCTCCGAACAGTGGGCCTTTGACATCGGGCAGGCGGCTGCCTACCTGCAACTGGCCGCCTGGTCCTTGGGCGTCAGCTCCTGCCTGGCCTCCCTGTCGGAACCCGAAAAGGCCAAAGCCATTTTAGGTGTCCCCCCGGACAAACAGTTTCACATCGTCCTCTCCTTTGGCTATGCCGCCGGACCGCCATCCCGCCCCAAAGCAACCGGCCGTCGCCCATTAGAAGACGTCGTGCGCTGGGAACATTGGTAACACCCTATGGCCTGGATCAAAGTCATCCACGAAGCCGAAGCCACCGGCCGCCTCAAAGAACTCTACGATCACTACACCGAGCCCTGGGGCGGCGTAGACAACATCCTCAAAATCCACAGCCTCAACGCCAACTCCCTCAAGGCCCACTACGACCTCTACGCCCACCTCATGCGCGGCCGCTCCGCTTTAAGCCGCGTCCAGCGCGAAATGATTGCCGTCGTCGCCTCGGCCGCCAACCACTGCCACTACTGAATCCAGCACCACGGGGCCGGGCTGCTCCGCCTCACCAACGACCAGACCCTGGTCCACCAGCTCCAGACCGGCTGGTCCCAGGCCGCCCTCAGCGCCGCCGACCGGGCCATGCTAACCTACGTCGAAAAACTCACTCTCCGGCCGTGGGACATGGTCCAGGCCGACGTCGTCGCCCTGCGCGCCGCCGGCTTCGGCGACGCCACCATCCTCGACATCAACCAGGTCACCGCCTACTACGCCTTCGTCAACCGCCTGGCCGATGGGCTGGGCGTAGAGTTAGAATCTTTTTGGGAGGAAGAGAAAGAGTAGCCAGCCCACCACTAAACTTTATTTCAGGATGCTAAATCCCTGTTCTGTAAAATGCTGGTCAAAGGCAAAAACCGCGCTGATACTACGCCGCCGGCACACCTCAAAACTGACGCAGTCTACCAGGCTCAAGTGGCGACGATTTGCCGTGAGAAGCGCGACGACTCCAGCCTGATGTGAGGATTCGTCTATCCATTCAATACTCAAGAGCTGGACAACGCTGTCGTGGAAATCTCTAACGGCTGCCATACCAAGGCGACTTTGAATAAGCGCGAAAGATTCTAATAGAACATAGCTCGTACAAATCAGTTTGGCCCCGTCATACAATAATTGCTCCCACCGCTTTGTAGCAGCAACATTATTCCTGTCGTTCTTGTCTAGTAGCGCCAAAAAGGCTGATGTGTCAACGAATACTCTCACTCGTTCCAATCCGCATAGGTCTCGGCCAGATACTTATCATGGTTAACGCTCAGATCCGTTACGTTAGAAGAATATTTTCCAGCAATTGCCAGCGCCTTCTGGCGCTTTTCATCCAAGGTTGGCTCATTTATTGATTGAATAAACCCATCAACGCTCTGCCGGATCAATTCAGCTATTGATACGCCTTGCTCCAGGGCTATCCGTTTTAAGATTTGAGACTGCTCTTCTGTCAGTTGTACTTGCGTTCTTACCATTTTATCCCTCCATCCAGATAACATGATTACAAAATTGTATACATGATAGCATATTTACCCTATATACACAAAACGTGTTTCAACACATTTTTCAGATTAGCCTACGAATGAATTCGTAGGCAACCAAAATAAAACAGGGCCTCGCGGTAAAGCGAGGCCCTGTTTGCTTTGTGCTCTCTCTGTGCTCTCTGTGTCTACTCAGTGAACTCTGTGTTCCCCTGAGTAAATACTGGGTTAAGCCGCTTCGTACTCGCCCTCAACCACGTCTTCGCCCTCACCCTCGGCCGCTCGCCCGTCACCCGGCTGCTGGCCGCCCTGGTAAGCCGCCTGGCCAATGGCCATGCTCGCCTGCTGCACTTCCTGCGCCAGTTGCCGGATGCGCTCCGTGTTTTCACCTTTCATCGCTTCCTTCAGGTCGGCAATCTTTCGTTCCACCTCCTGGCGCAGCTCGGCCGGCGCCTGGCCATCCACGTTGCTCAGGCTCTTCTCCGTCTGGTAAACTACCTGGTCGGCCACGTTGCGGGCCTCAATCAGCTCGCGCCGGCGCTGGTCTTCATAGGCGTGCCGTTCCGCTTCCTTGACCATCCGCTCCACGTCCTTGTCGGTCAGGTTGGTCGTCGCCGTAATCGTGATCTTCTGGCTCTTGTTCGTCGCCTTGTCGGTCGCACTCACGTTCAGAATGCCGTTGGCGTCAATGTCAAAAGTCACCTCGATCTGCGGCACGCCGCGCGGGGCCGGGGGAATACCTTCCAACCGGAAGACGCCCAGCGTCGTGTTGTCGCCGGCAATCGGCCGCTCGCCCTGCAGAACGTGAATATCTACCGCCGTCTGGCCATCCTCGGCCGTGCTGAAGATCTCCGACTTGCGCGTTGGGATCGTCGTGTTGCGTGGAATCAGCGTCGTCATCACCCCGCCCAACGTCTCCAGGCCCAGGCTCAACGGCGTCACGTCCAGCAACAGCACGTCGCTCACGTCGCCGGCCAGCACACCCGCCTGCAGCGCTGCGCCGATAGCCACCACCTCGTCCGGGTTCACGCTCTTGTTCGGCTCTTTGTTCGTCAGCTTGCGGACCAATTCCTGGACCATCGGCATACGGGTCGCGCCGCCCACCAGGACCACCGTTTCCAGGTCGCCGCTCTTAATGCTGGCATCTTTCAACGCCTGGGTCACCGGCCCCTTCAGCCGGGCGACCAGGTCTTCCGTCAACTGCTCAAACTTGGCCCGCGTCAGCGTCATTTGCAGGTGCTTCGGGCCGCTGGCGTCGGCCGTAATATAAGGCAGATTGATCTCCGTCTGCATCGTGCTCGACAGCTCCACCTTGGCCTTTTCGGCCGCCTCGCGCACCCGTTGCAGCGCCTGGCGGTCCTGGCTCAGGTCAATACCCTGGTCGGCCCGGAACTCCCTGACGATCCAGTCGCTAATCGCCTTGTCCCAGTCGTCGCCACCCAGGTGAGTATCGCCGGCCGTGGCCTTCACTTCCACCAGCCCCTCACTCACCTCCAGGATAGAGACGTCGAACGTCCCACCACCCAGGTCAAAGACCAGGATGGTCTCATCTTCCTCTTTGTCCAGGCCATAAGCCAGGGCGGCCGCCGTCGGCTCGTTGATGATCCGCAGCACTTCCAGCCCGGCAATCCGGCCGGCGTCCTTCGTCGCCTGGCGCTGGCTGTCGTTAAAGTAAGCCGGCACGGTGATAACCGCTTGCGTCACCGGCTCGCCCAGGTAATCCTCGGCGTCTTTCTTCAGCTTGGCCAGGACCATCGCCGAAATCTCCTGCGGCGTATAGCTTTTACCGGCGTAGGGAATATTGATCCGCACGTCACCCTGCGGGCCCCGCTCGATCCGGTACGGCACGCGGGCCACTTCCGACTGGGTTTCCGGGTCGTCGTAACGGCGGCCGATAAAGCGCTTCACCGAAAAGACGGTGTTCTCCGGGTTAATCGTCGCCTGGCGCTTGGCTGCCTGGCCTACCAACCGCTCGCCGTTCTTATTAAAGGCGACCACAGAAGGGGCCAGCCGGCCGCCTTCGGCTGTGGTGATAACCGTTGGTTCCCCACCTTCCATCACGGCCACAACCGAGTTGGTTGTGCCCAGGTCAATACCTACAATCTTGCTCATTTTTATTCACTCTCCTTAATCCCTCTGGTTTTATCCTCATAAGTTAGCCAGAAAACGTAAAAATCTCGTTGGCGGCACATTTGCGTTTTATTAGCGACCAGCTATTATCCACTCGTACACTCACAGTCCCTGGTTCAGGCTTCGCCCTGAACACGTCCTCATCCCTCAGCACTGTTATGACCTGGACTCCCCCCAAAGACTGGCTCCGCATCACCACCATTGACGCCCACACGGCCGGCGAGCCGTTGCGAGTGATTACCGCTGGCTTTCCGCCCCTGCCCGGCGACACCATCCTGGCCAAACGGCGCCACGCCCGCGTATACTTCGACCACCTGCGCACGGCCCTGATGTGGGAGCCGCGCGGCCACGCCGACATGTACGGCTGCCTGGTTACCGAGCCAGTGACCCCCGACGGCACGCTGGGCGTGCTCTTCCTGCACAACGAAGGTTTCAGCACTATGTGCGGCCACGGCGTCATTGGCCTGGCCAAAGTCGCCCTGGACACCGGCCTGGTGGAGATAGCCGGCGATCAGCCCGTCATCAGAATGGACACCCCGGCCGGCCGGGTGACCGCCTTTGCCCGCCGGGAGGGCGGCCGGGTCGTCGAAGTCTCTTTCCACAACGTCCCCTCCTTCGTCTACGCCCTGGACCAGGAAGTGACCGTGCCTGGCGTCGGCCGGCTGCGCTACGACGTCGCTTTTGGCGGCGCCTTTTACGCCTTCTGCCGGGCGGAGGATCTGGGCGTCTCCCTGGCGCCGGCCGATTTCGGCCGCTTGATTGAACTGGGGATGCGCCTCAAACGGGCCGTTATGGATAGCCTGTCTATCAGCCACCCCTTTGAGGAAGACCTGGGCTTCCTCTACGGGACAATTATTGTCGGCCCCGCCCACCAGCCCGGCCACCACAGCCGCAACGTCTGTATCTTTGCCGACGGCGAGGTAGACCGCTGCCCCACAGGCACAGGCGTCAGCGCCCGCGCCGCCCTTCACCATGCCCGGGGTGAGCTGGCGGTTGGCCAGCCGTTCGTCGTCGAAAGCATCCTGGACACCTGCTTCACCGGAGAGGTCGTGGAAGTCACCCGCTTTGGCGATTACCCGGCCGTCATCCCCCAGGTGACAGGCACAGCCCACATCACCGGCCGGAACGAGTGGCTGCTTGATCCGGCCGATCCCCTGCGCCACGGCTTCCTCCTGCGGTAGAGACGTTGCAATGCAACGTCTCTACTCCTGTGTTGACAAAGCCCTCTACTCTGCTAGAATGGAAATGTTCAGCTTAATGTAGTAAACGATCACCTGAAAAGGTGATTTGGTTGATGGATTGTTATTGATGAGCCCTCGCTGAAAAAGGAGTAACAATGCCTTTCGAATTACCTCCCTTACCCTATTCCGAAGATGCTCTTGAGCCTTACATTGATGCCCGAACGATGAGCATCCATCACGACAAGCACCACGCTGCCTATACCAACAACCTTAACAAGGCGTTGGAAGGCCAGGCTGACTTGCAGTCTAAAAGCATCGAAGAACTCTTGGGGAATTTAAATAACGTTCCCGAGAGCATCCGCACCACCGTACGCAACAACGGCGGCGGTTACGCCAACCATAACCTGTTTTGGAAGATCATGGGTCCCAACGCCGGCGGCGAGCCGACAGGCGATCTGGCCCAGGCCATTAACGCCGCCTTCGGCAGCTTTGCTGCCTTCAAGGACACCTTCGGTAAGGCAGCCACCATCCGCTTTGGCTCCGGTTGGGCCTGGCTCTACGTAGATGGCAGCGGCCAACTGGCCGTTACCTCTACGCCCAACCAGGACACCCCCCTCATGGAGGGCAACACCCCTATCCTGGGGCTGGATGTGTGGGAGCATGCTTATTACCTGCTTTACCAGAACCGGCGGCCCGATTACGTCGAAGCGTGGTGGAACGTGGTCAACTGGGATGCAGTGGCCGATAATTACACCAGGGCCAGGTAAGGTAATTGCGTAATTGGCAATTACCCAATTACCTGAATACCAAATTATTTCTTTTCAGGCGATAAAAGGAGAAGCTTCATGACCCATATTGTCACCAGATTATGCCTGCGCGACACAGCCTGTATAGACGTATGCCCAGTAGAATGTATGGTCCTGGGCTTTCCGGAAGAGGAGTGGCCCTGGCTGTACATTGACCCGGATACGTGTATTGATTGTGGCGCGTGCGTGCCTGAGTGTCCCTATGAGGCCATCTTCCCGGAAGAGGAAGTCCCCTTCGACTACCAGGCCCGGTCGGGCCAGTGGGTTGTCAATACCAAGGCGCTACTACCTGATGGCCAACCCTTTGAGGGCGAGGTTGAAGGCCACCATGTAAAAGTGCTCAACGCCAAGCAGTTGAAGGGTGGCGAAACCCTTGACCTGACTGAAGACATCCCGCCAAATTACGAGTTCTATAGCGTTGGCCCCGGCTACGAAGCCCTGAAGATGAAGCCCTAAACCGGGTACCTTTTGTCATTGGTGGGGTGGCCGGGCCATGGTTGGCGCCAGCCATCCCTGGAAAGACCGAATTGGTTGGCGACACCCTATTAGAGCGCACGACTTACTGAGGGTGCCGCTAACCAATTCTTTTTTTCGTCGGAAGGTATGTGAAGGGAGACACGAAGACAAATGGCTGATTACCGCGTTGAGAAAGATTCTCTTGGCGAAGTAAAGGTTCCTGCCGACGCTTACTGGGGGGCGCAGACCCAACGAGCCATTGACAACTTCCCTATCAGTGGCTTGAAACAATACCCGGCCTTTATCTGGGCTATGGCCATGATCAAGCGCGCCGCGGCCGAAGTGAATTCGAGCCTGGGCCTTTTTAAAGATAAACAGGTAGCGGACAAGAGTATCTCCGGTGAAGCGATTGCCCAGGCTATCATGGTCGCGGCCGACGAAGTAATTGAGGGACGCTCGAACGATCAATTCCTGGTAGACCCCATCCAGGCCGGCGCGGGTACCAGCCACAATATGAACGTCAATGAGGTGATTGCCAACCGGGCCAACGAGCACCTGGGCTATCCCCTGGATGCGCCGCAAAAGCCGGTGAACCCCAACGACCACGTCAATATGGCCCAATCTACCAACGACACCATTCCCACGGCCATTCGCCTGGGCTGCCTGTGGCGGCTGGACGAGCTGTTGCAGAGTCTGGACACCCTGGTCGAGGCGTTACAGCAGAAGGCGGCCGAGTTTGACGACGTAATTAAAAGCGGGCGCACACACCTGCAAGACGCCGTTCCGGTGCGGCTGGGCCAGGAATTTGGCGCTTACGCCCGGGCCATTCAGCGAGACCGGGAGAAAATTGCCGAGTCCGCCAACGGCCTGCGCCGCCTGGGAATTGGCGGCACAGCCACCGGCACAGGACTAAACGCCCACCCGGAATACCACGGCCGGATGGTGGCTACCCTCAGCCGCCTGACTGGTCTGCACTTGCTGGAATCAGACAACCTCTTTGAGTCCATGCAGAGCATGGCCGACCCAGTCCATTTCAGTGGCGCGCTGCGCACCCTGGCCCAGGACCTGATCCGCATTGCCAACGATTTCCGCCTGCTCTCTTCCGGCCCCAGCACCGGGCTGGACGAGATTCGCCTGCCGGCCGTCCAGCCCGGCTCTTCTATTATGCCGGGTAAGGTCAACCCTGTCCTGGCCGAAATGCTCAATATGGCTATGTTTCAGGTGGTTGGCAACGATTTGACGGTGCTGCTGGCCGGCCAGGCGGGCCAGCTTGAGCTGAACGTGATGATGCCCATCATTGGTTACAACCTGTTTCAGAGCATGGACATCATCATTAACGCCGTACACGCCTTCGCCGAGAAGTGCGTTCGGGGAGTCTTGGCCAACCGCGAAAAGGCCGAGGGTTGGCTGGCTAAGAATGCTATCCTGGTGACGGCTCTCAACCCGGTCATTGGCTACGCCAAAGGAGCGGAGGTCGTCAAGGAAGCCATGCGCACCAACCGGCCGGTGCGAGACGTTGTCGTTGAAAAAGGATACTTGAGTGCGGAAGAAGCGGATAGACTGTTGAATGTTCGCGCCCTGACAGAGGGCGGTATTCAAGGATAACAACATAGTTTCAATATAAAGGAGATCCTATGAAACGCTTAACTCTTTTAACCCTTTTACTTGTGGCGGCTTTACTGTTGGCCGCCTGTGGCGGTGGCGGCGACGGCGGTAACGGTGGCGCCGAGGCCGTTTCGCTAACTTTCGAAGGCAACGATTCACTGCAGTTTAACCCGGCGACGGCCTCAGCGGCCGCCGGGGCGGAAGTGACCGTCACCCTAAATAACAGCGGTGCCCTCGAACATAGCTGGGTCCTGGTCCCCGACACGGCCGACGTCGTCACAGTGACCGAAGCCGACGCCGTGGCCGGTGCTACAACTGGTGTGGTGGCCGGTGGCCAGAGCGGTACGGTAACCTTTACCGCGCCGGCCGCCGGGACGTACAAATATGTTTGTGCCGTCCCAGGCCACGCCGCCGGTGGTATGGTCGGCACCCTGACCGTCCAGTAATAGTGTGGAGATTGGAGATTAGAGATTGGCCCAATCTCCAATCTCCAATTAACCAATCTCTAATCTCCAAAATGAAGGGCTACGGCAAAACGTAGCCCTTTTTGCTGTCCTCACGCCTTATGTTGCAGTTGAGCCGGTTGGTGTACCAGGCCTTACTGGAGCATTTGCAGGCCGTTTATCCCCTGGAAGGCTGCGGTTTCATGGCCGGCCGGGATGGCGTGGTCTATCGTCTTTACCCTGTTGCCAACCGCCTGACCAGCGCGCGGGCCTATGAGATGGAGCCGCAAGAGCAGGTGGCGGCTCTCCTGGATATGGAAGCGAGTGGCTGGGATCTGTTGGCTATTTACCACTCCCATCCCCAGGGGCCAGAACTCCCCTCGCCCACGGACGTGGCCCAGGCCCATTACCCCGAGGCTATCCAGGTGATCGTTTCCCTGCAAGACCTGGACCGGCCGGTGGTCCGGGGCTTCACCATCGTCGAGGGTCAGGTCGGCGAGGCCCTGCTGCAGGTGGTGTAACTATCGAAGCCGGGACGGGTTTTATAGAGTGTCGCCGGTTATGTGTCACGTTTCAAGTGTCAGACTTTGGCAGCCAAAGTCCTGTCACGTGGTTTGCTGCACTTGATAGGACTTTGGCCTTGCCAAAGTCTGACACCTGGTACTTGACACCTGGTACCTGACACCTTATTTGTGGAACGCCTATGGTAAACGCTATATACCTGTTTCTCTCCGCTTTCATCGGCTACGTATTAGGGGCTGTCCCGGCCGGCTTTTTGCTGGTCAAGGTGACGAAGAAGGTGGATTTGCGGACCGTTGGCAGCGGCCGGACGGGCGGCACGAACTCTTTTCGCGCGGCCGGGCTGCCGGTGGGCATCCTGACCGCTGTCACCGATGTGCTGAAAGCCGCCTGCGCGGTCTGGGCCATCCGGGCATTGTTGGGCGAGCGCCTGCCGACCAGTTGGCTGCCCTGGGCGGAGGTAATCACCGGCATTTTTAGTGTAATCGGGCACAACTGGTCCGTTTTCCTGGGCTGGCGGGGCGGAGCCGGGACCGGGCCAAACGTCGGTTGGGCAGCGGCCATCTGGTGGCCAATCGTGCCGGCGGCCATCGTCATCGTCCTGGCTATCCTGCTGCTGGTGGGCATTGCCTCGCTGGCCTCGTTGTCCATGGCCGTTATTATTCCTATTTCCTTTGCGGTGCTGTACCTGGCTGGGGTAGGGGGCTACGATCACACCCTGGCCTACCTGGTCGGTGGTCTCATCTCGGCCGCCGTCGTCACCTGGGCCCTGCGCCCGAACATCAAGCGGCTGCTCGAGGGGAAAGAGCGCCTGGTCGGCCCCCGGGCCAGGGCGAAGGGGAGTAATTCAGTCATCAAGTAATTGGCCCTCAAGTACCAACTACCCAATTATCTAATTACCCAATTACCCCTGCTTACCCCCCTTTCGTCAGCAACTCATACCGCATAAACCCCATCGCATCTATGACTACGTTTTGAACGGTAGGCAGGGAGACGGCGACGCGCGGTTCCTGGGTCAGGTCGAGGGTCGGGAACTCCTGGGCCCACAGGCTCTGGATCTGGCGATAAAGCTCCAGACGAGCCGTCTCGTTTGTCTCGGCCAGCGCCCTTTCTAGCAGCTCGGTCATGGCCTCGCTTTCGTAATTGGAGCAGACGCGGTCGGTACTGGTAATGAAATATTCCAGCCAGCTTAAACCGTCCAGGGAGCCGGGCGGCTGGCCGCTGGATGGCCAGCCCAACAGGTAGGCCGGGTAGTTGCAGGTCAGGCTCTGCGGCCGGAAAACGTCCCAGGGCGCGCCTTGCAGGGTGACTTCAATCAGGCCGGTCTCTTCCAGTTGCGCCGCCAGCGCCTGGGCGTACGCTTCTTCCAACGGCGTATACCGGCCGTCGTTGACGTACCAGAGGGTCATAGCCAGTTTTTGGGCCTCGGTATAGCCGGCCGCGGTGAGCAGTGCGCGGGCCTGGTCCAGGTTGCGGGCCGGTTCGGTGTCCACGTGGCCGAGCGTATCGTTGGGCACCGGGCTGAACAGCGGCCGGCGCGTGCCTTCAAAGACCTGACTGGCCAGCGCCTCCCGGTCCACGGCATAGGCGATGGCCTGGCGCAGCCGTTCGTTGTCCCAGGGTGGCTCGCTCTGCTCAAAGACCAGGTAGCTCTTGAATACCGACGGCCCCTCCCAGTACACGAAGCCCGGCGTGTCGCGCAGCGCCAGCCGGTCGCCGAGAGGCAACCCGGTCCAGGCCATGTCAATGGCGTTGTTTTCCAAGGAACGGCGCATCCGGCCGGCATCCTCGTAAAAGCGGACCTGGATATTTTCAAAGGCGGGGGCCGTTCCTGGCCAGGAGGGGTTGGCCTTCAGCCGGACCTGGATGCCAGGCTCCCACTGGATAATCCGGTAAGGGCCCAGGCCGCTACAACTGCTGGTCGGATCAAAGTTAGCCGGGTCGCAGGCCGAACTGAGAATGAAAAAGGGCGGGGTGGCCAGCAGGTAGAGAAAATCGGCCGTTGGCGCGCCGAGTACAAACTTAACCGTCAGCGGGTCTATGATCTGAACGGCATCGTCGTCGGCAAAGTGGTTATCGTCGGCGTCTTTGAGGATGCTGTTAATGGTAAAATTGCCCAGCCCGGCCGCCCGGTCCATGGAGAATTTTACGTCCTCGGCCGTCAGTTCGCTGTCGTCGGGGAAGGTGAGTCCCGGCCGCAAGGCAAAGGTGTATTCCAGCTTGTCCTCCGATATCTCGGGGAAATCTGTCGCCAGCAGCGGGACCAGGTTGTTGCTGGCGTCAACCGTGAGCAGGCCGCTCATCGTGTTGACGTGAATCTCCCAACTGACCTGGTCAGGCGTCGGGCTGGCCGGGTCCAGGCTGGCCGGCAGGCCGGCCACGCCAATGACCAACTCGTTGGCCGGTGTCCCAACCAGCGACTCGCCGGCGTTGATCGTCTCCTGGGGAATCAGCCAGGCCCGCGCCAGCCGCTCGACGGTCCCGTCGGCCGCGGCCTGGCCAATGGCCTCGTTCAGCAGGTTGAGCAGCGGCTCGTTGTCGGCCGCTACAGCAATGCCGTAAGCCTGGCGGCTGATCCAGGCTTCCTGGCCGGCACCGCCGGCAATTTTTAGTTGTTGCGGATAAGTGGTGGTGAAATGCCCGGCGTCGTCGCTGTCAATGATCACCCCTTCCACTTCGCCGTCAATCAACGCCTGGAGCGCGGCCGGGGTCGTCTCGTACAGTCGCAGGTCCGGCTCGGCCAGGCCCACTGTTTCGTGAGCCGTCTGCTCGCCATAGGTGTATTGTTGCACGCCGATGGGAATGCCCGGCTGGATGTCGCTGTAGCTTTGTAGCACCCTTTCGTTGGCCCGGACGACCAGCACCTGGCCAACTTCCAGGTAAGGGATGGTGTAGGCCAGCCCGGCCGGCGGCGTCTCGGGGATGAGCAGCGCCGACATGGCCGCGTCAAACTCGCCGCTGGCGACACTGTCCAGCAGCCCGCTAAAGCTGGTGACGACAAACTCATAGTCGAAACCAGTCGCCGCCGCCAGGTCGGCCATAATGTCGGCCTCAAAGCCGACGACGTTGCCAAACTCGTCTATACCGGCAAAGTCCTCGAATCGAGATGGGGCGTCAATGACGACGGTGATAAAGCTCAAACTCCGGGCCGGCCGGGTCGCCCCGCTCTCGGCCGTGGGGGTGGGCGCGCCGGCCGTGGCGGTGGGCGTAGCCGCCGTAGGCGCTTCCGGCTCGTCCTCGCTACAACCGGCCGCCAGTATCAGTAACAACAGTAATACTTTCCAAAAGCGATGGTTTACAAGCTTCATGTTAACATTCTATAACATAGACGTGACTGCCTTCTGGTAATTCTGTTGTGGGGGTAATGTGAATGCGCCCCTGGCGCACCACTCCCTGGTAAGTTTGCACATTAGTCATTTCACATTCCTCGCCAAAAGCGATCATTAATACTGCTCGCAGGAAATTATAGCGAGTCACCAGGGCTTGCCAACCAGGGCTACTGCGCTTAAAGATACCAAGAATGCCTTCCTGTAGCCCTACATCCCCCTCTCTTCCCTGCTCTCTCGCTCCTCTATATTTCTAAATGACGTTGTACTCCCGGATCAGCCGCCCTTCGGCAAAGCGTTGCAGGTCGAGGCTGGAAATATCCAGCGTGGTCGCCCGGCCGTCCAGGATCATCTCGCTCACCAGCAGGCCGGCCACCGGGCCGTGCATGAAGCCGTGGCCGGAAAAGCCGGTTACTACATAGTAGCCGGCCAGGCCAGGGACCGGGCCGATAATGGGATGGGCGTCAGGCGTGACCTCGTAGAGGCCGGCCCAGTGGGCCACCAGGCCGGCGCGGGCCAGCAGCGGCAGCCGCTCAATGGCCGCCTCCATGTGGACCAGTTCCCACTCCTCGTCCACCCGCTCGTCAAAACCCGGCTTCTCCTGCGGGTTGGACATCCCGGTCAGCAACCCCTTACCCTCGCGGTGGAAATAGAGGCTCCGGGCAAAGTCAATGACAAAGGGGAAGTCCGAGGGAATCTCGGGCAGCGGGGTCGTAGTCAGCATCTGGCGGCGGATGGGCTGGACCGGCAAATGTACGCCGGCCAGCTCACTGGCTGCGGCCGCCCAGGGGCCGGCGGCATTGACGACCACCTCACACGATAGGCGGCCCTGCGGCGTTTGCACGGCCGTTATTCGTTCGCCACTGACTTCAATACCGGTGACGGGCGTGTCGCTCAGCAGGCGCACCCCCAGCCGCCGGGCGGCGCTGGCGTAGCCGGCCACCACCCCGTTGGGATCGGCCAGGCCGTCCCGGCTGTGAAACGTCCCGGCCAGCACGTCATCGGCCGCCAGCAGAGGCACGCGCCGCCGCACCTCGTCGCCACTTAACCATTCCGTGTGTACCCCCAGCCGGTGCTGGAGGGCCACGTTGCTGCGGAACTTCGCCACGTCGGCCTCGTTGGTCAGCAGGAACAGGTAGCCGCAGCGGCGCAGGTCAATGGCCTGGCCAGTCTCGTCCTCGAAACGGTCCAGCATCGGCAGGCTGATTTGCGACAGGCGAATGTTAATTTCGGTGCTGAACTGGTAACGGATGCCGCCGGCGCACTTGCCGGTTGCCCCCTGGCCGAAAAACGATTCTCGCTCCAGCAGGACGACGTCGGTACAGCCGCGCCTGGCCAGATGGTAAGCCACGCTGGCCCCCATAACGCCACCGCCGATGATGGCAACTTGAGTGGAAGATGGTAGGTCAGTCATGGGGTAATTGGGTAATTGAGTAATTGGTAATTAGAGTTCGACCAGCGTTCCCAGGTTCCTGGCGATGGCATTTTGCAGGGCAATGCGGCCGGCTACGGCGTCCTGGACGGCGATACCGACCGACTTGAAGAACGTCACCTGCTCCGGGCTGGTCCGGCCGGCTTTTTGCCCGCCGGCAATCTCGCCCAGCTCGGCATAGACGTGTGCTTCCGTGAGGTCGCCGGCCTGGA
This sequence comes from Chloroflexota bacterium, assembly GCA_022616275.1. GTDB lineage: Bacteria > Chloroflexota > Anaerolineae > Promineifilales > Promineifilaceae. The sequence continues at coordinate 84,876 of JAKEFB010000104.1, forward strand.
TAGGGATGACCAGGTCGCCGGCCTCAGCCCACATCGCCTCGCGCGAGTCCACCACTACCAGGGCGCGACGCACTGTTTCGGTGTCCACCTCGCGCTTGTTGGTCTGGAAAGTGCCTACGGCGTTTACGTGGGCGCCCGGTTTCAGGTCACGGCCGTCAAAGACCGGCGTGCCGGCCGACGTGGCCGTACAGACGATGTCGGCCTCAACCACGGCTGCCTGCGGGGCGCTGGCCACAGTCACGTCCTCGGGAATCGGGCCGTAACTGGCCATCTCCCGGGCGAACGCTTCGGCGTGTTCCCGGTTAGGGCTGTAAACACGGACGGACCGGATCGGCCGGACGGTGCAGACAGCTTCCAACTGCGTCCGGGCCTGGACGCCGCTGCCAAAAATGGCGACTACGCTGGCGTCGGCGCGGGCCAGCAAATCGGTGGCCGCCCCCGAAGCCGCGCCGGTGCGAATGGCCGTCACCGCGCCGCCGTCCATCAGGGCCAGCGGCCGGCCCGTTTCCGGGTCCAGGATCAGGACCACGCCGTGAATGGCTGGCCGGTGCTGTTTAACGTTTTCCGGAAAAACAGAGACGATTTTGACGGCCAGGTCGCCGGTCTCGGCCAGATAAGCCGGCATAACCAGGGAAATACCCCGGTGGGCCGACACGTCAATGTAGCTGCGCGCTGGCGCCGTTGCCCGCCCGGTCGAAAGTTGGGTAAAAGCCAGCTTCATCCCGGCAATAGCCTCGGCCATCGGCAAAGCCCGGACCACGTCAGCGGCGGATAAAATTCTCAGTTCCATCGAAGGGGGCAAGGGGCAGGTCTGCGAGTTTGCAAGTCTGCGAGTTTGCGAGTCACTTGCCTACTCGCAGGCTCGCTCACTCAGTCCCTGGTTCAGGCTTCGCCCTGAACACGTCCTCATTACTCATTACTTTCTTATGTCTCCCCCAGATAGGCTTTTCGCATCATCTCATTGTGGCGCAGGTTGTCGGCCGTATCGTCCAGCACCACCCGGCCGGTCTGGATGACGTAGCCGTAGTCGGCAATAGACAGGGCCATGTTGGCGTTCTGCTCGACGACAAAGATGGTTGTGCCTTCCTGGTTAATGCGCTGGATAATTTCAAAGCTCTGCTCCACCAGGATGGGGGCCAGGCCCATTGACGGTTCGTCCATGAGCAACACCTTCGGCCGGGCCATCAACGCCCGGCCCACGGCCACCATTTGCTGCTCGCCGCCGCTCAGCGTGCCGGCCCGCTGATTCAACCGCTCCTTAACGCGCGGAAACAGGCGAAAGACATTTTCCATGTCCGCCTCAATGCCCTCCCGGTCCGTACGCAGGTAAGCGCCCATATCCAGGTTTTCACGCACGGTCATGCGCTGGAAGAGGCGGCGGTTCTCCGGCACCATCGAAATGCCTTTCTGGACAACAGCCTTGGTCGGCTGTCCGTTCATCCGCTCCCCGTCCAGAAATACGTCGCCGTCTGTTGGTTTCACGTAGCCCAGGATGGTTTTCAGTGTCGTCGTCTTGCCGCTGGCGTTCCCACCCAGCAGGCAGACAATCTCCCCTGAATAAATTTCCATGTTGACGTCTTTGAGCACGGCAATGGGGCCATAATGGGTATAGACGTGGCGCAACTCCAGGACTGGCTGGCCGTCTTTACGATGCTGCTTCATGTTCCTTCGCCCCTTTGCGGCCCAAATATGCTTCCAGTACCCGCTCGTTCTGGGCAACTTCGCTGTAGCTGCCCTCGGCTATCTTTTGCCCATAGTCGAGGACGACCACCCGGTCAGAGACGCCTTTGACCACCTGCATGTCGTGCTCGATGACGATCAGGGTGTAGCCCTTCTCGTCCCGCAGGCGGCTGATCAATCCTGTTAGCTCCAGTGTTTCTCGAGGGTTCATGCCGGCCGTCGGCTCGTCCAATAGAAGCAGCCGGGCATCCGTAGCCATAGCCCGGGCAATCTCCAGGCGCCGCCGGTTGGCGTAAGACAGGACGCGGGCCGGCTGGTTAAGCCGGTAGCCAACCAGACGACTACCAAAGAAGGCCAGGACTTCTTCGGCCTTTTTACGTGTTTCTATCTCTTCCGCGCGCACCCTGGGCAGGTTTAACAAAATGGTCAGTACGTTGGCGCTGGTCCGGCAATGCTGGCCGCACATCACGTTTTCCAGAATGGTCAGGTCGCGGAAAAGGCGGACGTTCTGGAAGGTACGAGCGATTCCCCGCTTGGTAATCTGGTCCGGGGTTAAGCCGACCACACTCTGCCCTTCAAACAGGATTTCACCGCTGTCCGGCGGATAGAAGCCACTGATCAGGTTAAAGAAAGTGGTCTTGCCGGCGCCGTTCGGGCCGATGACGCTGACAATCTCGCCCTCGTCCACGTGGAAGTCGAGGTGGTTGATGGCCTGCAGGCCGCCAAAATTCTTGGCCAGTCCCTTGATTTCGAGTAACGTCACGCTACTCATTGCTCGTCGCTCATCGCTCATTGCTCACTGCTTTGTACTTTCTGTTCACCACCTGTCGTTTGGGCTTTCAACCAGGCATCCTGGCTGCCTTCTTCGTCGGTCAAAACGTGGGCAATACGCCGGTTGGGGATAAGGCCCTCCGGCCGGTAGAGCATCATGATCATTAAAACAACGCCGTAGACGAGAAACTTGTACTCGTCAAATTCGCGCAGCAGCTCCGGCATACCGACGATCAGGAAGGCCCCGGCGACCATACCCGGAATGCTGCCGAGACCGCCAATAATGACGATAATCAACACCTGGATAGATTTCTCGATGCTGAAGCTGTGGGGGAAGACGGAGCGAATGTAAGTGGCGAAGAGCGCGCCGGCAAAGCTGGCCAGGATAGCCCCGGTGATGAAAGCCATCAGCTTGGTGGTAACAATGTTGATACCCATGACTTCGGCCACACGCTCGTCTTCGCGGAGGGCCATCCAGGCCCGGCCGACGCGGGAACTTTGTAGCCGCCACAGGGCGTACACGCTCAAGAGGACAAGAGCCAGGACAGGGTAAAAAACTTCCGGTGGATCAGCGAGTTGAAACGGACCAATGGCAATGCTAGGAATACGAATGATACCCTGGGCAGCGCCGAGCACAGGCTTGAACCAGTCGGACTGGATAATCAGCCGGGCAATCTCGCCGAAACCCAGAGTCACGATAGCCAGGTAATCGCCGCGCATGCGGATAACCGGCGTACCGACGATAATACCGGCGATGGTGGCCATGACCATACCTACGAGCAGGGCGGCCCAGAAGCTGACCTGAGGACAAAAACTACCTGCCACGCAGGCCGGAGTTTGAGGAGAGGTGAGTACAGCCGTGGTGTAAGCGCCAACGGCGAAAAAGGCTACATACCCCAGGTCTAGCATCCCGGCGTAACCCAGGACGATGTTTAATCCCAGGGCCATAATGGCAAAGATACCGACCAAGTCCAGGACAGAGCTAAGGAAGGGGCCAATGGCAAAGGGCGAGAGCAGGATCAAAGCGGCCAGGGCGATGTAGCCGGCGATAGCCAGTCTCCGGCGCTCTTCGGCCGGCAGGCTGTTGATTCTCGCGTGAATTTGATTACCCCGTTGATTGACGTACCAGGCAATGGCAAAAGCCAGGACGGTCACAATAACCGCTCCGACCGGTGTAAGACCACCGCCACTCCTAAACAGAATTTGGGCCACGGGCCGCAGGCTAAGTCCAATACGCTGGCCAGTCGCGGTCAAAATTTGGGTAATAACGTCGCTCAGGATGCCAAAGCCTAACACCCAGGTCAGGGTCCGGGAGACAGGCCGGCTCCATTGCTGCGGGACCAGGTGCAGTGCCCCGCCCAGGGCGCCCAGAGCCGCAAAAATGACCACCAGCAAGGAAAGCCCCACGCCCAGGCCCTGGCCGAGGCTCACCAAATCGTACATTGCCGGCGACACGTTGATGAGGATGGCCCGCAGGCGCTCCTGGTTAAAGAGACTCAAGAGTACGACGAGCAGGACTGTCACCAACCCGGCCGCCGCGCCGGCCACCAGGCCGGCCACGACGTTACGGGAATCAATCTCGGCCGGCGGCTGGCCTTCAATCGGCTTGGGGGGACGGGCTGCCAGGTAGCTGGTGACGAGCGGGATGAAGAGCAGGAGCATGTATCCCATCGTCAAGACGGGATAAATGATGTGCCGCCCGGCAAACGTGGTCACCATACCGGTAATAGAGACAAACACGGCCGCCAGACCGCCCAGGGCGCCAATTTCGGCCGCCCGGCGCAGCGCTATTTCCGGGGGCTTCATCAGCAGAACACCGACTTCCCGTTGACCAGCTATCTCGCTCATCAGGCTCTTTCCTCTGACAGGCGCTCGCCTAGCAAGCCCCTCGGCCGGAAAAGGAGCACCAGGATCAAGACGATAAAAGCCACCATGTCCTTCAATTGGTGGGGGGAGGAAACCCCCAGGCCGCCCAGGATTACCGGACCGTAGGACTCGACCACGCCCAAGACCAGACCACCCAACATGGCGCCAGGGATATTGCCGATACCGCCCAGAACGGCCGAGGTAAAGGCTTTGATGCCCGGCAGGAAGCCGGATAGGAAATAGACCTGGGTAAAATGAAGGGCGTAGAGCAGCCCGGCCGCGCCGGCCATTGCCCCACCCACCACGAAAGTAATGACGATGACCCGGTCCACGTCAATGCCCATCAGGGCGGCAATTTCCTTGTCCTCGGCCACGGCCCGAATGGAACGGCCGGTCTTGGTCTTTTCTACGAACAGGTAAAGGCCGACCATAATGACCAGGGCGGCAATAATCACTAGTATTTGTGTGCCAAAGAGGCGCAGACCAAAGACGGTCACCGTTTGTTGCAACAGCCCGGATCGGGGATAAGATTTGAAGGCTGCCCCAAAGAGGCCACGGAAAGCGTACTGGATAAAGAAAGAAGCGCCAATGGAGGTAATGAGCGGCTGCAAACGTGGCGCGCCACGCAGCGGTCGGTAGGCCACCCGTTCCAGGATGACGGCGATGACGACCGAAGAGAACATTGCCATCAGTAGGGCAATCAACAAGGCGATCAGTGGGTTGGCGTTCCAGAAACCGGAGCGATTCATGGCTTCGGCGGCGAAGTAGCTTATCATTGCCCCGGCCATAAATACCTCGCCGTGGGCAAAGTTGATGAAGCCGAGAATACCGTAGACCATCGTGTATCCCAGGGCAATGAGGGCGTAAATCCCCCCTTGGGCAATCCCGAATAAAAAGAAATTAATCCATTGATTGCTGGTGTAACCGCCCTCTGCCGGAGATAAAACCAGGGTGTTGCCGATCCCGGTGACGACAATGACGATGACGGCAATGGCAATAATCCAGGTCAGGATCCGGCCGGTTGAAATTCTTCGACTGCCAGGCAAGGCGTGAACCATATTGTTATCCCGGTCAATTAGGGATGAGCGATGAGATAGCCTTACCGACTATCTCATCGCTCATCTGTGAGTCGCTTCGTAATCAGGTAAGTGGTAATTAAGTAATTACCACTTACCTGATTACCTGATTACCTTCTACGGCTCGAAGGTATAGACCACGTTGGCCTTGAGGCCGGTGATGCCGGCCGCCGGGTCGTCCAGCCGCACCACCTCAATCCGCGGGTCGGCGCAGTCGCCAAACTCGTCACAGGTCAGCGTCCCCGTCAACCCCG
>JAKEFB010000001.1 GCA_022616275.1 Chloroflexota bacterium
CCGGGAGGTGGGCGCTTCCACCGCCAACCTCCGGGAGGGTAGATGGTTGCTGGTTATGGCCACCATTTTACACCGAACGGTGTTATCCGGCCTCTTCGTTTGAGTAGCCGTTTACGCCAGAAGCGATTATCATTACCTTATGGCCTTACGACTATTTGACACCTACACCCGCACCGTGCGGGACTTTGCACCCCTGCGGCCGCCGCAAGTCGGCCTGTACACCTGCGGCCCGACAGTCTACGACTACGCCCACATCGGCAACCTGCGGACCTACCTCTTTGCCGACATCCTCCGCCGGACGCTGGCCTTCAACGGCTACACCGTCAAACACGTCATGAACATCACCGACGTGGGCCACCTCGTCTCCGACGCCGACACCGGCGAGGACAAGATGGAAGCCGGCTCGCGGCGGACGGGGATGTCGGCCTGGGAAATTGCCGAGATGTTCACTAACGTCTTCCAGGAAGATATGCGCCACCTGAACATCCTCGAACCGACCCTCTGGTGCCGGGCCACCGACCACATCCCCGAACAAATCGCCTTTATCGAGTGCATCGAGGCCAAAGGCTACACCTACCGGACCTCAGACGGCATTTACTTTGACACGTCGAAATTACCCGATTACGGCCGGCTGGCCCGCCTGGACATTGAAGGGCTACAGGCCGGGCTGCGGGTAGACATGGGCGAAAAGCGCAACCCCACCGACTTTGCCCTGTGGAAATTCAGCCCGGCCGGCCAGCAGCGACAGATGGAATGGGACAGCCCCTGGGGCCCGGGCTTCCCCGGCTGGCACATCGAATGCTCGGCCATGTCCGCCAAATACCTGGGCGCCTTCTTCGACATCCACACCGGCGGCGAGGACCACATCCCCGTCCACCACACCAACGAAATCGCCCAGACCGAGGCCTGCCACGGCACCCGCCTGGCCAACTTCTGGCTGCACGGCTACTTCTTGCAGCTCGACGAGGCCAGGATGGCCAAATCGGCCGGCGGCTTCCTCCGCGTCCAGACCCTCATTGACCGGGGCTACGACCCCCTGGCCTATCGCTACCTCTGCCTGGGCGCCCACTACCGCGCCCGGCTGAACTTTACCTGGGACAGCCTCGACGGCGCGGTCGTGGCCCTCAACCGCCTGCGCCGGGCCGCCTACGAGTGGGGCCGGCCGGGCACGCTGGACGAAGAGTACCTGGACCGTTTCGCCACCTGCGTCAACGACGACTTAAACACCCCCCGGGCCATCGCCGTGGCCTGGGACCTGGTCAAGAGCGACCTGCCGGCCGCCACCAAGAAGGCCACCTTGCTGGCCTTCGACCAGGTCTTTGGGCTCAAGCTGGCCGAGTGGGAACCCCCGGAAGAGATCATCCCCGACGAGATCCTGGCCCTGGTCGAGCAGCGCCAGCAGGCCCGGGCCGAAAAACGCTGGCAAGACGCCGACGCCCTCCGCGAACAGGTCCGCGCCGCCGGCTACGACATAGAAGACACCCCCCAGGGCCCCCGGGTCCACTCCCGTTTGTAGTGCGCGTTTCAATGCATCGCTCACTGAACGAGCTTCAGTTTTGCAGGTTGATTTTTTAATTCGGCAATCAAACTAAACGTCCCACCTTGTCATTCTGAGCGGAGTCTTCGGAGCGAAGAATCCCTTTGGAAGCTGTACGCTTTTGGTGAGCATCCGCCTGAACTTTCTGGGCATTCGTGATTAGTGCATAGGTATTGCTGATCGAGAGCGAGCCGCGCGCAGCCGCAACGGGAAAACAAGCAGCGGTAGCTGAGCCAGACCAAGAATGACGTGCGAGAGATAATGGCCCACTGATTGTTCCGGTTGGAAGGGCAGGAAGGGCAGCGGGAGAACGGAGATGATCGCCCCACCGAGAAGCTGAAAGGCGGCCGAACCGGCCAGCGCGATCTCAAGGGCGGTTCGGCCGCCTGGCAAACGCCACCAGGCCAGGAACAACCCCGTCTGGATCGCGGCCACCGGCAGCATTCCCGTCGCCGGGGAAACCAGACCGGAGAAGCCAAACTCTCGAACGGTGTGGATGGCCATGCCCACAATAGACAGGGCAACCCAACCGGCCAGCCATCGCGTGGTATGGGAGTTTGGAGTCATATTCAGCTTCCTAAACCGGCCGCTCCCGTACCAGCGCCACCAGAGACACCCCATTGAGGCTGAGGGCCACCAGCGCCGCCAGGGTGTAGGAGAACAGCAGATTGCCGCCGGCCACCGACAGGGCAACGACGAGAAAGAAAGCGGCAAAGGCCAACGCGCCGATGACCACCCCTCGCAGCAGCCGCTGGGCGGCCGCCGGCCCGGCCGCCTGCTGGGCAAAGACGGCCATAACGCTGGCAAAGACCGGGAACGGCGACAGCAACCCGCTCCACTGCGGGCCAATCAACGCGGCGCTGCCGGTCAGCAAGAGGACCATCGCCGTGGCCGTGGCCATCCGCAGCGGCAGGTCCCACCAGGGTGGAGCCACCGGGACACGACTGGCGGCCGGCGTTCCCAAGAGCCACACCGCCAGCAACAGCGCCAAAAAGACCACAATAACCGTCGGCCACAGGCCCGGCGACAACAGCGAAACCAGCCCGGTCACGGCCAGGTAGGCCAGCAGCCCCAGCCCCAGGGCCGCCCAGGCCGAAGCCCGGCCGGCCACCTGGCTATAAGCCAGGCAAAACGCGGCTACCGGGATAAGTCCGAGTAACGTTCCCTCGGCCGCCACGGCCGCAAATCCCGGCCCCTGCTCCAGCGCCAGGAAAACCGATACCGGCCCCGAGGTAAACGGCAGCCCGGCCAGCCACCCCCCCACGGCCGGCCCCCAGCGCCGTGCCACTAGCGTCGCCGCTGCAATCAGGCATGGGGTGAGGACGAGCTTCAAAGCCAGAAGGCTCACTGCCTAAGCTCATCGCCGCCTGCGGAAGAAAAGCATGGATGAGGGGGTAACGAACGCCATGACAGCAAAAAAAACGCCCAGCCCCAATATGAGGTAACTACCACCGCTGACGCCAGGCTCTAATACAGCCGTTGCCGGATCACTGGGGTCGTAATAGACCGTCACCGTTGCCCCCACCGGGTATTTGTCCGCAACCTCCTGGGCGCGATTGCGATTACCATAACTGGTCTCGCCAAATTTGATCGTATCGTCCTGGTATTGCTGGTCGTTGACCGCGTAGACGAACGTCACCTGCGGGTTATACGAATCACCCCCCTCGCTACTTGTCGAAACCGTCACCTCGGAGCTTACAACCTGGCCTTGTGCAGTTGGCCAGGCGGTGCTGGCCCGGGCATTTTGCAAAATGTTCCACCCCCAAATAGACAGTCCAATCCCCAGACCGCCAAAAAGAATCAAAAAAAGCAGTGCTCCTAAACAGCTACCAGCCCGTCGCATAGGGTCCTCCTTGCGCAATATTGAAAGCGATACCTCTCACCTCGGCCGGGTGTCACACCGCCCCCATTGTACCCCATTCCGCCAATTGAAATACACCCCCTCCCTCTTCACCCTGTCCCCTTGTCTCCCCCTCTCCCCCTCTCCCCCGCCCCCTGTCCTCTGTTCCCTATTCCCTATCCCCACCCAAACTACGTACAGCTTACTGGGCAACTCCGCGTTTTCCCCGATGACAGGCCCACTTTTTTCCATTACGATGCAGCCGAATGTTTAGCTTATGGCCAACAGCCATTTACTACTTAGAACTTGACATGCGCGGGTCGCACTACGATACGGATCTTCGCTGATAAACGCTGATTTTCTTTCTAATCTGCGTCATCTGCGTTAATCAGCGTCCCACTTCAAGGGAACATGAAACGTGAACGCAAAACGAATTGTAGCTGGACTGGTCCTGGTATTTCTGCTGGCGGCCGTTGTTTCCCTGCCCATCCTGGCCCAGAGCGGCGGTGGCTTTGACCTGAGCTGGAACTCGCTGGATGGCGGTGGGGCCACCTTCAGCAGTGGCGGAGGTTATAGCCTGGGTGGAACGATTGGCCAGGCAGATGCCGGCCCGGCCGGCGGCGGCGCTTACACCCTGGAAGGCGGCTTCTGGGGCGGCGCAGAGCCGGCCGCGCCGCCAACGCCAGACAACACCCTTTATCTACCGTTAATCCGCCGCTGAGGGAACTTCGGCCGGTAGGCGGCCGGCGCTGGCGCGGGCCGGCCGCCCCGCCAACGCCGCCCTGGCCTGGGTGGCGGCCTCGTAGGCCAGCCGCCGCCTGGCCCAGCGGCGCAAGATCTCCAGTGTGGCCAGGGCCATGAGCAGGTTGCTGCCCAGGTGTACCGCATTACTTCCAAATCGAAAAGGCCACCGCTATCGGAGTTTACCCCGACAGCGGTGGCCCTCGTTTTTCTTGAGAGGACACCCGGTTGTCCATCTTTAATTGGGCGATTGGCTGTGCCCTTTGACCGCAGGCTTACGCCTCGTCCAGGCCGCCGCTCGACCGCAACTTCTTTTTTCTGATTCGTTTAGGTCCTCTCAATGATGGTGGTAGTATAGCCGGCCGCCCTGGAAATCGCTGGTCACTTTGCTACAGTCACAACAGTAATTGCCATACTTTGCGGCCGTAAAACAGATAACAGGCTGCACTTCCACCCCCAAGCTTAGTCACAGTCGCCGGTCAAAAGACAGTAGAGCACACACTTACCGCCGGCCGGCGTCACTGAAATAGGCCCGGCCGGGATAATGACCGCATGACTTCCTGTGGCCTTGACAACTACCGGCAAATAGGCCATCGGGCCGCCGCCCAGCACAACCTGCTCGGCCTGGCTCATCGTCAGCCCGATAAAATCCTCTGGTGGCGGCAGGTCGGCCCGTTCGTCGGCAATCACCTGCTGCAACGTTGGGCTGGCCACGGCCGAGAGGTTGGTCAAAAAATCGTCCACCGCCTGCACCTGTTCGGCACTGATCGTCGGATCGCCTCTGGTGTCGTCCACCAGCGACTCCAGGTTGGGCAGCCATAACACCAGCCCGTCGTAAGCCTCGTCAAACAGCGCCGGGTCGGCCAGCAAGAGCGATAAAATTTCGGGGTTGTGGGTGTAGAACAGCGTGATGTAATGCTGGCCCTGCGGCGTAGGCGCCATCACCGTGTCCCGCACCTGGTACATCGTCTCCAGGCCAGACAACCCTTCGTTCAACCAGACCTGGTTCGGCCCGCCAAAGTTGCTCACCACTGCATCCGGGTCGTTATCCCCGTCTATATCCCCCAGAGCGGTGGCCATCGAGAACAAATTCCCCAGGCTCTGGCCGCTGTCCTGGAACTGGCCGGCCGTCCCCCCCTGGATGCCACCCTGGTTCAGCCAGACCGTATTAGGGCCGTTGCGGGAAACAAACAAGTCCGGGTCGCCGTCCACGTCCACATCGGCCAGGGCCACGTGCCGGTTATTGTTCGGCCCCAGACTCTGGCCGCTATCCTGAAAAACGCCTTCTGTCCCACCCTGGGCGCCGCCCTGGTTAATCCACAGGTGGTTGCCGCTGTTAACGCTGGCCGTCACTGCATCCAGGTCGCCGTCGCGGTCTACGTCCCCCAGGGCCACGGCGTTGCTCAGCGCGTCCGGCAAACTCTGGCCGGAATTGGCGAAGACGCCCGGCGTGCCGCCCTGGGCGCCGCCCTGGTTGACCCAGACGGTGTTGGTGCTGGCGTCGGCCACGAAGGCATCCAGGTCGCCATCTTTATCCACATCCCCCAGAGCCACGTCCGAGCTGCTGCCGCTGCCCAGGTTTTGGCCGCTGTCGCTGAACTGCCCCGCGCCGTTGTTGAGCCAGACTTTGTCGGCCCGGCCGATGTTGCGACTGACAAAAGCGTCCAGGTCGTTGTCCCCGTCCACGTCCCCCAGGGCCACATTGCTACTCAAATCGTTGCCGATTGTCTGGCCGTTGCCGCTGAAAATGCCCGGCGTGCCTCCCTGCGCCCCGCCCTGGTTAATCCAGATGACGTTGCCGGTGGCGTCGTCCTCGATAACAAAGGCGTCCGGGTCGGCGTCGCCGTCCAGGTCGCCCAGGGCCGCGGCCAGGCTCGGCCCATTGCCCAGGTTTTGGCCGCTGTCCAGGAAAACCCCGCCCTGGTTCAGCCAGACCTTATCGGCCCCATTGTGGGCCAGGAAGGCATCCAGGTCGCCGTCCCCGTCCAGGTCGCCCAGGGCCACGTCGTTGCCGTCCTGGCCCAGCACCTGGCCGCTGTCGGTAAAAGCGCCACTGGGCATGGCCAGGGCCGGCGTCGCCAGGAGAGAAAATAGCCTGGCCAGAAGATAACCTTCTCTAAGCGCGTATCCTGCGGCTGCTGATACTAAAAAAATCAAGATCGGTAAAAGGAATCTCTGTTTCTTCATGGCCCTGCCTCCACAAAGTAAGGATAGAGACATTATAACCGACTATACGTTTCCATTTGCGTTTCCGGCATAGTCGTATGTGGCGTGATTTGGCAAATCGCGTTCCGCAGACCATAAATCAGTGAGCAGTAGGGGCGGGCGCCCTCCCGCCCCGGCCCATCTTCACCGACCTGCGCTCACCGGGCATGGTTGCCAACCTCATATCCTCTTCTCAGGTCGTTTAGTGTAAAATAGACTTGTCTACCAGCGTTCGTGCTGGAAGCGGAGGAGCAAGTTTTGCGACACACTAAACGCAGGCGACAAGCGTACATCTTCTTGAGCTTAGCCGCTATACTGATTGGCTCAGGCTTTATTCTCTGGGTCTGGTATCGCCTGGATCCCGGCCGCTTTCCAGCCTGGTTTAGCGCCCTTTTTGCCGTTCTCGGTGGCCTGGGTGTACTCATCGGCGTCATTGGCGCTGCGCTCGCTGACATTTTTCTACCGCTGTGGGATCGTTTGAAATCTCCAGAGCCGGCCGCCCTTCCCCGGCTGAGTGAAAGCAAGCCCATCCGCCGCGTGGATTATGAAACATTGGTGGCCCGCCTGGGGCGAAGCGGCCGCATTCCCTGGGTTGATCGGGGCAGCACTTCTGCACGTACCCTGCGCATACACGGCCAAGTAGCCATCGTCGGCTGGATGAAGTCGGGCAAGACGCGAGAGGCGGCCGAACTCATTCGGTCAGCCTTGGCTGAAGACCTGATCACCGTTGTCTACGAACCGACCTCAGCCCTGGACCTCATTCCCCAGGAGTTACTCACCGCCGCAGCGATTGCCGAAGTAGACGAACACGAGCGCTCTTTATTTTTCGTAGACGAACTCGGCCTGCGGCCGGAGAAGGAACGATTAGAACGGCTCTCAACCTGTATGGAAAGCATTCGCCAGGTTCGCCCGGATATATACTTCTTGATCACTATCCAGCGCGAGCGGTTGACGGCCGCGTTCGAGACGTGGCTCAAAACACACCACTTTCAGAAAATCGAGTTGCCTCCGCTCGCTGTGGAACAACGCCGCGAACTGACGCGCAGCGGCGCAAATATCCTGGGCGTGGCTATTGCCGACGACGCCGTAGATGTTCTTGCCAGCGACACCGACGGCCGTCCTTATAGCATCGTCTTTGCCTTGCAACAAATGGCCGGGCCGGATCTGGCAGCCAAAATGCGCTTTGATGCCGTCCGCTTACGGCAAATTCTTACCCAGAGTTTCAGTGCCGGTGAATTGCGCACCTTGTGTTTTGACCTGGAAATAGAGTACGACGATCTTTCCGGGCGTAACCGGTCCGAAAAAGTGCAGGAATTGGTTGCCTACGTCGAACGGCGCAACCGAACGGCCGAGTTAGTAAAGCTGGCCTAAGAGCGACGGCCGCAAGCGGCGTGGAACGAAATTATTCTCCCTTCCCCTGCCCAGGCACGGCCGGCGATGCATGGGACCGATGTGAAACGCCTGCTTGTCCACAGCGACGAAGAAGCCTGGGCGGAACAACGGCGGCAAATCATAACTGCAGAACCGGCCGCCGGACCACTGTTAGAAAGCATTGCCACTTTCGTCTCTGCTGGGGTCACCCCGCGCACAGGCAGCATCTTTCGCTATGCCACCTATTTGCCTGGTTCCCGTTACTCCCACCAGCGGGTACAACATCAATTTGACGAGGCAGCCAGGCGATGGGCGGTCTTCGACATCGTCGCCAGCCAGGGATTGTATACTATTCCAGAACCGTTGGTTTTACCCCTACTTTTGCCTGTAGATGAAGCACGGAGAAGGTTGGCAGCTTTTGTCGAAGAGTATCGCCCGAATTTGGTCGTTTCCCTACTCCTCACCTTGTTAAAACCACTTGATTTCTTTTGGCTACCCGAGCCAAGAAACCCAACGCTTAGACGACTCTTATACCGTTTTCTGCGAACGCGCCTTTACAAGCTTTGGCTACGCCCCAAGACTCGTTTTGAAGCTGCTCTTCTCGCCTGGCCTACGGACTGGGCGCTTTTACTATCAGAACTAGGTAGTGGAATAAAGAAGACTGAATACTTCTCATCAAATGCCTTATTAGAAAGGGCTAGACAATATTACCATAACCAGAAATACGAGGAGGCACTCTATTATTTAGATCGGTCTATTGTACTCAATCCTAATAGAGCCCTGGCTTTTGCCTACCGGGCCAGTATCTACCGAGGAATGGGGCGACACGAGGAATCTTTGACCAACCTTAAGCGAGCGATTGAGTTAGATCCTAATGACAGTTGGGCTATCGCCCAGCGCGGCATCACCTACCGAGAGATGGAACGCTACCACGAGGCCTTAACCGATTTCAACCGAGCTGTCTAGTTGGACCCCGAGGCCGCCTGGATTATCGCCTATCGCGGCATCACCTACCGGGAGATGGAACGCCACGACGAGGCCCTAACTGATTTCAACCGGGCTGTCGAGTTGGACTCGGAGGCCGCCTGGATTATCGCCCAGCGGGGTATCACCTATCGAGAGATGGAACGCTACCACGAAGCTCTGGCCGACTTCAACCAGGCCATTGACCTGAACCCCAAGGTTGCCCGGGTTTTCACCGAACGCGGCCACACCTACCTGGAGATGGAACGCTACGACGAAGCCCTGGCCGATTTCAACCAGGCTGTTGAATTGGAATCTGATGACGCCTGGACTATCGCTCAACGCGGCATCACCTACCGAAGGATGGAACGCTACGACGAAGCTCTGGCCGATTTCAATCGAGCCCTTGAATTAGATCCCGAAAATTACACTTACCTGATTTCCCTTGCATTTCTAGAGTTAACCAGAAATAAACCCGATAATGCTCAACACAACCTGCTTCAGGCAGCTACACTTGCACAAAACAAACTGGCCCATACACCAAACGCCTATCGGGTAAAGTTTGATGTTGCTCTATGCTATCTTGCTCTCGGGAATCACCAAGAAGCTGAAAAGCTTTACGATGAAATAATGCACGAGTGTAAACTGCCCCTGACACTTTCAGCGGCTATCGAGGGTTTGGAAGAATTGATGAAATTTCAACCGGATAATAAGGTTGCCCAAGATTTGTATGAACAGTTGCAAGCACACTTGGTGTATATACGGGAGAACATCCATACTGATATGGGCACGCACTGAGAGATTATTACGTGCATAACTATGCGAAAGGCACAACCCGACGACGCGGCCGAACTGGCTGATCTGCCTGTCCAAAGTTAACCTTAGAAAAGGGAAAGGAACTATGCCAAAAGAAGATAATATTGGCTACGGGGAATTGACACCGCTCAAACTCCAGCACCTATAATGAATTTGAGTTAAGTTTACATGAAAGTGTTCTGGAAGTGCCGCTTAGATGGAAAAATCCTAGACTCATCTTCGTTAACTCAATGAGCGATTTATTTCACGAGGATGTACCAGAGAATTTTATCCAAAGGGTGTTTGACGTAATGCACCAAGCTCACTGGCATCAATTTCAGATCCTTACAAAACGGTCAAACCGTTTATTGCAGTTAGACTCACAAATTGATTGGCCGGAGAACGTCTGGATGGGAGTAAGCATTGAAAGTCAAAAATACACCTTTCGTATTAACGATCTCCGCCAAACTCATTCTAAAATAAAGTTTTTGTCTCTGGAACCATTGCTTGGTCCATTAAGCAACTTAAATTTGAGTGGTATTAACTGGGTGATAGTTGGTGGTGAATCTGGCCCTGGTGCAAGACCAATGCTCAAAGAATGGGTCATCGAAATCAAGAACCAATGTGAGGCGGCCAACATATCCTTCTTTTTCAAGCAGTGGGGAGGCGTCAACAAAAAGCGAACTGGGCGGGAGTTAGAGGGTAGAGTCTGGGATAGTATTCCAAAAATAAAAACAGCGTAAGCTTAACTACTAAATGCCGCATCCCTAACTACTTCTGTCAAACCTTAAAGGCGTTATATGACCCTGACGTGACTTCCGGCAGTAAAACGTGTGACCGGCACGACGTTATCTACCTACATACATAGCGTGGCACGGTCAGGAGACCGGCCACAGTCAAAGGCGCGGTCGGAGTCACGGCCCTTCCTGCATCGGCATCAACCTTGCCTCAACAGCCGCTCCTGCAACCAAAGGTTGGCCAGACTCTCGGTGCTGATCCCCCTGGCAATAGCTTCCCCACGGAGAGCGGCGAGTAACTCTGGCTCAATAGCAATGTAATGACGCCGCCGCTGCAGCTCAAAGGTCGCTTCTACTTCGCTGGTTTGCGCCTCAAAATCTACCGCGTCGTGGGTATCCCAAAAATCTGCTACTTCCGCCAACGTTTTCCCTTTGGAAATAGGAAAGCCGCTATTTGCCTCGCTTTTTCCCATAGCGTCTGATCTCCTTCTGTGTCATATCGCGCGCCGTAATAATGAGCGCAACACCTTCACCTTTATTAATGAAGAACACGGCCAGGTAACGATCGCTATCTGTTTGTCCAAATGCCGCGTACAAGTCCTCGCCAGGTTGATAGCCGCGTTCCATCAAGCGTATATGAGGGTTGTTGACCAGCGTCTCTTCCGCTTCATCAGGCACAACTCGATGCTTACGGAAGATCTTCTCCTCCACTTCTTCTAACCAGATAACATCACGGAATTTCATCGCGGTCTTCAATCCTAATTATATACCGTTTAAGTAATCCTCGATAATTCTCGCCGCAACTTGGCCCACTCTAGAGCAAGATTCCATGCTAAAATAGTACGCGAACAAGAAGATGACCCTCGCCATTCGCAAAGCCCATTCCCATGATGCCCCAGCCTTGATGGAGCTACTCCAGGAGATAGGCTGGTTCCACTTCGTCAACACCCACCCGGCCGAAACCGTCCTCGCCCGCGTCCAGCAACACCTCGACCTCTGCCTGGCCGACGACAGCCACTCCCTCTACGTCGTCCAGGACGGCGCCGGCCGCATTATTGGCTATGCGAATGTCCACTGGCTCCCCTACCTCTTCCACCCCGCTCCCCAGCCCCCACACCACCACACCCCTAAAACCCCACACACCCCAGACCAATATCCCTAAATACCTCTATCATGATCATGATCTCCTTGAACACCTTGCTCACCTTGCCAGAGGCCGCACCCACTTAAAACCCTCACCAACCTGATCATCTCTTTGATCATCTCACCACTTCCCCCTTCACTCTCACTCTAACAGTCAGCGTCATATGACCCTCACGTGACTTCCGGCACTAAAGCATGTGACCCTCACCACGTTATCCTTCCCGTATCTAAACCATGATAGATCAAAACATGTCGGGAGAAGGCTCTATTTTACCAATCCCCTAATCCCCGCCTATTTAAAGGAGAAACGTTCGTGAGCACCATCTCTACTTCTACACCCTACCGTACAACCAATCTTTTACCCGCCCTCTGGCAGCGGCTGTGGGGTACTAACCGGCTACTGGCGCTGAGCGTTGTCCTCTACTTCGCCCTCTTCGCCGGCACCCTGGTCGCTTCCATCGTGGACACCCGCCTGGTCACCGGCGCGCCGGTCTGGTTCAAGCCGATGAAATTCGCCATTTCCGCCATGCTCTACTGCGGCACCCTGGTCTGGATGCTCGGCTTCGTCCACGGCCGCCGCTGGCTGGTCCGCCTCATCGGTGGGGCCACCACGGTGGCCTTGTTCGTCGAGATTGCCATCATCGTCTTCCAGGCCGCCCGCGGTGTGCGTAGCCACTTCAACTTCACCACCCCCCTGGACGGGACCCTCTTTTCGATCATGGGCTCGTTTATCATCGTCATCTGGACCATGAACCTGCTGGCGGCCGTCCTCCTCCTGCGCCAGCGCCTGCCCGACGCCGCCCTGGCCTGGTCCTTGCGGCTGGGTCTGCTCATCACCTTCGTCGGCGCCGGAACCGGCTACTTTATGGTCCGGCCTACCCCCGACCAACTGGCTGGGCTACAATCGGGCCAGCCGCCAACCTTTATTGGCGCCCACAGCGTCGGCGTCGAAGACAGCGGCCCCGGCCTGCCCTTCACCGGCTGGAGCACCGAGGGCGGCGACGTGCGCGTCGCCCACTTTGTCGGCTTCCACGCCCTGCAGGCTTTGCCCCTCATCGGCCTGCTGGTCAATCGCCGCTGGCAGCACAAACTGAGCCAGCGTCGCCGCGCCGCCCTGGTCTGGACGGCCGGCCTGGGCTACCTGGGCCTCGTCCTGCTGCTGCTGTGGCAGGCCCTGCGCGGCCAGCCCCTCGTCGCCCCCGACGCCACCACCCTCCTGGCCCTGGCCGGCCTGGTCGTGGGCGTCCTCGTCACTGCTGTGGCCATTATCAGAGATTAGAGATTAGGGATTGGAGATTGCCAATCTCTAATCTCCAATCTCCAATTACCCAATTACCCTATGGAACTCCTCTTCTCCCTCCTCAACCTCCTCGTCCTGCCCTTCTGGCTGCTGATGATATTCCTGCCTCGCTGGCGCTGGACGCAGCGGCTGATGAACTCCCTCTGGGTCGCCGCCCCCACGGCCGTTCTCTACACCATTCTCATCGCCCCCCGGCTGGTCGAGCTGCTGCTCAGCCTGGCCAACCCCTCCCTGGCCAGTATGGCCGAGCTGCTGGGCGAGCCAACCGGGGCAACCATCGCCTGGGCCCACTTCCTGACCTTCGACCTCTTCGTCGGCCGCTGGGCCTACCTGGACGGCCGCCAGCATAACTTCAGCGCCTGGCTCATGGGGCCGGTCCTGTTCTTCATCCTCATGGTCGGCCCGATTGGCTACCTGCTGTACCTGGTTGTACGTACTATAGCCCTGCGCCGCCAGAGTAATTCAGTAATTGGGTAATTACCGAATTACTCAATTACCCAATTACCCCATTAGCCCCGGCCGGCCAATCCAGTTATCATTTTCCCTATGAACAAACGGCGCATCTCCAATTACAACTATTTTCTGCTGAACATCGCCGCCTACCTCACCGTCGTCGCCGTGGCCATTACGACTATAGAAGACATGCGTAATCTGTCCGGGCGCTGGCTGGTGGCCGGGCTGTTCATCGCTTTCGGCGGGCTGATTACATGCTTCCCTTTTCTCGAACAGCGGCCGCTGCTCGTCCATGCTTACCTGGCAACCCAGTTCCTTTTCATTCTAGGCATTTTCCTGGTAGACCCACTCCACAACCTGGACGTTCAGATTTTATTTCAGTAGGTGAAAAATTCACATACAACATTGCGCGAAATTTCACAATGAGGTCTGCTGGATAGCAGCGTCCCATCGGTTCTCTAATCCTGCCAGGTAG